>JBHHUY010000082.1:0-11935 GCA_046753965.1 Phycisphaerae bacterium
CGCGTTCTCGGCGGCATATGGCAGTTCCCGGTCGGCTGGTGGCCGTTGAGGCGGCCATATTCCCGAGAATGCGTTTGCCTTGGTCATGAACAGGTGCCCCTGCGCGGCTCCTTAGTCAGGGAGGTCGTAGCGTGGGAGCACGATCGGAACGCCGCCCGGAAACCGGTGGACTGGCGGTTCACGACCGACGACGCCCGCATCAAACTGAAGCGGCTATACCCGCAAACTCAGGAATGAAAGTGCACTAGGTGCAGCCCTCGGGCCCGCAACACGAAGCAGGCTCTTCGCTGGTGGCGTCGTAGGCCGCGCCCTTGGTCTCCTTCGGCGATCGGACGACGGCGCGTTTGCAGTCGAACGGCTCGGCGGCGTCCGGCGCGACAGGCACACGGGGCTCAACAAAAACGAACTGTTCTTGATACGGCCCCGTGCGGAGCAGGTCGAAGGTTTTCCTGCAGACGGCGATTCGAACACCGCGGGGATAACGGTGGCCGTCGTCGTCATGGACCGCGCTGAAGGGCCCCTTGTAGAGCACGGCCTGATTGTGTTCGAAGCAAGGGCCGTGTTTTCCCTTGTAGGCGCAGACGGTCACGGAGCGGAACTCGATCCCGCCAATGGTCTGCCACGGTTGCTCGTCATACCGGAGGATGGAGATCCCGTGAAAGCCCGCATCTTCGAAGGCCCGCAGGAAACCATCCTCGCGAAAGGCGCCGCTGATGCATCCGCTCCAGAGTGTTTCGTCGCGCTGCATGGATTCGGGAATATCCTCGTCACTGACAATGTCGCTGATGACGGCGCGGCCGCCCCGACGGAGGACGCGGAACATCTCGGCGAAGAGCTGTTTCTTCTCTTCTGGTCGGACAAGATTCAGAACGCAGTTGGAAACGATCAGATCGATGCTGTCGTCGGCGATGACAGGCGCTGTCTCGGCAATCCGGCGTGTGAAGGCGTTGAATTCGTCGAGATCGGCCGCGGTGCGAACCGGGTGCTCGCGCAGCCGGGCGTCGACGCGGTCGATGTCGAGCCGCAGGTCCTGAATCCGGGCCTTGTGAAACTCGACGTTGTCGTATCCGATTCTTCCGACGACTTCCCCGTGGTATTTCCGCGCGAGGGACAGCATCTCGTCATTCATGTCGACCCCAATGACACGCCCGCGCGGGCCCACTCGCTGGGCCATGATGTAGCAGGCCTTGCCTGCGCCGCTGCCGAGGTCCAGCACCGTCTCACCTTCCCGGCAATGGGCGGTCGGATCGCCGCACCCGTAGTCCTTCTCGATGATCTCCTGCGGAATGACCTGGAGATAGCGCTCGTCGTAGCTGGATGACGGGCAACAAAGACCCGGCTCGAATGTCTTGGCGCCGCCCGTGTAGCGGTCTCGGACGGCCTGTTCGATATCGACGGTTGGATTCATGCTCACTTGGGCGGCTCCGGGGTCTCGTTGGGTTGCGGTCGGGCACACGGTCGTGTCCCGATTCGGGTTGTTGTGTTCATGATCGGAACTGGAATCCTCGGCGGTCAGCCGGTGGGAGACATCTGCCGTAGGGCGTCAAGGTTTAGTTCCATCGGTGTTCCCTTCGTCTCGGCTCGATTGTGCATTCTAGTGACCCGGTGGGTCTATTGCACGGAAACGGTCGGAGTCTTCCGTGGCGGGGCGGACGCCCCGGCCGGCAGGCCTCCGATATCGGCCCGTCCGCTTTGGCCCTATCGGCCGTGGAACCGGCAGAATCGCACCTGCTGTTCCGTGCTTGAGCACCTCTGCGCGTGGGCGCCCCACCAAAGTCCGAATCGTCGACGGGCCGTCTCGTTCCTGCCTGGGCCCCGGGCCTAGAATCTACGGGCGGCGTTCATGGGGGGGGCTGCGTGGCCATCCAACGGGGGGGAATCCATGTTGACTGCTGGGAAAGGTCTTTGCTCATCCGGGCGTGTGCGCGCCGGAGCCGCGGCCGTGCTCTCGCTTGCGGTGACTTGCTTCCTGACGAGCACGCCGACGGCGCGGGCCGAGATCGCGGCGTGGTACGAGCTGGTCGACTCGACGGGCCCGGGAGACGGCGTCGTCAGCGTCGAACAAGGCGCGGCGGGGCTTCCGTTGATCATTACGACCGACGGCGAGCCCGGCGTTTACACCTTCACCATCCGATTCGTGGCGGACATCGACGAGATGGACGCGATCATCAGCTACGCGCTGGACCTGATCGCGCCGGATGACGACACCATCTCCGCGACATCCGTGACCTATCTGAGTGCTCTTGATTTCAACGACGATCCGATTCTCGGAAGCGGTCCGGGCACGATCATCGATGATGCCGGCCAGTTGAGTTTCTTCGGCTCCGAGAGCGGTCTGGTCGAGCTGTTCGAGTTTGACCTGGAGATCAGCGTACCGCCGGAGGGCGATATCGAGATCTTCTCCGGCATCGGGGCGTTCGTGTGGGCGACGTTCCTGGGAACGCCTGTGGACATCGCCTTCGCGGATTCGAGTCCGATCGACGCGGGCACACCCGACCTGGTCTCCGACACGCCGAGCATTCTGATCCGCCAAGGCGCTGTCGCCGGTGGGACCGATTGTGATGGAAACGGCACGACAGACGCGGATGAAATCGACGCGGACCCGAGCCTCGATTGCAACGCGAACGGGCGGTTGGACGGTTGCGAGATTGAAGACGGGACCGCCGCCGACTGCAACAGTGATGACGTGCCGGATACGTGCGAACTCGCCGTCGGCACCGCGGTGGACTGCAACGAGAACGGTGTTCCCGATGCCTGCGATCTGCTAGCGGACACGAGCGACGATTGCAACGGCAACAGCATCCCCGATACGTGTGAGCTCAAGGACGGCACGGCGACAGACTGCAACGCGAATGGTGTTCTGGACGGCTGCGACATCGCGGAAACACGAAGCGCCGACTGCGACGCAAACGGCGTACCGGACGAGTGCGACCTCGACGACGGTGCGGCGCTCGATTGCAACGCGAACACCGTTCCGGACACATGCGATGTCGCCAACGGGGTGAGTACGGATTCCAACTCGAACGGCGTGCCCGATGAGTGCGAGGCGCCGGCGGAGGGCGAAGGCACCGGCGGGTCGGAAACCGGCGGCAAGGTGGTCGATCGCGGGGCCTTGCGGGCCTTCCTCGGATTCATCTTCAGTGTGCCCGTCGAGGGCGGCGTCACGCCGGCGAGTGTACCCGGTCGTCTGCTCGGCGTTCTCGGGGCGCCCGCCACACTCGCATTGACACTGCTGGAATGGCTGAATCTGCCGGTCCGCATATTCCTCTTCGAGATGATGTACGGCTTCTGGGACGCGATTCTGCCGTGACGGTCGCCGACCGGCCGGCCGTCACCCGGCGATGAGGGGGATGGGCTCGAAACGCTCCACGTCGATCAGGCCCTGGTTGGTGAGCTTGAGCTTGCCGATGACCGAGAGACTGAGGAACGCGAGGGCCATCAGGGGCTGATCGAATCGACACCCGAGATCGTGGGCCGCTCGCGTAAGATCGCGGAGCTTCTGGGCCGTGACGGCCGCGGGTTGATCGGTGACGAGCCCCGCGATCGGGAGCGGCACGTCCGCCAGCACGCGGCCCTCCCGGACCACGACGAGCCCGCCTTGCAGCTTGACAAGATGCATCAGGGCCAGGTGCATATCCGAATCGTTGGTGCCGACGGCGATGAGGTTGTGCGCGTCGTGGGCGACGCTGCTGGCCATGGCCCCGCCCTTGAGGCCGAAGCCATGGGCGAAGCAACGGCCGATCTCTCCGCTGGCGCGGTGCCGCTCGACGACCACCATCTTGGCGAGGTCACGGGATGGGTCTGCGACGAGTTCGCCGTTTCGGACCGAGGCCGGGAGGACGCTGCGATCGGTGTCGATCCGGTTGTCCAACACCTGGATGACCTGGATGGCGGGAGGGTGATCTGAGTTCGAGCCTCTCGGTGCGGGGATGGCCAGGTCGGCCGGCTCGATGGGCCGAATGTTGATGGTGCCGCGCATCGGCGCAAGGGTGCCGGCGGGCTCTGCGCTTTCCAGAAACCGGCCGTCCTGAGCCACGAGCCGCCCCCACCGAAACACGTGGGTGACGCGACAGTCGCTTAGGTTGTCAAGGACGGTCATGTCGGCCCGATAGCCGGGCAGGATCGCGCCGGTCTGGCGGAGACCGAAATAGCGGGCGGCGTTGTGGGAGCCGAGGCGGACGGCGAGGATCGGATCGAGTCCGCGGGCGACGGCCTTGCGAACCATGTAGTCGATCTGGCCCTCCTCGATGAGGTCGCGGACATCCTTGTCGTCGGTGCAGAACAAGAAACGCGAGGCATTGGCCGGAGTGACCAGCGGCACAAGGGCGTCGAGATTGCGCGTCTGGGAGCCCTCGCGGATCATGATGTGGAGGCCGCGTCGCAGTTTCTCGGCGGCCTCCTCGGCGGTGATGCACTCGTGGTCGCTCATGACCCCGGCGGCGGCGTAGGCCGTCAGATCGGTTCCGGCGAGTCCCGGCGCGTGTCCATCGATGATTCGATCGCGCGTCAGCCTGATCTTCCCCAGAACGTCAGGCTGCGCGGCGACGACGCCGGGGTAGTTCATCATTTCAGCGAGACCGAGGACCCAGGGGTTTGCCAGGAAGGGTTGGAGATCCTCGGCGGAGAGCACGGCGCCAGCGGATTCGAGCGGGCTGGCCGGCACGCACGAACTCAGCATCACATAGACGCTGAGCGGCCCCGATTTGGCGGCCCGAAGAACGTAGGAGATGCCTTCGGTGCCCATGACGTTGGCGAACTCGTGGGGGTCCGCGACGACGGTCGTCGTGCCGTGCGGGACGACAACCCGGGCGAACTCCGGCACGGCGAGCATCGAGGACTCGATGTGGACGTGGGCGTCGATGAACCCCGGGCAGAGATATCGGCCGTTGAGATCGATGACATTCGAGGATCGATACGCGCCGATTCCGGCAATCCTTCCATGCTGAACAGCGACGTCTCCGCGGTGGATTTCATGGGAGAAGACATTGACGATTCGGCCGTTCTTGATGACGAGATCGGCGGGCTTGCGGCCTGCGGCGACGTCGATCAGGTTCTGAAGTTGGTTTTCTGCCACTGAGCGGGGCTCCTTCACAGGGTCTTCGCCGACGCGGGGCGGCCGGACGGTTCGGCGGCGCGGCCGGAAAGGGGCATTATAACTGCCGGTCGGCTCGGCGGCGCGGCCGGCGAGCCGCGCGACGGGATCGGCGAGCAGGTTGCCTTCCCCGTGGTTCCTGGTATAGTGGTATGTTTTGCATGGCGTGTCTCGGCCGTGGGGCCGGGACTTCGGGATTCAGAAGCACGATGCAGCGATTGAGGACTCTATGGCCGTCAAGCTGAGATTGGTCCGTCTGGGACGTCGCCACCGGGCGTTCTTCAGGCTCCGCGCCGGGGATGAGCGGTTTCCGCCGACCGGCCGCTTCCTGGAAGAGCTGGGATGCGTCGATCCGCTGGAAAAGGACGCCTCAAAGAAGGTGGTCTTGAACAAGGATCGGATCGAGCACTGGCTCAACGCCGGCGCCAAGGTCTCGCCGACCGTTGAGACCTTGTTGAAGAAACACGGGATCGGGCAAGCCAAGGCCGCAGAGAAGACCGCGGCGCCGGCTTCGGCCGGGCCCGCCTGAGGCGACACCGGGCAGTCCGCGGCAATCCCGGTGGTTGCGGCTGTCTGAGAGGACGGGGACGCCATGCGGATCGACGTATTGACGTTGTTCCCCGAGGCGTGCGAGCCGTTCTTCTCCGCGAGCATCGTGGGACGGGCGCGGCGCGGCGGACGCGTGACCCTGGTCACACACAACCTGCGGGACTACGCAACGGACCCGCACCGAAGCGTAGACGATCGGCCTTACGGCGGCGGACCGGGAATGGTGATGTTGTGCCGGCCCGTGTTTGATGCGGTGGAGGCGATCGAGCGGCTGGATCAACGCCCGGCGGTGCGAATCCTGCTCACCCCACAGGGCGAGCGCTACGATCAGCGGATCGCAGAGGACCTGGCGAGACGAGAGCGTCTGCTCCTGATCGCGGGACACTACGAGGGTTTCGACGAGCGCATCCGCATCGGCCTGGCGCCGCGAGAGATTTCGGTCGGGGACTATGTCCTTTCGGGCGGCGAGGCCGCGGCGATGGTCGTGGTCGATAGCGTCGTCCGCCTGCTGCCGGGCGCCCTGGGAGACGCGGCCTCGACGGCCGAAGAATCCTTTGTTCTTGGCGAGGACTCGCCGCCGGATGGCGGGACGGATGCGGGAGAAACTCGGGGATCGAAGCAGGTTCGCCTGGAGTATCCGCAGTATACTCGGCCGCGTGAGTTCCGAGGGTTGTCGGTACCGGAGATCTTGCTGAGCGGAGACCACGGGAGAATCGCGGCATGGCGCCGCCGTCAATCGATCCAACGGACCGCCGAGCGGCGTCCGGATCTGGCGGCCGGCAGCCGGCCGAGCGACGGCAAGATGGGAGACGAGTGATGCGAAACAAGTATCTGGAGGCCGTCGAGGCCGCGCGCGTGAAAGAAAAGCTTCCCGAGTTCGGCGTTGGAGACACGGTCTCTGTAGGCGTCCGGATCGTCGAGGGAAACAAAGAGCGGACTCAGCCGTTCATCGGCGTGGTGATCGCCCGCCGGGGCCGCGGAATGGGCGAGACGTTCACGGTCCGTCGAATCGTGAACAACGAGGGGGTGGAACGCATCTTTCCGCTCCAATCTCCACGAATCGTGAGCGTCGAGGTGCAACGCCGCGGCAAGATTCGCCGCAGCAAACTCTACTTTCTGCGCGATCGGGTCGGCAAGGCCCGCCGTCTCAAGGAGCGACGCGTTTTCACGAGTCGTTCAACGACGCCTGCGCAGCCGACCGCCTCCTCGGAGACGGCCCCGGATGTGCGTCCGGAGCCGGAGCCGGTGGGAACCTGACGCGTTCGGTCGTCCTGCGTCTGATCGCGAAGCGAGATCATCTCCAACGGCGGTTTGGCGTGACGCTGCTCCGAAAGGACATCGGCCGTGCTGGCGAGAGAGCGGCCTGCCGGTATCTCCGGCGCCGGGGGTATCGCCTCCTCGAACGCAACTTCACCTGTTCCGCAGGCGAAATCGATCTCGTCTGCTACGGCGATGGTTGCATCGTCTTCGTGGAAGTGAAGACCTTGACCGACGATGCCGAAGCCGACCCCGAAGACAAGATTACCCCGACCAAGCAGCGACAAGTGGCGCGCGCCGCACGAGTCTGGTTGGCGGAACACCGCGAGCCCGAGTGCGCCTATCGCTTCGACGCCGTGAGTGTGGTGCTCCCTCGGAAGGGAAGGCCTCGGATCAGGCACATCGCCGAAGCGTTCTCGGCGTCGGTCCTGCCGGGCCTGTGACGACGCGCCGGGGCGTTCCGACCGTTCGCTCGATTCTCTCATGTACCCGTTGATTGATTCGCATTGCCATCTCACCTTCGACGGCCTGCGTGAGCAGGTTGATGCGGTGCTGGATCGAGCACGCGCCGCGGGCATTGAGGCCTGCGTAACGGTGGCGACCGACCTGGCGGACGCGGAACGGGCGCTGGCGCTCTCAGCCGAACATGAAGACGTTCACGTATCAGCGGGGATTCATCCGCACGCGGCCGGCAAGGTCGCCGCGGGCTGGGAGACGGCCTTGCTGCGGATTGTCCAGCGCGAGGACCTCTTCGCGGTGGGTGAGATCGGCCTGGACTATCACTACGACTTCGCGCCGCCCGCGGATCAGGCCCGCGTCTTTCGGCGCCAGTTGGAACTCGCCATGCAAGTGGACAAGCCGGTGGTGATTCACTGCCGCGAGGCCCAACAGGATGCCCTGTCGATACTCTCGGACTTTCCGGGCTTGCGCGGTGTCGTGTTCCACTGTTTCACCGGGACGATCGCGGAGGCGGACGAATTGCTGAATCGGGGGTATTGGCTTTCCCTGACGGGCGTCGTAACTTTCAGGAAGTCGGCGGAATTGCGGGAGGTCGCGAAGCGATTGCCCGCCGACCGGCTGATGGTGGAGACGGACGCGCCTTATCTGTCGCCGGAACCTGTGCGCGGCGTGCGGCCCAATGAACCAGCACATGTGACGCATACGGCGGCCTGCATCGCGCACGTGCGGGGGCTCTCGGCGCCGGCCCTGGCGGCGCTGACGGTCGAGAATACGCGCCGGTTCTTCTCGCTGCCCGCATAGTGCTGCCTCTACTTCCGCGCGTCTTCGCTCACACACGCCTCCTGTGGAACCCCAGCCTGTTCCGCGTGACGCGCGACGGCGGTTCTTCGGCTTGCCGTTTGGCGGCCCGAATCGCGCGCGACGCTGAGCGCCCGCTTCGCCGCAGTCTGTTACAATCATCGGCATGGGAATCAGCGACATGGCGCTGGCGATCGGCATTGACGTCGGAGGAACGGCGATCAAGGGCGGAATCGTCTCCTCATCGGGCAAGGTGCTGGAGAAGCGGAGCCTCACCACCGAGGCCGAAAGCGGCCTCGACCACGTGCTCGACCGGTTGGGAGGGATGATCCAGTCGCTGGCGCAGCTTGCGCGCTCGATGGATGGCGGATTGAAGGGGGTGGGCCTGGGTGTGCCCGGCATCGTGCGCCACGCCGACGGCGTCGTCCTGGCCGCGCCCAACCTGAGCGGATGGGAAGGGGCCCCGGTGGCGGCCAGGGTGCGAGCGGCGGCGGGGCTTCCCGTCGTCGTCGAGAACGACGCGAACGCGGCGGCCTTGGCGGAGAACCACTGCGGTGCGGGCGTCGGAGCGCAGAGCCTGGTGCTGCTGACGCTCGGCACGGGGATCGGCTCCGGCCTGGTGCTCGGCGGCCGACTCTGGCGCGGCACGGCCGACGGCGCCGGCGAGCTGGGCCACATGATCGTCGAGATCGCCGGGCGCCCGTGCACCTGCGGACAGCGGGGTTGTCTCGAGACCTACGCCTGGGCGTATGCGACCGCCCGGCGGGCGCGGGAGCTGATCGAAAAGGGCGAAGGGTCATGGCTGAAGCAGGCGTTGGATCGCGGTGACCGCATCACCTCGGAACTGGTGGCTGAAGGTGTGCAGCGCGGTGATCCGGTCGCGACCCGTGTCTGGGAGGAGTCGAGCCGATACCTGGCCATGGCCTGCATCAACATCCAGCGGACGCTGGCGCCGGAGCGCATCGTCATCGCGGGGGGGATGAGCGCGGCGGGGGACCTGCTGCTCGATCCGATCGTGCGGGCTGTGAAGCACCTCAACTCGACGCAGTTGGCCCCGGCGCCCACGTTGAAGATCGCGGCGCTGGGCAACGATGCGGGCTTTATCGGCGCGGCCCTGTCCGCGTTGCGGGATGGCTGAATCATGCCGGATGGACCGAACGTGGTCATCGTGTTCGCGAAATACCCCGAACCCGGCCGTGTGAAGACCCGTCTCATCGGGCCGCTGACGGCCGATCAGGCCGCCGACGTCCACCGCCGTAGCTTGAGTCTAACCCTCGAGACGGTTTGTGACGTGCCGAATGCGGAAGTCGTCCTGGCCGTCTCGCCGGACGGGGCATCGTTTGATGAGCTTGTCCGACGGACACTCCGCATCGAACCGCAGGGCGACGGCGACCTTGGAACCCGGTTGTCACGCGTGATCGAGGCCGAGTTCGCCCGTGGAGCGGGTCGTGTCATTGTCGTGGGAAGCGACTGCCCACAGATGTCGAGGACGGATGTGTCGCGGGCGTTCGACCTGTTGTCGCGGGACGACGTGGTCCTCGGGCCGGCGCTGGACGGGGGCTATTACCTCCTCGGTCTGCGGCGGTGGCACCCCTCCCTGTTTGAAGCGATTGACTGGAGTTCACAACAGGTGCTCAATCAGACCCGCCGGCGAGCGGCCGACGCGGGGCTGCGTGTCGGATGCCTGGCCGAGCGACGTGACGTGGATGATTTCGACGATATCATGGCGCTCGCGACGGAAATCGGCGCGACCGAGGAGGCGTTGGGCGAGTTCGGCTCGTTCTTGAGGACGCTGGTGAGCGAAAAACCGGGTGAGGCGTGACTGAACCGGATCTGCCATTGCCGCCGAGCAAGGTGCTTGTGGTCGACGACAACCTCCAGAACCTCGAACTGCTCGAGGCCTATCTGGAGGAGTTGGACGGCGTCACGACAATCAGCGCGACCGACGGCCAGAGTTGTCTGGAGAAGGTGGCGTCCGAGCGGCCGGACCTGATCCTGCTGGACATCATGATGCCGCGGATGAGCGGATTCGAGGTCTGCCAGAAGTTGAAGTCCGATCCGGCGACGAAGGACATCCCGATCATCGTGGTCACGGCGCTCTACGAGCTGGGAGACATCGAGCGGGGGATCGAAGTCGGGACGAACGATTTCATCACCAAGCCCGTCAACCGAGTGGACCTGCTGACACGCGTGAAGACCCTGCTCCGGGTGCGCCACGCCGCAGCGCGCGAGGGGGCGGGGGCCGAAGGGGGCCAAGGCCCGGAATCCTGAGGCATGGGCCGCAACGAACGGCACCCGTCGGGGGAGAAACGAGCCGGCGTGCTCCGCGAAGCATATCGTTTGATCGATACGCCGGATCAGCGCCTGACCGTGTTGACCAACGGCCTGACGGCGATCCTGGCGCGAAACGCGGCAGCGGATGTGGCCGCGGTCCGCGTCTACATCCGGGCCGGCAGCATCTACGAAGGTCGATGGGCCGGCACGGGAATCAGCCACCTGCTCGAACACGTCATCACCGGCGACGGCACCGCCCGGCACAGCGAAGCCGAGTTGCTGTCTCTGGGCGAATCGCTCGGCGGCCTCGTCAACGCCTACACCGCCGTCGACCACATCTGCCACCATGTCACGGTGAGTCCCGAACACATCCCGCACGCGATCGAGATGTTCGCGGACTACGTGACGGGGCCGCGGTTGTCGCAGGCTGTGTTCGAACGTGAACGCATTGTCGTCCTGCGCGAACTCGAACAGGATCGGGACGATCCCGAGGCCCAGCTTGAGGAGATGCTCAGTGGCATCCTGTATCGGGGCCATCCGCTCGCCTACCCGGTCATCGGCCGACGAGAGGGCGTGGCAGCGCTGACGCGGGAGGATCTGCTCAACTACTACCGCCAAACGCATGTCCCGGATGGTGTGGTCGTGGTGATTGCCGGCGACCTCGACCCGGATGCGACTGCGAGAACCATCCTGGAGGCGTTCAAGACATGGCAATGGCGGCCGAGCCCGGCAATCCGGGGGCCGGCTCTGCTTCCCGTCCTCTCGCGGATTCGCGCCAGGCGACGGATGCCGGTCGCCTCAGCGGCGGCGACGATCGGCTGGCGGACGGTACGGGAGGGGACCGTCGATGACGCCGCGCTGGACCTGCTCGGTCTGGTTCTGGGAGCGGGCGACGACGCACGACTCGTCAAATCGCTGCGGTGGGACCGGGGCTTGGTGCACGAAGTGTCGGCCTCTCACGACAGCACCTGGCACACGCCTGGGACCTTTCAGATCGACGTGCGCTGTGATGTGGCGAGGCTGGAGACCGTTGAGGAAGCCGTCCTGGAGGAGATCGAGCGATTGGAACACGCGCCAATCACCGCGGCGGAGTTGCAGCGGGCGAAACAGCGCGTCCGTGTGGATGTGCTTTATCCCAGCGAAACGGCCGAGGGGCTGGCGGCGCAGTTGGGTGAGGACTTTCTGGCGACCGGCAGTGTGGGTTACACGGAGGCCTACCTGGCATCGGTCCGGGCCGCGAGCACGGACGATCTCCTGCGGGCGGCACGCCGGCACCTCCGTCCGGACCGATTCGTATCGGCGGCGATCGTCCCGGAGTCAACCCGCGTTCTCATGTCCTCGGCGGAGACGCGTTTCGCGGCAACAACCGACCGCTCTGAATTGAACCCGGCCCTCGTGTGCCTCGTTCGGCCGATGGCCTGGAGTTCATTCGTGGCCGTGAACGTCCTGTGGCCCGGAGGACTCTCGGCCGAAACGGAAGAGACGAACGGCGTCTTCAACCTGATG
>JBHHUY010000083.1:0-11725 GCA_046753965.1 Phycisphaerae bacterium
ATTCAAAGCGGCCGCTCGTTGATTGTCCCGTCGAGAAAACCGAGTCTCCATTGTGCCTCGGCCCGGACGGCAGGCTGCTCCTCACCACCTGGCGCGAGCGTCCCGATGACCGGACGCTTTGGGGCGTGCGGCTCTGGCGGCTGAGCATGCCGGGAGGACGCCCAATCCTGGAATGGCCCGCGCATCGCAGGTCGGTGACGGCCGCCGCCGCCAAACGAAGTGAAGGGCGGCTCCTGCTTGCCACCGGTGACGCCACCGGCACGCTGAAGCTCTGGGACCTCTCCGATTGGGAGCGCCTCGCCGAGAATCGCAAGGCGCCGCCCAGGCTGGCGACCCTTTGGGACCACACGAGAGGCATCTACTCGGTAGCCTTCAGCCCGGACGGCCGCCGCCTCGCCTCGGGTTCCTATGACAACACCGCGCGGCTCTGGGACGTCGAGGCCGCAGTACGCAGAGTTGAGAACTGCGAGCTCGCCGTTCTCGGCGGCCACACCGACCACGTCAACAGCGTCGCCTTCAGCCCGGACGGCGAACGCCTGGCCACCGCATCGACGGACCAGACGGTCCGGCTGTGGGACGTCGAGGCGAGCATCAGGCAGGCGGCCGAGGCGGCGCGGGCGATCGAAATGAGTGACGCGGCTGATGTCACAGCGCGCGATATGACGAACCCACCCGTCCAAAGCGCGTGGACGGCTGTCCATGGACCGGGCGGCGTCACGCTCGGCATCCTGACCGGCCACACCGACGCCGTCCTGTCGGTCGCCTTCGACGTCAGCGGCGAGCGGCTGGTCTCCGGCGGCGGCGACCGGATCCTCCGCGTCTGGGACGTGGACGAAGCCGCCGTCGTCAGCGACGCGCACCACCGGGGCAAGTGGC
Source organism: Phycisphaerae bacterium (assembly GCA_046753965.1). Lineage (GTDB taxonomy): Bacteria > Planctomycetota > Phycisphaerae > UBA1845 > UTPLA1 > JBHHUY01. The sequence continues at coordinate 877 of JBHHUY010000083.1, forward strand.
CCGCGCCGCGGCGGCACCCGATCAACACCCTGCGGGGGCACGAGGACAGAGTACGAAACGTCGCCTTCCGGCCGGACGGCCGCATCGCCTCGGTCGCCGAGGACCGCACCGTTCGGCTCTGGGCGGCCGACGTCCGGGATGTCTGGCCCCTTCGCGAACACTTCAGCGCCGTGAAAGCCGTCGCCTTCACGCCCGACGACCGGCATGCGATCTCGGCCGGCGGGGACCGCTGTTTCGTCGTGTGGGACACCCGCCTCTGCGTGCCGGTCGCCCGGCGGATCCTGCGAACTGTCCAACTGATCTGGGACCTCGCCTGCTGGCAGGAGGGGGACCACACGTGGCTTGCGACGGCGGCGGGCGAACCTCCGGAGTACGGTTCAGACAAGGGCGACCCGGCATTCTCCGGCAGGTTGCTCCTCTGGAATCTCGACGATCCGAACAACCCTCGACGATGGGCCGAATTGCGCGCCGGCGATCGGCGGAAGCACACCTGGTTTTCGCTGGCGGTCAGTCGGGACGGCCGGCGCCTGGCCGCGGGCGATCACGCCGGACGGGTTCATGTCTGGCAGGCCGAGGCCGGTTGGGACGACACGCGTCAATCCGGGCCCGCCTTCGTCCTCAAGGGAGGCCACACCGAGCAGATCAACGGCCTGGTCTTTCTGGACGCGCGCGGGCAGTGGCTGGCGACCGGCAGTGGAAACCCGGCTCTCCTCGGCGTGGATCACACCCTCCGCGTTTGGGAGGTGGAGGCCGAACGGGAGGTCTCAAGACACGACGGCCACAAAGATGCGATTGCGGCCTTGGCCCTCAGCCCGGACGGCCGAACCCTCGCCTCGGCCTCGCACGACAAGACCATTCAGCTCTGGTCGGTGAGCCGGTCCGGCGACGGCCTGTCCCTCACGCCCGGTCGGAGCCTCCGAGGACATACCGACGCCGTATATGCCGTGGCATTCCACCCGACGGAGAAGGAGAACCGCCTTGCCTCGGGCTCGCGGGACCAGACGATCAAGCTGTGGGACTGTGAGGCGGGCGTCGAGGTCGCGACGCTGCGAAGCCGGGTCGGCAACATCAGGGACTTGGCCTTCGATTCGAAGGGCCGCGCGCTGATTTCGGCGATGGCTGGTCTTGAGGGGGCGAACAACGTCGCTCTGCTGTGGGAAACCTGGGACAACGACCGGCCGCCACAGGATTTGTTGTCCGAGCGTGCCGTCCTGCACCGCGCCCAGGACGAGGTCTGGCGGCTGCTGCGGACCGAGGGGCTCACTCTCGATGACGCCCGGAAGCGGATCAATGAGTCCGGCGAGGACCGGTTGCCCGAGGAGGTCCGCGCCGCCGCGCTCGCGCATTGGAAAGACCTGTCGGCCGACTGGTACTGGTTCCGGCTGCGGGCGTGGGGAGCGGCCAGGCGAACCGACCTGGGCAGGCAGCTGGGCAGGCAGGATTATGAGGATGCCCTGTACTGGGCCGAGGCGGCACTGAAGATCGCGCCCGACAACGACCTGTGCATCCTGGCCGCCGCGACGCTGCATTACCGGCTCGGCCTGCTCGACCGAGAGGGGCATGGGCTCCGTGAAGGCGGCCGGCCCCGGCACTTCGACCGCGCGCTGGAACTGCTCGATCAGGCCACAGTGATCGAAGGCTCGCAGCAGCCCGCGGCCTGGGCGGTCAAGGCCATGACCCACCGGGCCCTCGGCCAGACCGAGGACGCGCGACAGGCCCTCGCCAAGATGGAAGAACTGCTGGCGCAGCCGGGCGACGTCTGGGACCCTGAAGCGCGCCCCCTCATCGACGAGGCGAAGGCGTCGCTGGCTGATCGGCGGCCTACGTCGCAGCCGTCTTCTTCCGCCCGCGGGCTTCCCTGAGTGAAGCGGCGTCCGCCGCGCGGGCTGCGCGCTTCAGCTCGCGCGGCCGCCGCCCGTCAAGGAACGCGCACCCAGCTTCGAGCGGCCGCGCGGAGTGAAGTCCGCGGCTTTTCTCGCGAAGAACCGCCCAGTTTGCGCACCTCACCGCTCAGCCTCCGCCCAGCCGGGCGGCGGCGAACAAGGTGACATCGCGGCCGTTTGCGAAGCCGTCTTCCGAGAGGTCGCTGCGGGCAAGGTGTTGCGGGTCGGCATCGAGGCCGAGCAGGACGGCCACGAAGAGCACCTGATCCGCGTCGTCCACGTCCCCGTCGCCGTCGATGTCGCCGGGCGGCAGCGGCACCGGTTGCCACGATGCCGGTCCGCCGCTTGTCGCGACGAGCGGGACCGGATTCGCGCCGTCCGCGTCCATCACCCAGAGTTCGACGGGCCCGGCCCTATTGGTGTCAAAAACGATCTTGGAACCGTCCGGCGACCAGACGGGGTTGTCGCTGTTGCGCGGGTCAACGGTCACTGTCAGCTGCTGCTTGTTGGTGCCGTCCGGATTCATGATCCAGACCTCACCGAACTGCGTTTCAAAGCCCGACCAGAACGCGACCTTGCTTCCGTCCCTCGACCACTCCGAGGCGTTGCTCTCGGGGAAGTCCGGCCCGTTTCCGTCGGTCATCTGCACTTGGTTGGACCCGTCGGCGTTCATCATCCAGATCTGGCTGCTGCCGCTGAAGGTCGAGGCATACACGATCCTCGCGCTGTCCGGCGCCCAGCTTGGATGCAGGCTCCAGGTGGGCACGTTGGGAGGATTCTGCGGAGTAAACGTCAGGCGAGTCTGGTTGGTGCCATCGGTGTTCATCACCCACACCTCGGGGTGACCGACCTCATTCCGCATCGAGGCGTAGGCGAACCTGGCGCCGTCGGGCGACCAATCCGGGACGAAGTTTCCGCCGGGCGGGGTGATCGCATTGAACGTGATCTGTGTCTGATTGGAGCCGTCGGGGTCCATCGTCCAGATTTCGAACGAGCCGGTGCGATTCGAGGAAAAGGCGATCTTGGCGCCGTCTTCCGACCAGGCCGGAAACATGTTCGTCCCGAGACTTGTGAGTTGAATCTCGTTCGTTCCGTCGGGCTGGATCGTGTGGATCTGCGGTTGCCCGAAAACGTCCGGTTTTGAGAACGCGATCCGGCCGTTTCCGACAATCTGCGCGTGCGCAAGAGCGCAAGGGAACACAAAGACTGCCACCGCCGGAAGTGCTCCGATGCCGTTTCCGAGCCTCATGTCGCTCATTCCTCCTGTCGACCGTCTCGCGCCGTCGGGCGTGGTAGAGTCGATGCGCTCGCTTGGCATCGTTTCGGCCCTGAGAACGTGTTCAGCAAGCCATTGGGTTGATCAGAGCCGCGATCGTGAGGGAGCGGTTTTCGAGCGCATCCGACCGCTTCCTGACGGGCGCGGCTCTGATCGGGAACTTCTTAAACACGTTCTGAGGCAGCGCGGCCCGGTGATTTTTCCCCCTGTTTCGCGGCTCGCCACCTGTCAAACGATGGGGTCGAGCTGTTATTGCAAGGAGGGATGAGTCGCACCGGGGGACCGAAGGGATCTCGAAAAACAGCCGGCCCGGGCGTGCCTACTCGTCGCCGATCGACTGTGCCCGCAGGTTCAGAATCAGTTCGACCTCGCCCACGTTCTGATGGAGCGCTCGGGCGATCTCGACCGGCGTACGTCCTTCATCGGCCATTGCGTAGATGCGACGGTCGATCGAGCCGGCGTCTTCCCCGGCCGCATCCGATGCGGCGCCCTCGACTGTCTTTTCGGAGTCGGGCCTCGGCTGATCGTCGGGCCGCCGCTCGGGGGCGGCCTGCTCGACGCCCACATCGCCGACCAGGACATCGAGGCCGCTTCCGGTCGCCGCCGCGTTCGATTCCGCGGCGGAGGCCGTGCGCTCGATCTCGGTCAAATCGGGTGATTCGGCCAAGCCGGCCCGCTTGGCGGTATCCAGGAGCACTCTCAGGAACTGAATCCGCCGGTCGGCGTCGGCGATGGACTGTTCGAGCTTCGCGAATCGCGTGTCGATCTGCGCGTTGGTCTGCCGCGCAAACTCGTTCAGCTCGACCAGCAACTGCTCCATGTCTCGTTTGATCGCGGCCGTTCGCTTGTTGGCCGTGTCGATCTCGCGGCGATACTGCTTCGGCGAGCCGTCCAGCGCGCGGCGCCGACGGCTCATGTTCAACAGTATGATGATGAGCAGGATCAGGCCGATGACGAGAAGCCACTGACGAAGCTCGGGCGGGGCCGTCGCCGAGAGAACGAAAGTGAGGGGCTCCAGGCTCATCTACTTCCCGGCCTCGTGTCGGGCCGACCAGGACGATCGGGCCGCGTCCATGACCTCACGAAGTGACACGCCGCGTGCCCTGGCAGCCGCGGCGCAATCATCATACTCCGGCGCGATCCGAAAGACAGCCCCGTCGCGCAACGCCACCTTGACTCGGATCTCGCCGAAGGGCGTGGCCACCGGCTCCACGCGCCGCTCCAGCTTGGACCGCGTCCGCCAGTCGCGCCGTATACCCAGCGTGCTCGTCTCGGCAAAGATGATCTCCTCACAGCGATCACACAACTCGGGCGTCGTGAGGACGGACAGCAGAATGCCCGGACGATTCTTCTTCATCAGAATGGGTGTCGTGAAGACATCGAGGGCGCCGGCGTCGAGCAAGCGTTCGAACGCGTAGCCGATCTCCTCGCCCGTCGTGTCGTCGAGATTCGCTTCGAGGAGGCGCACCTGATCGCAGGACACGCCCTCGGGCTCGGTCGAGGAACCGATGATCAACCGCAACAGATTGGGCACCCGCGCGCCCTCCCGGCTTCCGGCGCCGTAACCGATCCGCTCAATTCGGATCGGCGCCAGCGGTCCGTATTCTTCAGTGAGCGTCGTCAGGATCGCCGCGCCGGTCGGGGTGATCAGTTCGCCTGTTTCCTCTGATGCGGCGAGCGGGACGCCCGTGAGGAGTTCGGCCGTCGCCGGAGCGGGTACGGGCATGACGCCGTGCTCGCAGCGGACCGTGCCGCTGCCGGTGGGGATTGGAGAACACTCGACGCGATCGATTCCCAGGCGCTCGATCCCGATGGCAGCGCCGACGACATCCACGATCGCATCGACGGCCCCGACTTCGTGGAAATGGACTTCTTCGACCGTCACGCCGTGCACCTTGGCCTCGGCCTCGGCGAGTCGGGCGAAGATCGCTCGCGCGCGCCGGCGGATTGCCGCCGGCAGATCGGCCGCGTCGATGATCGAGCAGATGTCGGAAAGGTGTCGGTGCGGCTGGTCGGCGGCGGTTCGCACGTCGATCTTTACGGCGGCGAAGCCCTGCTTGCGAATGGGACGGATGTCGATTTCGTACGCGTCGAGATTGAGCTTCGCCAGGTCGGCGCGGAGCACGTCGGCGTCGAGGCCCGCGGCAAGGAGAGCGCCCAGGATCATGTCTCCCGAGGCACCGCTGAAGCAATCGAAGTAGGCGATACGCATGCGTTTTGTCCGCGTCGGGCGAGGGGCGCCGGGGTGGCCGGCGGTCTGGAGCCGCCCGGTTCCACGAATCCGCGCGGGCTGAAGCCCGCGGCTCGTTGGCGAAGCCCGCGGCTCCTCGGCGTTTCTGTTCGGCGGTGCATCTTAGCTGCTCGGATCGGCGCGTTCCACGGCGGCGGCCGGCCGATCGGTTTGTCTCCGAGGTCCACCCGCGTGGCGGGCCCCAGGATTCCGCGCGGCCGCCGGAAAGGGCAACGACGCGACGCGAGAAGCAATCGGTCAGCGTTGTGGAGCCGTTCTGGCTATCGGTTCTTCGTCCGAGCGGCTCCGCCTCACTTCCGCGCCGGGTGAGAAACCGTGGCGAATCGTGTTCTCGGAAACCGTTCGCGGGAGGGTGACTTGTTGCAGGTAATCGGGCCCGCCGGTCTTCGTCCCGAGCCCGGACAGCTTGAAACCACCGAACGGCTGGCGGTCGACGCGCGACACGGTGATGCGCCGATTGATGTAGAGCGTCCCGACTCGCAAGCCTTGCTTGGCGGCCTCGATGCGCGCCGGGCTTCGGGAATAGACGCCGCCCACCAGGCCGTAGGGCGTGCCGTTGGCGATCTCGATCGCCTTCTCGAACGAGTCGGCGGTGATCACGGACAGAACCGGTGCCAGGCGCTCTTCCTGGGCGATGCAGGCGCCCGCCGGCACGTCGGCGAAGATGACGGGCGCGAAGAAGTAGGCGCCGTTCGGGTTCTTGTCCGCGCGGCCCTCAAAAACGCAACGGGCCTCCTCCTTGCCCATTCGGACAAACCGTTCCGCGCGTTCCACCGCGGCCGCGTCGATCAGGGGGCCGATCGTTGTCGATGGCCGGTCGGCGGGGCCCGGCCGGAATGCCTCGGCCGCCTCCACGAGCTTTTCCAGGTAGGCGGCGTACACCGATTCGAGGACGATCACGCGCGAACAGGCGGTGCATTTTTGCCCGGAATAACCGAACGCCGAAGCGAGGGTTCCCTGGACGGCTTCGTCGATGTCGGCGTCGTCATCCACGATGATCGCATTGGCGCCGCCCATCTCGGCGACGATGTGCTTGAAAGCGTGCGCGCCGGGTCGGGGGCGGCGGGCGTGTTCGATCAGGCGACAACCCACTTCGCGAGAACCCGTGAATGCGATCATGTCGACATCCGCGTGCCGCGCGAGGAACTCGCCGACCTCCTCGCCGCGCCCGGGAACAAAGTTCAACACGCCGGGCGGCAAGCCGGCGCGGTTGAGAATCTCGCAGACGCGCGCGGCGCAGACCGCTGCGGTGCTCGCGGGCTTGACGACGACGGTGTTTCCGGTGACCAGCGCCGCGGCGGCCATCCCCGTCAGCAAGGCTGTGGGAAAACAGAACGGCGCCAGGACGACCACGACGCCGCGCGGCGCATACACGTACTCATTCGCTTCCCCCGGATAGTCCCGGCGCCGGCGGCGACGATCGAGGCGTTCGATCTCGCGGGCGTAGAAACGCAAGTAGTCGGCGGTCTCCATGTAATCGCCTTGCGCCTCCCGCCAGGTTTTTCCCGTTTCATAGATCATCCATGCGGCGAGTTCGAACCGGCGCTCGCGCAGCAGGTCGGCGGCTCTCCTGAGGATGGCCGCGCGCTCGGAGGCGGGTGTCCGGGCCCAATCCCGAAATGCCGACCGCGCCGCCGTCACCGCCTGATCAGCGATGGCCGGTTCGCAGACGGCGCTGCGCCCGACGATCTCCGACGGATTCGAGGGGTTGAGCGCGTCGTGCCAGACGCGCGTGTCGAGGCCCGCGCCGCCGACAATCGCCGGGTACTTGCGGCCGAATCGGCCGCGGACCTCGGCGAGGGCATCGTGCATGGCCTGGCGATTCTCGGGTTTCGAGAAGTCGATGTCCGACTCGTTTTCAAACGGGGGCATGTCGGTACTCTCATCAGGGTCTTGGATGACCGGTTTGGGTAGGGCGGGCCGGGCGTCGATGCCGGTGCGCGTCGGCGCTCGGAGGAGGTGTTCGATCGGCAGGTGGCGACCGAAACTCTGCCGGAGAAAGGACTCGTTCGCCGTGTTCTCGATGAGCCGTCGGATCAGATAAGCCATCCCGGTCATGAGATCGCCGAACGGCGTATAGACTCGGACACGCTGGTTCATCGCGACCATGGCCCGCTTCAGCGGGTTGCCCATGCCCGTCAGCATCTGGAGTTCGAGCGTGCGCGGCGGCAAGCCGAGGGCCCCCTCCATCGCCAGAACAGCCGCGATCGACCGCACGTTGTGGCTTGCAAAGGCGGGCCGCACGATGTCCGCGTTTTCCAGCATCAGCCGCCCCAGACGCTCGAAGGCCGCGTCGGATTGCCACTTCTCGTCGTAGAGGGGATTGGGCCAGCCGTTTCGCACGGCACGGGCCGTTTCCGAATCCCAGTAGGCGCCTTTCACCAGACGCACGGTGATCGGCGTCCCGCGACGGCGGGCCCAGGCGATCAGTTCTTCCAGATCGCGATCGGCCTCGGGCATGTAACACTGGATGACGAGACCGCAGTCGGGCCAGCTCTTGAACGGAGGCTCGCTCAGGACGCGTTTATAGAGTTCGAGCGTCAAGTCCTTCACGGCGTAATGTTCCATGTCGATGTTCAGGAACGCGCCGCATTGCCGGGCCGTCCGGAGGATGGGCCGCAGTCGATCGAGCACCGCCTCGGTCGCGGCCTGGGGGTCGATCGGGTCAAAACTGACGACGATCGCGGAGAGCTTGAGCGAGATGTTGACCTTCGGCAACGGCCCCCACGGCGCGCGATCGATGAGCGGATCATCCACCCAATGCCGGGCCTCGGTGCTCAGGTGGTTCAGCAACTCGATGTACAACCGCTGATGCTGTCGAGCGATGCGGTCGGCGATGATCGTCTCGCCGAGGACATCCAGCGTGAAGGCTGCTCGCCGCCGGCGCAGGCCCTTAACGGCCGCGACGGCCTCGGCCGGCGTCGCCCCCGCGATGAACTGGCGGGCGGCGCGTTCGCAGGCGAGGCGGGCACTCCCGGCCGCCAGCGCGGCTCCGAACGAATGGGAGCGAAACCCCAGGGCGCAGGCGAGCGGACCTGCCGCCGCCCCGGCAACCTCGGCCGGCGCGAGGTACTCGTAGAGGTGCCGGGCAAACGAGGCGGTATCCTGTAACGCGGGCATGACTTCGATAAACCGGAACAATCGCCGCTTCAGGTCTTCTTGGGCCGTCAGTCGATCCATGGCTGACTGTTGCCAGAACTCGGTGCTGAAGACGGACGGGGCGGCCGCCTCGGCGCGGCGGAAGATCTCCCGGCCGATCCGCAGGATGTTCGGTTCAAGAGAGGAATGCCGAAGGCAAAGGGCGGACATCTGGGTGTTGATCCTTCGCCCGAGAGTCTAACGCTCCCGCGGGCGAGGGTTCAAGCGGCGTACCGCCGACCGAAGGAGCCGCGCCGCGCTGCCAATTATCCCGTTTTCTGGGAAGGGCACCGTCAAGGGAGGTTACGAGCCTACGCGTGCGGTTTTCCCCACCACACAGTTCAAGTACATTTCCGATTGTCGCCCGGTGGGGACCGTCGGTCTCCGTTTCTGATACGATGCCTGCATGCGGAACTCAGGCGGGATGTGGGTGTGTGTTCCGGTCGCGGCGCTGGTCGGCGCTCTATCGGGATGTGGCGTGTTGGACGTCCGCGCCGATGCGGATGCGGCCGTGGAGGCGTGGGTGCGGGACACCGGGGAAACCGATCCGTGCAGGATCGACGCGATGCAGCACTGCGTGGGCGCGTCGGTGGCAGCGGCGGCCTACGGACCTCATTGGGCGCTGCTTCTGGGACAGCTCCTGGAATTGCAACAGGGCGACGGCGATCCGATGGACCTGCACAACAACGAAGCCGGCGTCAACTGTGCCGCTGCTATCACGGGCGAATCCAGCGGCGCCGTCGCCTGTTGCGAGGACATGCTGAACGCGCATCCTTCGCCGCTGCGGACAGACGGTCGCTGCGAGTAGGCGCCCTTCTTGGCGGTGGCCGGCCCTCCGTTCTTCCCCCGCCGGCGCATGGCGACAACGCTTCTCGGTCGGGCCGGGATGATCTTCCGGTCCGCACCCGCGTTTTCCACAAGACCAGGGGTTCTTGCAACGAGTACGAATGGCGAACGGCTCGTGAAGGAATCTGGCCCCCTAGGATTCGAACCTAGTGGGTCAGAATCGCAAACCCCTGAATCCACAACGACTTACAAAACCGGCATTTCGGCACGGCACCAAAATCGGCACCAAACGGACCCGGAGAACGGGCCGTCGGATGAGGGCCTGGCCCGGATCGTGGACCGTTGGCCGAATCTCCCTCCGGCGGTCCGGCGTGCGGTCCTGGCGATCATCGAGACGGTCCCGGATGGGCGAGCGGACGGGTGACGACGGAGAGGCGTTGACACTATTGACACTGACACAAATGCGGCTGGTGGGGTCGCTACGCGGAATTGTGTCAACGCGGGATCGGAGAATCGAGGCGAGAGGCGGTCTCCGCCTCGGCAATTCAAGCGTTATAAGCGTACTACTTCGGCAGCCTTGCGCCAGGCCTCAAGCCGGAAGGGGCTGATCGGCCGGAAACGTATTGAGGATTACGCCTTCGTCGTGCCCAAGTGTGGCCGGTTCTCACCTGCCCTTCACTGGTACGTCTTTCCTGCCCACTGACAGCAGAGGTTCGGTGTCGGCGACGAGGGGATGAACGGTAACGGACTGGTGAGCCTTCAGAAAACCGCCTATCATGCAGGTGTGAGAACGATTTGTGCACTTGTTGGGGGGTCGCGATGATCAGTTTGAAGAAGATTCAGTCAAACCGCCGGAATGCGCTGAAGAGCACCGGTCCGCGCACCCTGGCGGGCAAGGCGAAGGCCTCACGCAACGCGATGAAGCACGGCCTTCTTTCCCGGGACCTTCTGCTACCCGATTATGATGATGCGGAGGCGTACAACCGACTCCTTGAGGGCCTGATCGAAGACCTTCAGCCACGCGGCTTTCTGGAGCGCCTCCTCGTCGAGAAGATCGCCTGCGCGATTCTGAGACGGTCGCGTCTGATCGGCTTTGAGAAAGACGTGATCGACTACAACTCCAGAAAGCACCTGCGTCGGACGGGGCTAATCGATCCGGAACAAACCGACCTGTTCAGTCTTGGAGATGCGTTCGTGGAGGACGCCTTCAACGGGCAGGCCTTCGGCAAGCTCGCCCGCTACGAGGCGCATGTCGAGCGCGGTTTCTACCGGGCGCTGCACGAACTCCAGCGCCTGCAGGCCGCCCGCCGTGGAGAAGCCAGCTCGGTCCCTGTCGCCATCGACCTCGATCTGGCCGAACAGCCGCCTTCCGCGGGCTGACGGGGCCGGGCGTGGGTTCGTTTCGCAAGAAAGCACTTCGAAGCGTCCCCTCTTCCGCCCACAAGCAAGACCGACAGGTCCGAGCAGGCCATCTTCGCCCGGGTGAATACCGGCACGCAGCCGAACAGCAGAAAG
>JBHHUY010000084.1:0-11581 GCA_046753965.1 Phycisphaerae bacterium
AACCTACAACCTAGCGGTTAACAGCCGCTCGCTCTACCAATTGAGCTATCGGGGACCTTGGGCTGCCGCTGGCCTTGTCGGTCCTGTGGCACCCGCAGGGTCGAAGGCCGCATTCCGACCGTCTCGACCCTTTTGGCCCGGTATCTAAACCCAAACCGGGCGGGTTGTCCAGCGTCTTCCACCGCCCGCGGGGAGCTTCGGCGTGGGCCGGCCTCCTGCTTCGGTCGCGGGCGTCCCGGCCGCCTGTTTCGGCCGCAAGTGTAGCCGTCGCGCGATTCGGTCCCGGGCGTCCCAATCTCCTCTTTCAATCACAGGCGTCTCGCCCGGTTCTACTGTTCGACCTCGAGTGGTCCGCTCGCCTGATTCGGTCGGGCGGGAGACGCCTCCGGTTTATAGTTTGGCAGCGTTGAATATCGTCCGGCACGGGACCACTGAGTCCTGCGGCCGTGGTTCGCCCGGCCCATGGACGGCCGTCCATGGGCTTTGGTTGAGCAGATTCGCAGTTTCCAGCGCTGCCATATTAGTTTGGCGGCGTTGGTTTGCCCTTCGCGCAACCGCGGAGGCGCTTGGCCGAGGCCTGCACGGCCCAGGGACAGCCGGCGATGGGCTTCGGCTACGCCTGGGTCACGTGCGCACGCGAGCGAGCGACGTCCCCCTTATTGGCCGATCCGCGGTGTCGGTCTACGCAGGCTGCGGGGAATGGTATACTTCCGAGCCAATCACCGTGAGCATGCGACAGAGAAACTCCGATGACCGATCGCCGCTCGAACGCCTCGGGCGACGGTTCGACCTGGTCGCCCGAAAGACGATGCCGGACCCGATGGTCATCGCCTGCGGCCTGACTATCGTCGTGGTCGTCGGCGCGCTGCTCTTCCCGCAGCGGGAGGACATGGCGGCAAGCGGGCTCTCCGAGCGAGCGACGACGATCACTTTGCTCTGGTTCAACGGCATTTGGAACGCCGCGTTTCTGACCTTTGCCTTGCAGATGTGTGTCGTGCTGCTGACGGGCTACGGCCTTGCGAAAGCGCCGCCGGCGGTCGCGGTCTTGCGATACGTTGCCACGCGCGTGAAGACCAACCGTGCGGCGGTCCTCTGCGTCGCGGCTGTCTCCTGTGTCGGGTGTTGGATCAACTGGGGCTTCGGGCTGATCGCGGCGGGGATTCTCGCGACCGAGCTGAGAGCAGCGCTCGAGCGCAGAGGCGTCAAGTGCCGGTACGCCCTGATTGTTGCAGGGGCCTATTCGGGCATGATGATCTGGCATGGCGGGCTCTCGGGCTCGGCACCACTCAAGGTCGCCGAACAAGGCGTCTCGATCACGCGGACGGCAGACGGCAGCGGCGCTCGGCACACGCTGGATCCCATTGATGTCTCACAGACTGTTCTGGCTCCGACGACTCTGGTCTTGTCGGTGCTTTTTCTGATCGGCGTGCCCCTGGTGTTGCGGGCGATGGCGCCGGCCGAAGACGGCAGATCAGCCGATCCCGGCGGAGCCCGCCAGTCACCGGCGACCCGGTCGAATGATCTCACCTCTCAGGCCACCTTGGACGAGCAGAACCTCTCGCTCGCCGATCGCGCGAATCGCTCGCGCCTCATCCCGGCGATGATCGCTCTGATTGCCGTCTTCGCTCTGGGCATCCTCCTGCGCCGGCACGGCACGCAGGCCATCGGGCTCAACTTCGTGAATACGGTCTTCCTGATCCTGGGCCTCGCGCTGCATCGGAATCTGGGAGAATACGTCTCCGCGGTCGCCGAAGGAGGCCGGGCGGTCACAGGCATCGTGATGCAATTCCCGCTGTATGGTGGGATTCAGGCCGTGATGTTCGGCACCGGGCTGGCCGTGTCGCTCTCCGTAGGCTTCGTCCGCGGGTCGGCCTGGGTTGCCGAGGTCACGAACCTGTCGACTGGCACGACCTTCCCCGTCGGGGTTTTCTTCAGCGCAGCCGTCGTCAACCTGTTCGTGCCCTCCGGCGGAGGGCAGTGGATCGTGCAGGGGCCGATCATGTGTGGCGCGGCGGATGCGCTGCGCCTCCCGATCGCGCAAACCGTGATGGCGGTGAGCTACGGGGATGAGTGGACGAACATGATTCAGCCTTTCTGGGCGATTCCGCTGATGGGGCTGACCGGCGTTAACGCCCGCAAGTTCATAGGCTACTGCGCCCTGCTGATGCTGCTGTCGATGCCCGTGTTCGTGCTCGCCTTGGTGCTCTTGTATTAGACCGCCCGGAACGCCGGCCATCGGCCGCGCGCCGGGGCCATGCGGAGCGGGCGGGCTACCGGAGCACCGGCCGAGAGACGGGAACCGGCTCGCGTCGCGCCAGGGGGCTTGCGTGTTTGAGGAGGGCCTCGTGGGTGGCGGCTGCGATGCCTGCCGCATCGAGCCCGCACTCGGCGAGCTGGCCGGCGCGCGAACCGTGCGCCACGAAGCGATCGGCCGGCATGCCGAGAAGCGTCAGGTGCGCCGCCGAAAGCCCCAGGTCTTGCGCTGCTTCGAGGACGGCCGAACCGAAACCGGCCGAGACGGAGTGCTCCTCAACCGTCACGACGGGACCGCCGCGGGTGAGGGCCTCGGCGACCATCTCCCGATCGATCGGCTTGGCAAACCGCGCGTTGACCACGCGGACTTCGGTCCCGTCTGCCGCGAGCAGATCCGCCGCATCGAGGGCCGGGCGACAGGTCGAGCCGTAGGCGAGGATCGTGGCATCCGGGCCCTCCCGAAGCAGAAGCGAGCGACCCGGCTTGAACGGGGGCAGGCGGCGCCGACCCAGGAGCGGTTCCGGTACGGTGTCACGCGGATAGCGGATGGCGCTCGGTCCGGTCAGTTTCAGTGACAGCCGCAACGCCGCAAGCATCTCATCGCCGTCGCCGGGAGCCATCAAGACGATGTTCGGCATCGCTCGCAAGTAGGCAATGTCGAGGAAGCCGTGGTGGACGGGGCCGTCCCCACCGACCAGGCCCGCGCGATCCAGACAGAAGACAACCGGCAGACCTTGGAGAACGACCTCCTGAAAGACCTGGTCGAACGCCCGCTGGAGAAAGGTCGAGTAGATTGCGACCACAGGCCGCGCGCCGGTCTTGCAGAGACCGGCCGCGATATCCACGGTTCCGCTTTCGGCGATGCCCCCGTCGAGGTATCGATCGGGGTAGGCCTTCGCGAACTTGTTCATACCGGTGCCGTCGGGCATGGCCGCGGTCAGGCCGAAGATGCGCCGGTCGGTCCGGGCCAGCGTGATCAAGGCATCGGCGAAGGTCTCGGTGAAACTTCGGCCGCTGTGCTGGATTTCGACGCGGCAGCCTTCGACCTTGAAGGGTTTCGGGCTGTGAAACCGGGTCGGCTCGGCCTCCGCGAAATCGGCCCCGCGGCCCTTTTCGGTATGGACGTGCAGCAAGACCGGATGGTCGACGTCTTTCAGACCGTCGATCAGTTCGATCAGGTGCTCGACATCATGCCCGTCGATCGGGCCGACATAGAGGAAGCCGAGCTGCTCAAAGATCTGATGAGGCGAGACCGTGGCCTTGAGCCCTTCCTTCAGATGATCCAGGGCCTCGAAGGTTGCTTGTCCGACCACAGGCACCTGCGGCAGGAACCGCTTGACGCGCTTCTTCAACTCTTCGTAGGTGCGGCTCACGCGGAACCGGGCCAGGTGTTCCGCCATCCCGCCCTGCGCGGGGGCGATGCCCATCGCGTTATCGTTGAGAACGACCAAGAGCTGGCGGCGGAGCGTGCCAGCCTGGTTCAGCCCTTCAAAGGCGACGCCGTTGACGATGCTGGCATCTCCGACGACCGCCACGACTCGCCGGTTGTCGCCCATCAGGGAAGCGCCGCGCGCCATGCCCGTCGCCGTGGGGATGGATGTGCCGGCATGGCCGACGCTGAACCGGTCGTAAGGGCTTTCCTCGATACTGGGGAATCCACTGAGGCCGCCGGGCTTGCGGAGCGTGTCGAAACGATCATTTCGTCCCGTGAGAATCTTGTGTACGTAGGCCTGGTGACCGACGTCCCACAGGAGGTAATCACGTTTGAAGTCGAAGACCCGGTGGAGGGCGATCGTGAGTTCGACGACGCCCAGGTTGCTTGCGAGGTGCCCGCCCCCCTTGCTGACAACGCCGATGATTCGTTCGCGGATTTCGCAAGCGAGTTGTTTGAGTTGGTCGCCGGGAAGCCGTCTCAGGTCGGCTGGTGAGTGAACCGCGTCGAGGATCTTGCCCATCTGTCAGACCGTCCTTCCGTCATTCTGCTTGATCCGGCTGCGAGTGACTCTTGCTGTCATCAACACACATCTCCTTCTGAGAGACGAAGCGGACATGGGTCTGGTTCGGCCGCGGCGTGCAGCCCGGTCCAACCTGCTCAAGCGGTCCGCTCCACCACGTACCGAGCGAGCGACGCAAGGCGTTCCGCTCGCCGACCCCAGGGCGCCAAGGCCGCCACGGCTTGATCGGCCATCTGTTCCGCGTGCACCCGACTGGCCTCGGGCCCAACCGCGCGAGGGTAGGTCTGTTTGCCCGCACGCGCATCCTTGCCCGTTTGCTTTCCCGTTTCTTGCAGTGTTCCGTCAACATCCAACAGATCGTCCGCAACCTGGAACGCCAGGCCCAGTGCGCGACCGTAGTCCGACAATGCCCGAAGTTGCGATTCACTTGCTTCGGCGGCGAGGCCCCCGAGACGGCAGGCGGATTCGATCAGCCTTGCGGTCTTGAGACTGTGGATTCGTTCGACCTCATCCAGATCAGGCGCGTGAGATTCGCCCTCGATGTCGAGCGATTCGCCGCCGATCATGCCCGCGGCCCCCGTCGCCGTTGCCAGTTCGCGTGTCATGGCAACGGCGCGATCCGGAGAAGACACCTCTTCGGAGAGGATTTCAAACGCCAGCGCCAGCAATGCATCGCCCGCGAGGATCGCCAACGCTTCGCCGAAAACGCGGTGCGTCGCGGCCTGTCCCCGGCGAACGTCATCGTCATCCAGCGCGGGCAGGTCGTCGTGGACGAGGCTGAAGCTGTGAACGCACTCGATTGCCATCGCCGGAGCCAGCGCGGACGCATGGTCACCACCACACAATTCACAACACCACATCACAAGGGCCGGGCGCAGTCGTTTGCCGCCCCCCGAAAGGCTGTGTCGCATAGCCTCGACGAGCCGCGGAGCCGTCGTCCCGAGGCGCGCCGTTCTCGCGGCGAGGCAGCGGTCGATCTCCTCGGCAGTCCGCCGCAGTTCATCTCGAATGGTCTCGCTCGCGCTGATCGACATTCGCTCCCGCCTGCAACGCCCATGTCTCGCCGGCCGTGGCGCTCTCGTTCCGGCGATGCGCTCGCGTCCGTGTGCAGATTCTATCGCCTGCCGTTGTGAATCGCGATCGCGAGCGCAGGTAGTCGAAACTTTTGAAAAGCGTGTAAACTCAGGGGGGACGATTCCCGGCCGGTCCCTTTGCCGATCGCGCGCCGAGAGTCGTTGAAGAGAGCAAGACCGCCGACCGGGAACCGGCGCGGGTTGCGACCTAACTCTTTTCACTGCAATGCGTTAGAGCCGTCCTGCGATTCCGCGTCCGAGACGGCGAGGGTCCCGTCCTGCCTCTTTTCCAACCGTTGAATCTTCAATTCGGCTTCGTCGAGAACCTTGCGGCACCGAGCAATCAGGGCCATGCCCTCTTCAAACTGCTTGATCGACTCTTCCAGACCGATGTCTCCGCGCTCGATGGCAGTCGCGATGTTCTCGACGCGCGCCATGGCCTTCTCGAACTCAAACCTGCCTTTCGCCATCTTGGTCCTCCGCTTGGTCTAAAGACCCCGAGCCCCGGCCGGCCTTACTGATAGTGCGTCCGAGAATCTCCCAAGGACACCGATCTATCGCGCAATCTCTCCCCGCGCAGGCCGCTGAGGGGTTCCCACAACGTTTGCAGTCCACTCCCATCCTGCCGAACCTGCGCGCCCCGTCGTACGACGCGACGGCGAACGCCCTTTCTCTGTGTACGAGCCGTGCTCGCCGTTGTTCAAGGGCGATTGGAGCGGTCAGGCACGTCTCGGACTCTGCTTCACTCGAACAGCTCACCCTGTCGTGCATCCAGCACTCGGCTGGTGAAGCAACCGTCGGCGGTTTCCGTTATCACGCGATCGCCTTCGCGAACTTCCGTCGCGGACCGAACGAGTTTCCGGCCGCGCTCGAGTCTCGTAATCGCAAAGCCGCGATTGAGCACCTGCTCATGGCTGCTGGCGCGCAGTCGCGCCTCCTGGTGCGCCACCGCCTGGATTCGCTCTCGGATCATCTCCCCGGCGGCGCGGCGCAAGCGTCGGACGAGTTCGTCTGCTCTCACGCGGTCGCGCTCCACCTGCCGCCCGGGAGAAGCCGTGCGCAACCGCGTCTCGATCGCGCGGACGCGTCGTTGGCTGCGTGAAACCAGTCGGCTCATCGCCCATTGCAGCGCGTGGGCGCGTCGTTCCAGCACTTCGCGCCGGCGCGCGAGCCGCACCGTCGGCCGCACCCGCCCCAGGCGCACTTCCCAAGCCTGAATCCGCGAGAGACTGCTCGTCAAGCGGCGCGACATCGCCAGTCGGAAACGACCGAGCACCTCGTCGATCTGCTGATGCCGCCGAGCGATCTGGCCGACCGGATCGCGAAACCAGGGGGCCTGCTCGACATGCGACAGCCGCGCGCGGGCCGCCTCGACCCGCTGCCGAACGGCGCGCGACAGGCGATGATGAAGACCGTCGAGTTCCCCGAGCAAGTCTGCCAGCACCGGAACCACACGCTCCGCCGCCGCGGTCGGCGTTGCCGCGCGCAGGTCGGAGACGAAATCCGCAATCGTGAAGTCCACCTCGTGTCCAACGGCGCTGACAATCGGGATATCGCTCGCCGCGATGGCCCGTGCGACCGCTTCCTCGTTGAATGCCCACAAGTCCTCGAGCGATCCGCCGCCGCGGCCGACGATCATTACGTCCACGCCGCCGAGGCGTCGGCGCTGACGGTCAATCATGCGAATGGCGTTCGCGATCTCCGCGGCCGCCCCCTCCCCTTGCACACGGACGCCGAAGACAAGGACGCGCACCTTCGGGAAGCGCCGGCGAATCGTCTGGAGAATGTCGCGAACGGCGGCGCCGGTGATGCTCGTCACAACGGCGACCGTCTCGGGAAGCACGGGCAAGGATCTCTTGCGACTCGGATCAAACAACCCTTCCGTCGCCAGGCGGTCTCGGAGCTGGTTGAAGGCCAGTTCGAGCGCGCCGACGCCGCGAGGCTCCAACCGGCGGACATAGAGTTGGTATTGTCCGCGCGGTTCGTAGACGTCCACCGATCCCGTGGCGATCACTTCGAGTCCGTCCGCGAGATCGAACTTGACAGATCGCGCGGAAGACCGCCACATGACGCAGCGCACCTCGCTGAACTCGTCCTTCAGTGTGAAGTAAAGATGGCCTCCCGCCGGACGAGAGAGATTCGACACCTCCCCCACCACATGGAGCTTCGCGGGCAGGTTGGTCTCGATCGTCCGCTTGACCATCGCCGTCAGTTGCGACACGGTCACGGTCGCGTCCGTTGCCGCGGGAGCCCGCCCCGCAACCGCGCGGCCCGCGCGCCGGGCGCCGGTCTTCGACGAAGCGCGCCGGGCCCGCGTTTCGCCTTGGTCCGCCCGAATCCGATTCGGATCGAACGGAAGCCGGCCGGTTGGCTCGTCGTCGGGACTCACAGCGGCTCCTTCAGAAACCCATTCTCCCGGCTCTGATCCGGATCGTCGCAGATACGCTGCCCGTCGGGGACGAAGCCGAGCTTCAGGTACAACCGGTGGGCGTCGCGGAGCTTCACATCACTCCAGGCGCGCATCGACGCGCAGCCGTTCCGCCGCGCGTAGGCAAGACATCGATGGATCAAGCGGCGTCCCAGCCCCCTGCCGCGATGGCTCGACAACAGGTACAACCGGTGCAATTCGCTCTCCCGGTTATGCAGGCGGACGCCGGCGCAGCCGACGATCCGGGCGGCATCCAAGACAACCCAGAAGCCGCCGCCCGGCGCGAGGTAGTGCCCTTCCACCTCGTAGATATCACGGCAATAGCCTTCCGCTTCCCAGGTGAAGCCGTATTCATCAAAAACGTGTTTGACGACCGCCACCACGCCGTCGCGATGCTCGGGGAGGTACGAGACGATTCGACACACCGCCCGGCCTCCTCACAGCGACGGTCCATCGTCGTCGGTCAACGACGACTCCCTCAGGCAGATGCGCTCGATCCGGCTGGCCCGTCCCGTGGTGCTGTCCACTTTCACGATAGCCCCACACAGGCGCGCGTCGTCCGTCGCCACGTCGAAGGGCGCCGGCAGCCCCGTCGTGAGAGCCTTGAGGATGCGATCTTTCCGCCGACCCAGGACCCCGTCGTAGGGGCCGGTCATGCCGAGGTCGGTGATGTAAGCGGTGCCCTGGTCGAGAATCGTCTCGTCGGCCGTGGGGATGTGCGTGTGGGTGCCGAACACGACGCTCGCCCGGCCGTTGAGATGCCAGCCCATGGCCACTTTTTCGCTGGTGGCCTCGGCGTGCATATCCACGGCCACGACGCGCACGTCGGAGGGGAGGCCCCGCAGGATGCGATCCACCGCGTGAAACGGGCAATCGCAAGGCGGGCGCATGTAGAGCCGCCCCATCACCGATATCACCGCGATCCGCGGACCGGCGGCGGTCTCGAAGACCGCGAACTCCCGGCCGACCGATTCGGGCGGATAGTTCACCGGGCGCACGATCCGATCCGATCGCTCCAGAATCGGCAGGAGCTCGCCCTTGCGATAGATGTGATCCCCCATGGTCATGAGGTCCACGCCGTACTTGAGGAACTTGTCATAAAGGCCCTCGGTCAAGCCGGATCCGTTCGCGGCGTTTTCCACGTTCGCGATGACGCAATCGATCCCATGATCCTTGACCAGAGCAGGCAGGGCCCGGGCGACAAGAGAGCGTCCCGGACGGCCGACGACGTCCCCGATGCAGAAAAGGGTCAGTTCCAAGGGTGCTCACTTTCCAGTCGCCGGCGCGGGCTCGCGCCCGCGGCGCGGCGGACTTCGTCGCGCAAACCGCTTGTATTCCAGCCTGTTCCCGGTCGCCGGCGAACCACGGGCGCCCGCTCGTCCGGCGCCGATCGCACTCACTATATGACTTCTTTCAACGGATGGCAAAATCGCACGCAGGCCCGGTGGCCGAACCCGAGCGACACGCTATATTGGCGTCTCCACGAAAGGAGGCGAAAGCCATGCACCGACCCCTCAGATGGATGCAAACCCTTGCCGCTGCCGCGCTGTTCGCCACGATGTCCTGCGTCGAGAACAGGAACGTTGACGCCGAACCCGAGTCTGAAGGCCGTGTAACAAGGAACGCCGCCCCGCATCCGGCGCAACGCCCCGAGGCCGGTTACGCCATCGCGCCTGATGAAGCACCGAAGGATCACTGGCCCGCGGCCGAGTCACGGAACCTGACGAACATCCGCCAGGTCACCCGCCGGGAGATCGGCCTCACCAAGGCGGGCGAAGCCTACTTTTCACCCGACATGCGGATGATCATTTTCCAGGCCTACCCGGAGGGTGAGACCGAATACCAGATGTTCACGATGCGATTGTCGGACACTCACCAACCTCTACCGAAGACCTTGAAACAGGTCAGCCCGGGCGGCGGTGCGTGCAGTTGCGGCTTCTTCCGACCCGATGGGAAGAGAATCCTCTACGCTTCGAGTGACCTGAATCCGGACGTTGAGAACCCGAACGCCTATCACCGGGAGGGAAGCACCTACAAGTGGAACATGCCCGGCGGAATGGACATCTTTGAGGCCGATCTCGACGGCTCCAACCGGCGGCGGTTGACCACCGAACTCGGCTACGACGCGGAGTGTGCGTACGATCCGACCGGCCAGTGGATCGTCTTCACCAGCGACCGGGACGGCGACCCCGATCTGTACAAGATGCGTGCGGACGGCAGCGATGTCCGGCAACTGACGAACTCGCCCGGCTACGACGGCGGCCCTTTCTTCTCACCCGACGGCAAGCGCATCCTCTTTCGATCGGATCGCAACCAAGACGAACATCTGCAGCTCTTCGTCATGGATGCCGACGGAACCGGGGAGCGCCAGATCACGCGACACGGGCGGACCGTCCGCTGGGCGCCGTTCTGGCTTCCGGACGGGCATTGGATCGTCTACACCACAAGCATCCACGGGCATTACAACTATGAGGTCTACCTTCTCAACGTCGACACAGGCCGGTATCGACGGATCACCTACAGCCCGCGTTTCGACGGTCTGCCCGTCATCAGCCCGGACGGAAAGATGATGATGTGGACGAGTCAGCGCGGCCCGAGCGGCCTGAGCCAGGTCTTCCTGGCGGACTTCCATCCGCCGACCGACGATTGACAAGGCGCGTCGATGGCGAAGCCCTGGCGCGCGGGTTGGCACGTCTCATTTCACGCCGTGAAGCATCCGCTTCAGTAGCGGGCTCAGCAGAAGGATCAAGCAACCCGCACCAATGCCGACATAGACCAGTATCCTAAACACCTCTTCGTATCCTGCATCGCCGCTGGTGAACTTCGCGATCACGCCCGCGGAGATGCCCGCGAATGCCGCACAGAAGAACCAGAAGCCCATCATCAGACCGGTCAGCCGAGCGGGCGAAAGCTTGGTCACAGCGGAGAGCCCGACGGGGGACAGGCAGAGCTCGCCGGTCGTGTGGAGCAGATAAGCAAGCATCATCCAGCCCAGACTGGCGCTTCCCGACGTCTTCGCCTGATTGGCGGCCATGACGAGGGCCACGAAGCCGAGAGCCAACTGGAACAGCCCGAAACCGAACTTCACGGGCGAGGAGGGGTTCTTACCGATGCGGCCGAGTTTGGTCCATAGAATGGAGAATGGAATACCTAACAACACAATGAACAGAGGATTGATGGACAGAAGCTGCGATGCAGTCAGTTCATAGCCGAAGACCACACGGTCGACCTCGCGATCCGCGAACAACGTCATCGAGCTGCCGGCCTGTTCAAAGCAGGCCCAGAATATGATGGAGAAAAGAGACAGAACAACAGCAACAATCAACCGATCACGATCCTGCCGGTCGCACCGAAACGCCTCGAACAGAACGTAGGCCAGGAAAACCGGCCCGATGACGTAAACACTCCATTGCACCCAACTCGGAACCGTGAAGAGATAGGCGGCAAATGGAATGAAGACGAGTATGGCCAGATAGAGAGCCCAGGTCTTGGGCAGGACACCTCCAAGGGTTTCCCGCAGCGCCTCTCTTCGCGGCGGTTGGCCGTGATCCCCGAGAAAACGAGTTCCCCACCAGAACACGAGGAGGCCGATCGCCATACCGACCGCTGCCAGCGAGAAGCCCCAATGCCACCCGATCTTCTCTCCGAGGTAGCCGCAGAGCAGCGGAGCCAGGCCGGCGCCGATGTTGATGCCCATGTAGAAGATGGTGAATGCGCCGTCTCGTCGTGGATCGTCTTGTTCGTAGAGCTTGCCGACCAACGTCGAAATGTTGGGTTTGAAGAAACCGTTGCCGGCCACGATCAGCGCCATCGCGCCGAAGAAGAAGACCATGTGCTCGACGGCCCAGGCGATGTGACCGAGGAGCCTCAGG
>JBHHUY010000085.1:0-11449 GCA_046753965.1 Phycisphaerae bacterium
CATCCGTGCACGGGGGTTTCTGGGGGCCGAGGCGATCGAGAAGAAAGTCAAGGAGCTCCTGAAGAAGGTACCCGCGTCGGCTTGAAGCCCGCAACGTTTTCCAGAAGGCGCGCACCCCAAAGGCAGACGGCACGGCCCCGCGCTGCGGGCCGTGCCGTCTCGCTTGAGAGTGCGTCCTGAAACCTTTTCGGCTCGGGCGTCCCGCCCGTGTCCGCACCGCCGAGACGGCGGTGCCACAGGACGCTTGGGACGCACTCGAAGGCAATCAGTTGACAACCGCGTCGGCGCGGATCACATGCCCATGCCGCCGCCACCGGGCATCGGCGGCGTCTCTTTCTTCTCCTTGATCTCGCTGACGGCGGCATCCGTCGTCAGCAGCAGCGAGGCGATGGACGCCGCATTCTGCAGGGCGATCCGCTCGACCTTCGCGGGAACAATGATGCCGGCCTCGAACAGGTTCGTGTA
The DNA here is from genome assembly GCA_046753965.1 of Phycisphaerae bacterium. Classification (GTDB taxonomy): domain Bacteria; phylum Planctomycetota; class Phycisphaerae; order UBA1845; family UTPLA1; genus JBHHUY01. Next base: position 466 of record JBHHUY010000085.1, read on the forward strand.
TTCGCGCGTCAGCGCGTTAAAGCCGAAACTGGGGTTCTTCGACTCGAACACCTTCTGTGCGACGACGCTGCCGTCGATGCCGGCGTTCTCGGCAATCACCTTGATCGGAGCCCAAAGCGCGCGGCGGACGATGTCGACGCCCGTCTTCTGGTCGCCCTTGGCCTTCTTCTCCTCCTTGTCGAGAACCGCGGCGAGGGCTCGAAGCGGCGCGACGCCGCCCCCGGGAAGCACGCCTTCCTCAACCGCCGCGCGGCAGGCGTGCAGCGCGTCCTCGACGCGCGCCTTCTTCTCCTTCATCTCGACCTCGGTCGCGGCGCCGACCTTGAGCTGCGCCACGCCGCCGGACAGCTTGGCGAGACGCTCCTCGAGCTTCTCGCGGTCATAGTCGCTGGTCGTTCGCTCGATCTCGGTCTTGATCTGCTCGATGCGGCCCTTGATGTCGGCGGTGCTGCCGGCCCCCTGAATGATCGTCGTGTTGTCCTTGTCGATCACGACGCTCTTGGCCTGGCCCAGGTCCTTGATCTCCATGCTCTCGAGCGTGATGCCCAGGTCTTCGAAGATCGCCTGTCCGCCGGTCATCACCGCGATGTCCTGAAGCATCTCCTTCCGGCGATCGCCGAATCCCGGCGCCTTGACGGCGGCGCACTGAAGGGTTCCGCGGAGCTTGTTGACCACGAGCGTCGCGAGCGCCTCGCCCTCGATGTCCTCGGCGATGATGAGCAGTGGCTTGCCCGCCTTCGCGCACTTCTCGAGGATCGGGATCAGGTCCTTGACGGCAGAGATCTTCTTTTCGTGGATCAGGATGTAGGGCTTCGAGAGCCGAACCTCCATCGAGGCCGGATCGGTCACGAAGTGAGGCGAGAGATAGCCCTTGTCGAACTGCATGCCTTCGACGAGATCGACCACGGTCTCGAGCGTCTGGCTCTCCTCGACCGTGATGACGCCGTCCTTGCCCACCTTGTCCATCGCCTGAGCGATCTTCCGGCCGATCTCCTCGTCCTGGTTCGCGGCGCAGGTGCCGACCTGGGCGATCTGCTTCGAGTCCTTCACGGGCTTGGCGATGCGGGCGTACTCGGCCACGATGGCTTCCACGGCGGTTTCGATCCCCCGCTTCAGCTCCATGGCGTTTGCGCCGGCGGCGACGTTCTTCAGGCCCTCGTTGAAGATGGACTCAACATAGACAGTGGCGGTGGTCGTGCCGTCGCCGGCCTCGCTGGACGTCTTCGTGGCGACCTCCTTGACCATCTGCGCGCCCATGTCCTCGTATGACTCGTCGAGTTCGATCTCCTTGGCGACCGTGACCCCGTCCTTCGTGACGGTCGGCGAACCGAAGGACTTCTCCAACACGACGTTGCGGCCGCAGGGCCCCATCGTCACCTTCACCGCCCGGGCCAACTGGTTGACACCGCTGCGGATGGCCTCTCGGGCCTCCATGTCGAATGCGATTTTCTTGGCTGCCATCAGTCTTGCTCCTTAAAGCTACTGTCAAGATTCAGTTCGAGCCGCTTGTTCCACCGGCTCCAATGCGTTCGGGCTGCGATGCTTCGCGGGGCGATCCGCCTGCACCGTTCATTCTCTCTCTTCACTGAAGCATCGAGCGAGAATCACATGGTCGATTGTCGGGAAGGACGCGCCGGCCGGCATTGCCGTTTGGCGGATCGCACGTTTGCCTTGTTCTTGCCCGACTCCTAACCCGGCTAGTCTTCGGCGCCGGGGATATCCTCGTACGGCTCGTCCTGCCAGACCTTGCCCTTTTGCTTGACCTGCAACTCGGCGGACTCGATGGCCGTCGAATCGAGAAAGACCACGTCGTCCACCATGTCGGCGTCGACCAGATCGGAGACGCGGATTTCGATTCGGAAACCCGTCTCTCCGATCCTGCTGTAGGCCAGCGGGTACACATGCAGCGCGTCCTCGTTGCCGGGGAACGTAAGCACCATCCGGGCGGCGGCGCCGAACCGGATGGCCTCCTCAAGCGCGGTTTCAAAAAGCTTCGGCCCCATTCGGTTTACTGGATGACGCCGAGGATGTCGGACTCGTCCATGATCAAGAACTCCTCACCGTCAATCTTGATCTCCGTTCCCGCGTAGCTGGTGAACAGCACTTCGTCGCCCTTCTTAACCTGAAGCTTGCAGCGCTCCCCGGTGTTGAGCATCTTGCCGTCGCCGACCGCCTGGATGCGACCGCGCTTCGGCTTTTCCTTTGCGCTCTCGGGAAGCACGATGCCGCCGGCCGTCGTGGCCTCGGCCTGGATCCGCTTGACCAGGACCTTGTCCCCGAGGGGCCGAATCTTCGTTTTCGTAACCGCCATCTCGTCACTCCTTCTGCTAAACCGTTGAACGTATCCGATTCGTCAACGCGGCCGGCCGTCTTCGCGGACCGCCGGCTCACTCAGTTATTGGCCTGATCAAACCCGCCGGGGATCGTCCATTCCACGCGATAGATGCGCCGCACCAACTTCAAGACGACCGGCGGGAGCAACTCGCCCTGGGCGTCGGCCTCTACGACGGTGAAGACGTCCAACTGCATGGCATCCTGCAGCACGCGCTGGTCGGGCATACGACAGACCAGAAGACACGGCAGATGCAGCCCCGCGCCGCGCATTCGCCGCACCACCCCGCGCCCGCCGGCGTCCGGCAGATCGTCATCAACGACCGCCACGTGCATCCGCCGGGTCGCCGCCAGGTCGAAGGTCTGGTCGGCGGTCTTCGGCCGGTGCAACTCCAAGGGCAACGGAGCGAGGCTTCGCGCAAGCCCTTCGGCCCACGGACTGTGGCCCGCATGGGCAATCATGACGTTGAAAGGTGTCGGGAGCGCGGTCATCTTCAAGGCTTCAGCGGCGCGTGAATGTCTCGGGGCGCAGGCTCGCCCCCGTCAATGAACAATGGCTTTGCAAGCCTCATGCCAAGTTGAGACCACCGGACCCCGGACGACTCTACGTAGCGTAATCTACTGTTACTGAATATGTTAGAAGCGATTCTCGATTCGATGTGCCGCCCGGTCGGGAGCCGTCGAACAACCGGATTGGCAGCCCGTGCCCGATGCCGTCGGGTCGGGCTGTCAAAATGGCACCGGATCGACGACCAGGGCGGTAGCGGCCGTCCGCCCGCGGCGAGCCGTCGGGCCTCAGTGATCGATGGAGCGGCCGCCCCCGCAGTCGGACCTGCCTCCTACAACGTCCGCCACGGGGGGCGGACGCTACGAGGAAGGACCGCGCCGTCATCCGCCTGAACTGTCATGGACCCAGGGGCGACGGTTTTGGACTGAGCAGCAAGAAGGTGCGTCCGGGACGCGCCCTGCGGGGCCATTCAGACCACGCGGCTCTTTGTATCGCACTCGAACGGTCCGCACAGCAACGGTCCGCACAGCGGACCCTACGCCTGGCGGACAGGCATGCTCTGCGGGAGTCAGAGGATCAACATCGCGTCGCCATAGCTGTAGAACCGATACCGCTGTTGGATCGCGATTCGGTAGGCCGCGCGGATACGCTCCAGGCCTGCGAAGGCGGCGACCAGCGCGAGTAGCGTGCTGCCCGGCAGGTGGAAGTTCGTCAACAAAACATCAACCGCGCGGAACGCATAGGGCGGATAGATCAGCAGGTCGGTCCATCCGCGACGGGCGCGCAAGGCCCCCTCCGCCCAGCAGCTCTCCAAAACGCGCACGACCGTCGTTCCCACCGCGACGACGCGGCCGCCGGTGGCGCGCGTCGCATTGATGCGGTCGGCCGCGCCGGGGGCCAGCTCGTACCACTCGGCGTGCATGGGGTGGTCGGCCAGGTTCTTCACCTCGACGGGTTGAAAGGTGCCCGGCCCGACATGGAGGACGACCTGCGCGATGTGGACGCCCCGGCTCCGAACGGTTTCGAGGATCGCCTCGGTGAAGTGCAGCCCGGCGGTCGGCGCGGCCACGGCGCCCGGTACCTCGGCATAGACGGTCTGATACGACCGGCGATCGATGTGTTCGAGCCGCGATTGGTCTTCGTCTTTTCGCTGGATGTAGGGCGGCAGGGGTGTGAGGCCGACCTCGCCCAGCACGATCGCCGCCGGATCAGGCGGCTCGACGCGGACCTCGCACAGCCCCCGATCGAGGCGCCGCGCAAGGACCATCGACCAGCGTGAATCCGCGAGCCGCAGTCGCTCGCCGGTGCGGACGCGCCGCGCTCCGGCCAGCATCACCTGCCACCGGCCCGCTGCCGTTTCGTGAACGAAGAGCCCGCCCAGCCGGCCGCCGGTCGCGCGCCGGGCGACGAACCGCGCGGGCAACACACGCGTCCGATTGAGGACCAGGCAGTCGCCGGGCCGCAGGAAGCCGGGGAGGTCGCGAAAGGCGCGGTGCTCGACGCCGCCGCCGGCGCGGTCCAGCACCAGCAGCCGGGAGGCGTCGCGCGTTTCTCGGGGATGCTGCGCGATCAGTTCAGGCGGAAGCTCGTAGTAGAGGTCGTTGGTCTTGATGGTCGGACCCCGTCGCCTTGCCGCCGTTTCGCCCCTGCCGGCCCGGCGGCCGATAAGCCTGGGCACCCGTCGCCCGCGCCCCGCCCGTTTCAATAGTGGGAACAGGGGTGTCCCGGCGGTGCGGGCCGGCGGGCGTCCGTATCGCGGAGGTTCTGGGACGCGAGGAATCGCCGGCGCCGGTGAAACCGGTTCTCAGAAACTTTACTGAGGCCGAGCCAAATCCTAGGATAAATCAAGGGGGCGGTCCGAGACAATCCCGGTTCCGCCCGACCCGGATGCGGCATCCGAATCGACACTGCGCAGGAGACGGCTGACCATGGCCCCGGTGCCACCCGACCATCCGTTGCATCGCTGGTTCGCGGCGTTGGTCGAGACCAGCTTCCAGGAGAGCGTCGGCATTTCCACGCCCGCCGTGCTGGACTATCTGACCGGCCTGCTGACCGAGTTCATCCACATGGAGCGGATCAACCTCCTCCGCGACGGCAGCGGTCGTCGGGTCGAAGAAGTGGCGGAGATGCTCTGCGAGGCGGAACTGGCGGCCGCCGCGGAAGCGGAGGTGCGTCGCCGCGAGTATCACCGCCACATCGGCGATTTCACGTTGTTCTGGACCGGTGTCTATCCGGAAAACCTTCGCCGGATGCGCCGTCGGCAATCTCGCGACAAGCTGCTCGACTATTTCGACCAGGGCAAGCGATCCTACGCGATTGCCTCCCGCCTCAGCAGTGAGGAGACCGAGCCGCCCGCGTTTGTGCTTCGGACCCTGAGCGACCAGTTCGAGTACTGCGTGTACGGGCTCGGGCTGGTGCGGCGCCAGTGGGAGGAGACCGGGCGCAGCCGTTTCGGCGAGCCGCCGTTTCCCTCCAACTGAACCGTCTTGAAATCCGCTCTCGATACGTCCGGGGCGCCGGCGAGCGGTTTCAGCGATTGTCTTTGGCGTCTGAGTCGCAGAGGTCTTCGCCGGCTTCGAGCCGGCGCGTGATGGCGCTTCGGACCGTCCCGGCCCGGACGCCCATCTCTGCTAGAGCCGCGTGTGCGACGCTGCCCTCTTCTCGAGCCAGGGCGATCAGGAGGTGTTCGGCGCAGACGACCTTGCTCTCCAACTGCCGTGCTTCTTCGATGGCGGAGGCCATCACGTTGCGGAAGTGCGGGCTGCCCGGCAATCGCCCGAAGACCCACGTGTCTTCCAGGCTCGCGCGAACGAGTTGGTCAATGACGGCCTTGGCCCGGGCGATGTCTACCCCGTTTTCGCGCAGGATGGCGGTTCCGAGACCCGTGCCTTCCTCAAGAATGGCGAGCAGCAGATGCTCGGTGCCGACATAGTCCTGTTCATAGTCGCGCGCGATCCGCTGCGAGAGTCGGATGACCTTGTCCATGCGCGGCGTGAGTTTCTCGAACATGCGACCTCATTGAATACGCTCTTGGGCGGGAAGCGATTCCTCTCGAGGCGCGGCCGCGTCAATGGAAAGCCTGTGTCGTTGTCTCGGTTGCCCCGTCTTGTTCGGCCGTCACCTGGTGCTTGACGTAGTTATAGCCCAGACTCAGGATCGCGACAAGGACGGTGAAGACAAGCGTGATGCGGAGGATCTTGAGCCGGTTGGCCACCTCGCGGTCGCGCCACTCGGCGAGGCGCTGGTCGATCTGGTCGAGCTTCTCGTCGATCCTCGCTTCGATTTCGTCCATCTTGATCTTGATGTAGTCGTCGGCCGCGCCGCGCAGGCGGCTGGCGAGCCCGCCGACCACGCCGTGGTCTTCGATCTGACGCTTCAACGAGACCTTCTGGCCTTCGTTTTCTCCTTCGAGATCGTCGGGAAGGAACTGATACGCGCCGGCGTCTTCCCGCGTTTCGCCGTCGATCATCTTGGACAACCAGGAACCGATCCACCGCCGCCGCTTGCGGTGCCACCGCTCCCAGAGCCCGGGTTGCTTGCGCAGTTTCCGGATGATCTCCTCGGTGCTTTCCTGGTCGCCCGCGGCAATCTCCCGGAGCCGCGCGAGCGTCCGCAGCCCGCGCCGCGACAGACTGTCGTAGTTCGTCTTGTCGATTCGCGCGATTTCGAGAGCGAGTTCTTCCTTGTTCGCGTTGCGTCGCACCGGTCGCCGGGCCCACTTGATCACGTCCAACAGCCCCTCGCGATCAAGCTCGCGGAGCAGTCGTCGCTGGCGGTGGACCCGTTGCGCGATCTCGTCGGACGTCAGCGAATCATCGAGGTCCAGCCCGAGCGATCGGCCGTAGCGCAGCAGTTCATCATGCGGGAGCTTGTCAATCGCCGCCGTGTCGTCGGGCCGGGCCGCATTGGATGGCGTTGTGGGTGTCATGGCATTGATTGTGGGGGCCGTCATCGAGGACGCGCGAGCCCGGCCGCGGTGCGATCGGAATGCACATAGCGACACTTGCCGAATCGCGTTCGGCGCAGGGCCCGCACCAGACGCACCCGACAGTTCGCCCATGCACCGACCAGATGCGAAACCCGGTCGACGACGGCATCTCGCGCGACGGCCCAATCAGCAGGTGCGATTGCCGCTTCAACCAGAACGCCGCCCCGCCGATCCTGAAACACCTGGAACGCGCCATCATGCAAGACTTTGCCCAGGGATTCAACCGTCTCGGCGGGCGGCAGCCAGGCGCCGTCCGAAGATTCGAGGAAGTCCGCCGAGCGCCCCAGAATGGGCGGGAGAACGGGCAGTTGCAGGCCGCAATCGCAGCGCGGGGCTCCGGCGCGGACAATATCGCCGGTGCAGTAACGGATCAGCGGCATCGCGCGGCTTTCGAGCCCCGTTACGACCACTTCTCCCAGTTCGCCCGGCCGCGCTGGTCGGCCGTCGCGGACGATCTCGATGACGACTGATTCGGCCGCAATGTGCCAGCGACCGCCCGTGCACGAGAATGCGAGGGAACCGACTTCCTGGACGCCGTAGTCCTGGACGACCTTCGCATCAAGGTGCTCGGCGACCACCCTGCGTTGCCAGGCATGGGTGACTTCGCCCGTGAGGAAGATGTGCCGCAGCGCGGGGTTCCCGACGCGACATCCCGCGCGCGCGCCCTGCTCGAGCAGCGGAGCCAGAACCGAAGGATAAGCGGTGACGCGAAGCGGATCGAACCGGCGCCAACGGCTCCACGTTTTCGAGAACCCCGGCCCGAGTGCGGTCAGGCTGTCGATCTGTCGCTCTTGAAAGAGATGGTCCCGCCGCTCGCGGACCCAATGCTTGACGTGACCTCGGAGATTCACCGGCGGATCGACCGGCCAGAGGTGCAGCTCCCGGTCGCCCGGCTTCAGACCGTGCCACGCATGTCCGCGGAGCCGGTTCGCCTTGTCCCAGGCCTGTCGGTTTCGGTCCCAGTAGTACGGCACCGGCTCATCGGTCGTGCCGCGGGTGCGGTCCGTCAGCTTCTTGCCGGGCAGGGCCTGCCAGCTCATGGCGCGGGCGTGGCGCTGAAGGGTGGACCGGTCAAGCAGCGGCAACGCGGCGAGGTCTTCGAGGCCTCGGAGCGAATCGCCGCGCGGCAGTTGCCGATAGTAGGGACAGTGTGTTCCGGCATGATCTATCAGTCGGCGGAGCTTGGCGAGTTGCAGTTCGCGGAGCCGATCGGCAGGCCAGTATTGCGATCGCGCGAGGGAATCGGCCAAGGAGAAGGTCCGACGACCCAGCAGGGCTTCGTGTGCCCGCATCAGGAACACCCTTTGCGGTCTCCACTGTGGGCGGGAACGGCTGCCGATGGTGGCGGCGATCGGGGGGAACTGTCCGGCCAGCGTCGTCATGCATATCCATCGGCCCGAATGATCGACTCGGGCCACATCCCCTCGGGATCGACCCGGGGGCCGGTTGCCCCGACCCGTGCGAGAGGACGTGGGACTGGTTTCGGGGCCGGTCGATCGGCGTCGGAACCGGCGCGGGGCGACCTGGCGAGAACCGGCCGGCGCGTTCAGACGGCGTCGCGGACCCAGTACAGGCACCAGGCCGCGCCTTCGTAGACGAGCTTCGGCAGGCGGAGGAAGCGACCGCGCCAGGTCGGCCGGCGAGTCCTTCTAAACGCCCGTTCCCAGCGCAGGTCCCGCATGATGAGGTGGCGATATCCGGCCTTGGCGAAGCAGGCCCGACTCCGCGGCAGATGCGTGTAGCTGGTCACGATGATGCAGACGTCGCGGGCGGGATCGAGACCGACGGCACGCTGGATCGCCCGTGGATGGTCCATGGTTGATCTGGAGCGGTCCTCGACGAGCACCTTCTCCGGCGGGGCGCCCCATTCGACGGCCAGGTCGCGCATCTGTCTCGCCGATTCGCCGCGGTTGCTGACCACGAGTTTCTCGGCGTAGCCCTCCTGCAACAGCTTCGTCGCCTCCAGTACGCGCGCCGGCTCGCCGCCAAGGCAGAGGATGTAGTCCGCGCGGGCGAGCGGATCCTGGCAGTCCATCGCGTTTTCGATCCAATCAGGGATCGGCGAAACGATCAGCAGGCCCCAGAGCGCAGCACCGGCGGCTAGAAGATGCTCGATCCAGCGAAGGCAACGACGTGTCCGGGGATGCCGAGCGCGCGGCGCGGCCGGCAAGTCGTCGGAGGAGCGCTCGGCAGTCGGTTTCGGCGTGCTCATGGTCTTTCCTCCCTGTGTCGGCGGACCGCGCGTCCGATAGCTTCGGATTGCCGGAAGATTGCGCGGTGTCCCGGCGTAGCCGCGCGCCGCGTGAGAAGGCCGCAGTATATCAGACCTTCCGGCGTCATCAGCGTTCGTCTCGAGCCGACCGCACAGATCGGCCGTTTTCTTGCCGATGTGGCGCGTGGGCGATACGCTCAACATACTGGAGACAACCGGGCGGGCTGCTGCCGGTGTGAACCGGGCCGCGCCTCGGTGCGTAGCAAGCTCGACGCCGGCTGGAGTCGCATCCGAGATGGTCGATCACAAGCCCGGAACAACGGCGGAGGAATCGGCCTCTGTCGAGAAGCTCTGGTATGTCGCGGCGCCGGTTCGCGTACCGCGCGGCTGGCTCGTCTATACGCTCGACTTCGCCCTGGCGACCCTGCAAGGCTGTGTCACCGAGCCGGAAAACGTCCGCCGCACCACGGGCTGGTTGGTCATCGGCGTCACCGTCCGTTGCGCCATGGCGGTCGCCCAGGCGATTCTCATGTTGTTCGCCTGGCTGCCGATCACCTCCTCGCTGCTCGAGACATTCGCCCGGGTCTACAGCCGCAACGCGCTCGGGTTTTTTCTGCGCGCCTGTTACTGGAAGGCGAAGCTGAAAGACCTGGGCCAGGACACGATCATCGACCAATACGTGGATATGTGGGGCGCTCGCGCGATCTCCATCGGCTCGCGCTGTCACATCGACACCGGCGTCCGCCTGGCGGCGGGCGAACGCCGACACGGCCAGCACGGTTCGATCAGAATCGGGAACTTCGTCCACATCGGACCGGGCGTACACATCGCGGGCCGCGGCGGTGTGGACATTCGCGATTACGTCGGCATCATGGCGAACGCGCATCTCTACAGCGCGACGGGCGTCGCAGTGAATCCGTCCGATCCCGGCCAGCTCATCAGCATCTCGCACATGGCGCCGCCCGACCGGCAACACATTGTTGAGTCGCCGATTCTGATCGACCGCTATGCCTTCGTCGGGATGATGGCCCGCATCCTGCCCGGCGTGACGGTGGGTTTCGGCGCCGTGGTTCACGCGAACTGCGAACTGACGGACGACGTGCCGCCGTTCGCCAACTTCGGCGGTGTTCCGGGCGGCCGTCTGATCGGGTGGCGCCGGCCGCGCCGGCCCAGCCCGCGTTTGAAGACCGCTATTCGGTACGAGGAAGACGCCGCCGATGTCGGGGAGACTCGGATTCATATCCGGGAGGTCACCGATCCGAACGAATGGGCGACAATCGAGGGCGTGATGGACCTCCACTTCGACGCATTCCGCGACGGCGTCACGACACAACTCGGCCATTCCTTTGTCTTTCGTTACTACACGGCGATCATCACGAGCGAACGCTGTTCTCTCTGGATCGCGGAAACCGAGAACCGCGTGGTCGGTTTTCTCGGCGTCACGACCGATCGGCACGCATTCGAGCGGATCAATCGATCCGGCGCGACGCGTCTGCTCGCCGCCTGGCGATTCTGCACGTTTCGATTGAGCCTGTTCGCCGTCCTGCGCGCCCTGCGCAAGCACCAGCTTTCGCACCACTACACCGATCGGGCCGAACTACTCTCGATCGTCGTCGCACCAACCGTGCGGCGCGCGGGACTCGGCAAACGGTTTCTCGCGATCTGGCACAAGAAGCTGGCGGCGGAAGATATCTCGTCATTCATCGTCTTTACCGACAACCCCGAGGGAATGAAGTTCTACGAGAAGTACGGTGGCGACTGCCTGTTCCGTTTCCGACTGCGCTCGCTCTGGTCCGCCTGTTTCCGATTCCTCACCGATGCCGACACCCCAGTATCGCAGGACAAGGGCGGTCGGCCGTGCGCACAGTCGTCCGCGAAGTCGGCGGGGAGGATCGAGGAGAAACGCCGCGAACAGGCCGACCTGCTCGAAGCCGCCCGTCCCGAT
>JBHHUY010000086.1:0-11408 GCA_046753965.1 Phycisphaerae bacterium
CCCGAGGTCGACGAACTGCCCGCCCCCTTCCCCCGCGTCATCCGAAAGGCACTCGCAAAAGACCCCAAGGATCGATACCAGACCGTGACCGAGTTGGTCAGCGAACTGTTCGAGGTGGAGGACCTGAGCCGTTCGGTCGCGGCGTTTGAGCCCGCAAGCCTCTCCACACTGGCGGCGCGAGCGGCGGAGAAACTGAACGTGGCGCCCGCCGCCGGCCCCGGGGTCGGCGTCCTCGGCACCGGGAGCAGCAACGTCGGTCAAGCGGTGCCGCCGCCGGTCATCGATCCGGCCGTCGCTCACCACGACGCACCCGGTCGCCTCGGCCGAATTCAGGAACGGATCGGCGGTCGAATGGATCGCCGCGCCGAGCGAATCGACCGGGGACCGATGGGCCGGCAGGTCACCGAAATCGCGGGACACTCGCAGAACTGGTTCGAGAAGATCCTCCTTGCCCTGATCGTCTGCGCGGCAATGTCTGTCGGGGCGACGGTGCTCACCGCGACGCACGACCCGGCGGCCCTCGCCTTGGCGGTGTTTGTCTGTAGCGCGGCAGTCGTCGGCGGCGTGATCCTGGGACATTGGATCTGCGTCAAGCAGTGGTTCCTCGGCGTGATCGACACCGCCAAGCGACCGGAAACAGAAAACGAAGAAAAGAGCAAATGGTTGCCGGGCATCGTCTCGGCCGTACTGGTCGCCGCGGTGTTGCTGCCGTTAAGCGCGTTGTTCGAACGTACGGGCCTCATGAGTTCGGCGGACAATGGCTGGATCATCGCGATCCTGTCGGCGGTCGTCCTGTTTGATTGGCGCTCGCGTCTGGAATCCGGCCGGCGGGGAAGAGTGAGCCTCGGTCCGGCGTTTTCGGCGGGCCTCTACGCCTTTCTGGTCGGGCTGATCTTCCTGGACGGCGACTGGGTGCCGTTGGCCGCCATGCTCGCCGCCGCGTCGCTGGGCGTGCAGGCCGTCGCCGGCGTCTGGCCCGCTCACGCGGAGGTCGCCGGAACCCTTCCGCCCGATGCCGCGACCCTCACCGCCGGTGCGGGCGGATGGAACGCTGACGCGGGTGGCGTCGCCGGCGGCGTCGCGATCTCACGCGATGAAACCGCTGAGGGCGCCGCGCAGGCGCCTCCGCCGATCCCGCAGCAGGCCGCGGTTCGAGCAATCGATCCGGCGCTGCTGCGAAGCAACACGGTGCGCGCCGTCTGGTTTCTCGCGTCGATCGTTTTGATGCTGGGCATGATCTTCGCCTTCGCCAGCATCGGCATCCTGAAGGTGACGGATGACCAGCAACTGGCCGCGCACGTGATCGTCGGAATCGTGTTGGTGCATGCGTTTCTCTTCGCCCTCTCGTGCGCGATTCCGAGATGCCACAAGGGCATCTGGCGCGGCATCGTTCGCAAGGCGATCTTCTTCGGCGGCGCCGCCCTCGCCGGCAGCAGCGGCGTGGCGATGGGGCTCGTCACAGCCGGCGGTGAGGAAGACATGCTCGCCCTGGCCGGCATCTTGCTCGGCGGCGTCGCGGCCCTGTTCGTCTGGTTCATCCCTGTACCGCCCTACGCCCCGACGAAGCCGGAGCAAGCGCCCAAGGACCCGGCCGCTCGCAGCCGAGCACGACGCGCCCGCACCCTGTCGGCCGTCGGCGGCGGGCTGCTCTGTCTCGGGCTGTTCCTCACGCCGATTCTGTTGGTCACGGTGCCCGAGCACGATTGGGATGAAGTCCTGCCCGCTGTCCTGGCGCCGCTGGGCTCGGTCGGGTTTGCCCTGTTGATGGGAGGCATCGGCCTGAACCAAAGCTTGCAGCGTCTGAAGATCGGCAGATCGCCGAAACTGGAACTCCCGATCCGGCGAGCTTTCCTCGTCGATTCCGTCGACGATCTCGATTCACTGCTCGAGCGACACATGATGTTGTTTGACTACACCCTGAAGAAACGAGGCGATCTGGTCTGGTCCTTTCAACGGGGCGATCGGTGGGCCCAATTCTGGCAGCCCGATATTCGGCGCTGGCCGACCCGCTTGAACATCGCGGCCTATCCTCGCCCCGGCGGAGATTACCGAATCACCTGTTACCTGGATGTCGAGAGCGGCTGGAACCCGGCAAGGACACCGATGCTCCGCCGCCTGGAGACTGAAATGGACGAACTGCGCGACCTGATGAACGGTCGCCCGCTCCCCGAACCGGCTGAAGGCGAAAACACATGAACGTGGGATCCACAATCCTGGGACTGCTCCTCCTGGCCGGGCTGATCCTGCTGATCATCGCCCTCGTGTTCGTGGTCCGAAAGGGCAAAACGAGCAGCGCGATCGGCGCCGGCGGACTGCTCCTGCTCGGGCTGCTCCTGGTCGGATTGCTCATGCCGCTGGGCCGTCGCTCCAGGCAGGCCACTGCATACCGATTTCTGAACGAAGCGGACGACCAGCGGATCCTCAAGGCCTGGTCGGACACGTCCAGAGAGCCGATGTCGAACTACCCGTCGTTTGCCGCCGCGGTGCGCGGCGCGTTGCACGGAGCCGTGAACCACGCGCGCCGTTGCGGCGTCGCCGGTGCGTCGATACTGAACACCGCGGCGGGCGGACTCCCCGAAGCGTGGTTGAAGCGCGGCGATCGTTATCGCGTCAAGAAGTCGCTGCTGCGCCGCAGCGGCAGCCGCTTGGTCTTCCTGTCGGAATCGGAGACCGAGATCCCGCCCGATTGTCTCGAGGTTCGCTTCGACGTCCAAGGCGAGCCGACGCAGGGCGATCTGCAGGTCGAAGTCCATGCCCGGGTGGGCGGCGAACGCGTCACGGACAATCGGGCGCTGCCGTTCGCATTCTCCGTCACCTATTCCAGCGACTTGTGGGTGGTTGATACGAACGCCGCGCGGCAAGCGACGGCGTCGTTCGTCATCGGCCGATCGACCCTGTTTCCGACGCAAGGCGAGGCGCGCCAGGCCGCGATCTTGAACGCCCGAGCACGCTTCGTCGATTCGGCCCTCGCCCTCGTCTCGGAGACCCAACCCGACATGCCGCCGGGCGCCGTCACGACGCGAATCAATGAGATTCAGTTCTTCTTCGACCGTCATCCCGAGTTGAAGCGCGAGGAGTTTGTCCAGCGAACGCAGGCCGACGACGAGCCGCGATACCGCGCGGCCGTCCTGGTTGACTTTCCCAGAGAGGATCTCGCAACCGCGCTTGATCTCGCGCCCGGCAGCAAACCACAATCGCCTCGCTGGGTGGGACAGGTCATCGCGGCCGCGGCCCTCAGCCTGCTGCTTGTTCTGAGCTATCTCTTCCTCGACGCCGGAACACGGGGCAAGTATACTTGGCCTCTGCGGTTCGCGAGCATGGCCGTGTTCGCGGGGCTTTGCGTCGCATTGTGGCGAATGGGCCCGCTGTTCTAGAAGGCCTCCAAGCGCGCCCTGCGAGCCCTGTCGCGCCGCCGCCGTTGGCGTTTAGGCGGGCGGGCGTGTGTTTTCTTCGCCCCCCGGGGCCTTCCCTGTTCTCTGGTGGTCAGCGCCTTGACGCAATCTCACGATGCCGACGCATTCCTCATCGCGGCCGTGCGTCAAGGCGACCAGCGCGCCTGGCACCAGCTCATCGAGCGCTATCAGCGCAGACTCCTGGCCTTCGCGCGAAGCCGCCTCGGCAACGTCGGCGAGGCGGAAGACGCACTCCAGGAGACCTTCATGGGGTTCGTCACGAGCCTCAAGCACTACGACGCGAACCGTTCCCTTGAGACCTATCTGTTCGCCATCCTGCGCTACAAGATCGGCGAGATTCTCTCGAAAAAGCAGCGGCGCGCGGAGTACACGGCCGGGTTCGACATTGACGACGATTCACCCAACCTGGCGGACCCGGGCGATTACGAAACACCCAGTCAGGTGGCCCTGCGGAACGAACGCACCCGACGGCAGGCCGACGTACTCGCTCGAATCCTGCGCCGGCTGATCGAGGAACTGCGCGACAAGGGTAAGCTTGAGGACCTCCAGGTTGTCGAGCTGATCTTCTACGTCGGCCTGAGGAACAAAGACGTCGGCCGCAAGCTCGGGAGAGACGAAAAGGCGGTGGCGGGCGTCAAGTTCCGCGCGCTGGGCCGACTTCGAGCGTTCCTCGGCGAGTTGGAGCCGGCAGAGCGCGAGATCGTCTCCGCCAGTGAGATTTCCAGCGAGGCGACCATCGCCCGTGTCTGGCGGCAGCGCCGACTCAGTTGCCTGAAGAGAAGCACGGTGGGTTCTTACCTGCTGGGTGTCCTCGGGGAATCGTGGCAATCCTACACGGAGTTTCATCTCGAGACGGTCCGATGTCTGATGTGCCGGGCCAATCTGGAAGACCTCTCGGCCGAGAGCGAACGGCTGCCCGATCGCGACCTGAGCGAGCGCATGTTCCAATCCTCCGTCGGGTTCCTTTCGCACACAGACTGAGGAATCAAACGAACGCAACATTGCCCGGTCAAACCGACCGACCGGCTTTGCCGTGTGGCGGACCGACCAGCCAACCTGTTCTTGCCGACTCCAGCGCCTCCGCGTCTCATGGAACGAAGCCGCCCGGGAGCGCCGGCGGAGCCGCGGCAAGCCGGCCCCTCGACGCCGATCCGCGTGAGACGCCGACGTCGGAGCCGTTCTGGGAGATAGTGCCCCCGGCCGGATGATTCAGACCTTCAGCAACTGCGTCAATCGGGCGAAGAATGAATCGACCGGAACCGCTCGCCGGATCGCAAGGGGCTCCGGCTTTGTGCGAACGGGGCGCGCCGACCTCTCGGATCGGGCCTATAATACAGCCCGATCCGTCCGCATCCGCCGCCCCGCGGCACCATCGAGCAGGAGGATAGAAGCGTGCCGTGGCACCGAATCCGATTCTCCGTTTGCCTGACCGCTCTGGCCTGCACGTTCCCCCTCCTCACCGGCGGACTACCCGAGGCACGCGGCGGCGAACAGGCCGGGCAATCCGAGATCCACACGCCGACAGACCCGCACGACACCGTCGTTGACAATCGCGACGATAACAACCCAACCCAACCTGCTCGCGATGACGGCGAGACAGCCGTCGCCGCGCCCAGGGTCGAACTGTACATCCCATCGGTCTCGGCGCTGGCAGCCGCGGCCCGGCGTTCCAAGACGGCCGCGCTGGCGGATGCGCTCTCGGGACTCATGCCGAAACCGCAACAGGAGTCGGACGAAGGATTCGACTTCGATGCGCTGGCCGATCTCGCCGAGCGGATCGCCGGCTGGCCCGACACCTCGATCGCTGCAACCACTTACACGCAGGATCCCGAAGGCCGCCCCCGCTGGGCCGTTCGGCTGGATTGGCCGCTGGAAGACCTCGTCGCGCGCCTCGAGGCCGTGTTGAATGACCCGGAACAAGCCAGGCTCCTCAAAGGCATCGCGCTGAAGCGCGTCGACGACGAACACTGGCGGCTCGAGCAACCCGATCTCAGCCTCGCCGTACTCTCGCGATTCGGCACCGGCTCACTGCTGGCCTCGGCACGAGACCTTCGCCCGCCCGAAGCCCTGTTCGGTCAGGTTTCCGAAAGCAGCGGCAACTCGAAAAAGAAGCGGTCGCTCGTCTACTGTCGTCTGAACCTGGACGTCAAGGAACCCGGCGGTGGCGCCTCGCTCTTCACGCAACTCTCGGGCCTGAAGAGCGTGCTCTACGCCGGATCGCTTCGGAGAGACGGCCGCTGGAGCGAGCGTTTCGCCGTCAGTTGGAACCCCCTGGTCGGCGTCGCGATCAAGGCCGTCTTTCAAAAGGCGCGACACACGTTCCTCTGTCCCCGAGAGGCCTACGCGACCGCCGTAATCAACATGGGGCTCGCCGAAGGCGCGGCGGACGGTCTGGCCGGTTTGCCGCCCAACACCATCGGCTCGCGCGTCGGCGGCGAGATGGCCTTCGCGGTCGTGCCCGGCGAGGGCTTCCTGCCCTTTCCGGATGTCTATTGCCAGTTTCGCGCGCGAAGAACAAGCGCCATCCAGACGGCCATCCGTTCGTTCATCCAGAAGGACAACAAGAAGCGGGCCGAGGATGACCGTCCGCCCGCATGGCACGAGGAGTGCATTGACGACCGAGTCGTGTTCTGGAAAGACCCGTCCGCCGAGACCGGATACGGGTTCATGCCTGTCACCTACCGAACGGTCGTTTTCTTTGAACCATCCAAGGCAGCCTCGGATACGTCCGATGATGACGGACAGCCGCAAGCGACCCGGCTGATTATCGCCAACACCTCCACCTGGGCGGATGACGCCGTTCACCACTGGCAGGCACTCCAACGTACGACCGTCTCGCTCCCCTCCTCCAAGAAGAACCACTGGCAGGCGCGCATCAGTTGGCGAAGGCTCTACGCACTCGCTCAGCCGTACCTCGCCCTGCTGTCGGGTTTCAGCGAAGACACGTCCCTTCCGCCCGAGCCCGGCGAACTGGTCGACGCCCTGCCGGATTCCGACATCGCCATCCGCATCGGCCTGGCGGGTCTTCAGGCGCGGCACAAGGGGCCGATCCCGATCGGCGCGATCTACGTCCCCACCGTCGTCGCGGTCTCGCTCGGCGCCACGGCCGATCCCTCCTCCGAGGCCGCGCGGGAACGGACGGCAAGCCGCCACCTGCGGGCCCTGTACCATCACGCGAAACTCTTCAAGAAGGACTACGGCCGTTGGCCCGCCACCGTGGCCGAACTGGACGGCTACGTCGATTTCGGTTCCCACGCCGAGTTGCTCCGACTGCGACCGAAAGAGAAGTCGTTCATCGAAGGCCTCGCCTCATTGATCGGCGGAGAGAAACAGGCGGATCGCGACTCGGACGAAGCGGACGAGCCCGACATCGACGACTCGCTCTATGTGATCGACTGGACGGAAAACGAGGCCGAATGGCGTCTCTCGATTCGAAACGGCGAATTCGTCAAGTACGAAACGATTTACATCGACGCGGCAGGCGAGATTCACCGCGTCGAAAAGGCGGAGAACGGGGCGGCTGAAGAACGACGTCCGATCGAGGCCGAGTCGGAACGTCGCGCCAAGAAAAAGAAACGCCCGATCGCCCTGTGACCGGGTGGTTTCTCGCTGAGCGCTCGTCAGGGCGCGCCGGTCGATGGGGTCGGCACGGATTCAGACCAATAGGGAGTTCCAATCATGCGGCGCAAAAGTCTTTCGTGGTTTCTGGCAGCGTGGATGATCTCGTCCGCCTCGGCGGTCTCACTACGGGCCGCCGAGCCGGGTGACAAGCCCGACAAGGAATCCGCATCGGACAAGACCGAGAAGGAGAAGATCGACCCGATCAAGCAACTCGTCGAGATCAGGATCGATCCGTTTCTGGTTCCGGCCCGCGCGATCAACATCCGCCTGCCCGGTCGCATTCGGACGTCTCGGGAATTGCTGGAACGCCTGGACAAGCTCGGCAAGGACGACTCGGTCGGCGCCGTCCTCCTGAACCTCGACGGCCTGGTCCTCTCGATCCCCGACATCGAAGAACTCCGGGCCGGCCTCGCCGCATTCCGAAAAACGGGCAAGCAGGTCAAGGCGTTCCTCAACTCCGGCGACCCCAACGGCTATCTGCTGGCCTGCGCGGCGGACGAAATCGCCATCGCTCCCAGTGGTGCAATGGCCGTTCCCGGCCTCGGCCGCCTGTTCCCGTTCATGCGCGGCATGTATCAATTGCAGGGGATCGAATACGAAGTGATCACCGCCGGCGCCTTCAAATACCCCGGGTTCATGAACCGTCGCGAACCCAACAAGTACTTCCTCCAGGAATTCAATGAGATCATGGACAGTTGGTACGGCGACTATGTTCGCATGATCGCCGAGGGACGGCACCTGAAGCCCGAACGGGTGAAGAAGATCATCGACATCGCCCTGTTCGACGCCGAGGAGGCGAAGAACCGCGGGCTCGTGGACGTGATCTCCTATTACGAGGATTATCGAGACCGCATCCTCCGGCGGGAGAAGTTCAAAAAAGCGCGCGCCGGCCTCTCGGACCTGTCAAAGGTCACCTCTCTGCAGGATCTGCTCACGCAGATCACCAAGGAGATGAAGAAGGCTCAGGATCGCTACAAGGCCGTCGGACCGAAGATCGCCGTGCTCCACGCCCGCGGACCGATCGTCGATGCCAACTTCGGCTCGGCGCTGGCCTCATCAATGATCATGCGGGATGAATTCGTCAAGACCGTCGAGGAAATCCGAAAGAACAAGACCATCCGGGCCGTGGTGCTTCGTATCGACAGCCCCGGCGGCTCGGCCTATGCCTCGGACGTGATCTGGCGAAAGCTCCGCGAACTCGATGAGCACAAGCCGCTCGTCGTCAGCATGGGCAGCGTCGCGGGCTCCGGCGGCTATTACATCGCATGCCCCGGCCGGCTCATCTTCGCCGAGCCGACCACAATCACCGGCTCGATCGGCGTGCTCGCCATCCTCGCGAACCAGTCTTCATTGCTCAACCGGAGCGACATCAACCTCTATGAGATGAAGCGCGGCCGCCGCTCGCTGCTCGGCTCGGGTCATCGCGACTTGCCGCCGGACGACCGGCGCTTCCTCCAGGACTACATCCTGAAGACCTACGATCAGTTCATTGATCGCGTCGCCGAAGGGCGCAAGATGCCGAAACAGGAGGTGCGCAAGATCGCGGGCGGGCGAATCTACACGGGCCGCGACGCGCTCGAGATCGGTCTGGTCGATCGGCTGGGCGGACTGAGTGACGCGATCGCGGCCGTTCGACAGATGGCCGACATCCCACCCAGCGCGGAGATCAAGCTCGTACACTACCCTCGACCGAGTTCGCTCGGCGAGTTGGCCGAGAGCTTCTTCGGGCTCTCGGCGACGATGAACGCGGCCAGCCTCGCACAAATGCCCGCTCCGGCCGTCTCCTTCGACCGCCAGCTTCGATTCTTCGCGCGATGGCCCAAACCGCTGTGTTGGATGGCGATGCCCGACATCATGCGCACACGGCCCGTCGAATCGACGCAGTCGATCGCACGGGAGCTGCTGGGATTGCCCGCGCTCGGAGCCGAATGGCTGCCGACGCCGTAGCCCGCGAGCGATGCCGTCAAATGTCAAGCCGCGCCTCACAACACCCGAGAGAACGCTCACCGACCGATCCGCGCGCTTCATCCGCCCTGCGCACTTCATTCCTTACGCATGCTCCCACCGAGCCGCGGGCTTCAGCCGCGCTACGCACCGCATGCTCCCACCGAGCCGCGGGCTTCAGCCCGCGCGGATTCACCCGCGCCCGGAACGCTCCACCACACGAAACAAGGCGACAAACGATGAATCTTCGCGACACCATCGGCACGCGGCGCATTTCACCCGCCGCAACGGCGATCATGCTTCTCATGACCGCCGCGACTCACGCCGAGCCGCCCGACAAACCCGCTCGCCCGCCCGAGCTCGGCGCCATCGCCTGGGCGCGCGGGTTCTCCGACGCGGCCCAGAAAGCCAGGCATGCAAACAAACCGCTGCTGGTCCTGTTTCAGGAAGTGCCCGGCTGCAACACGTGCAAGACCTACGGCGACGCGGTCCTCAGCCACCCCCTCATCCGGGACGCCGCCGAGTCGCTGTTCGTGCCGCTGGCCGTGTTCAACAACATCAGAGGCCCCGACGCGCGGACGCTCAAATCGTTCGGCGAAAAGCCCTGGAACAACCCGGTCGTCAGAATCATCACGCACGATCGCAAGGCCCTGGCCGACCGCGTCGCGGGCGACTATACCGTCGCAGGCCTGGCGAGCGCGATGGTCGCCGCCCTCAAACGCCACGGCGATCCGGTCCCGACTTATCTGAGCCTCCTCGCAGAGGAAACGGCCGCGCGAAAGCACGGCCTGGCTCGGGCGACGTTTGCCATGCACTGTTTCTGGGAGGGGGAAGGCGCGCTCGGCGACGTAGACGGCGTGATCGCCACGATGCCCGGATTCCTTCAGGGAAAAGAGGTGGTCGAGGTGCGATTCGACCCTCGGGCAGTCTCCTACGCGGCGCTGGTCGCGAAGGCCCGCACGCTCAAGTGCGCGGATACCGTCTTCGTTCACGACCCGACCCAACAGAAGGCCGCGGAAGCGGCGCTGGGCTCGGCCGCCGTCCGCACCGACGCCGCCATCCGGCCCGACAAGCAGCCGAAGTACTACCTGGCGCAGACGCCCTATCGTTACGTTCCGATGACGGGGCTTCAGGCGTCGCGTGTCAACGCGGCGCTCGGCCGGAAGCAGGACCCCAAGCGGTTCCTCTCCCCCGGCCAGGTCGCCCTGCACCGCCTGATCGAGCGCAACCCCAAGGCGCCCTGGCCCGACGCCATTGGAGCGGACGATCTGCCGCGGGCCTGGCGCGCGGCCGAACAAGTCGCCCGCTCGCTTCGCCCCGACGCCGCGACTGATCGACGCCCCAACTGATTGACGCCGCGAACGATCGACGTCTCAACTGATCGACGTCCCAACCGATTGACGCCGCAACGGATCGCCGCCGCGAGCCGGGCGGTCCTCCGCCCCGGCATGCCCCCATCCCGCCCATCCTCTCGCAACCGACCGATCCACCTGAATCGCAGCCCGGCCGCCGCTTCCATTCCAATTGACCGGCCATCGCGAATGTGCTAAAATGTTTTACCTGGCCCGGATTCAAACATCCGCCATCACCGCGGGGCGAGCCCCCCCAGGCCGAATCCAGGTTGGGAGCAACCCATGAACACGCGGGTACAGGGCCTCGCCTGGTTCGCGGCAGTCTGCTGGACCATCGTCCCCACCCCCGCTCGCGCCGAGAAGCTGCACTTCACCTACCTCTGGCACCTCGAGCAACCCATCTACTGGCCCGACCAGCAGGTCGGCGGCGAGGATCGATACGAGACCGCCTGGGGCTCGATCCAGCGGACCGACGCCGGCGCGGCACACCCCGAGAACAACCTGCGCGACATCTTCGGCTGGCCCGACCGGGTCGCGGTCTACCAGAGCCGCGCCCGCGACAGCATCGCCGCGCTGCTCGCCTATCCCGAGGCCGGCGCACAGATCAGCTACTCCGGCGGACTCATCGAAAACGTGGACAGTCTCGGCGCCGCCGGACAGTTGGGCTACGCCGCGAACTGGTACGCGGCCCTCCGCGAAGCCCGCGGTTGGACCACCGTGGGGCAGGCCAAACCCAGATGCGACCTGGTGGTCTTTCCGTTTCATCATCCGCTGCTGCCCCTCTGCGACGAAAGCGCTGTTCGCAAGGAAATCCAGTTGTACAAGGCCGTCTACGCCGAGGCCTGGGGCGCCGTGCCCGGCATCTCGCGCGGCATGTTTCCACCTGAGATGGCCTTCAGCACCCGGCTCATCCGAACCCTCAAGCAGGAAGGAATCGACTGGATCATCGTCAGCGGCGAACACCTCTCGCGCGCCTGTCCGAACTTCCCGGTCATCCTCGGTTCCGGCGGCGTCAACTGCGACCCGCCCAATCTCGCCGACCAGATCAACCCGCCGCAGACAGACTGGTACCGCCAGT
>JBHHUY010000087.1:0-11170 GCA_046753965.1 Phycisphaerae bacterium
GCAAGGGCGATGAAGTCAAGGAAGAAGTGCGCCAGGTCATCGTCGGACTTTGTGAGCAGGAGGACGCGCTTCTCAACTACAGCGAACGACAGCGGCTGGTCGTTGAGATTCTGAACGAGACCTTCGGGCTCGGCCCATTGGAAGCCCTCCTGGCCGATCCGCACATCAGCGACATTCTGATCAATGGGCCGAAGCAGGTGTATGTCGAGCGGAAAGGCACCTTGCAGTTGTCCCAGGTGACCTTCAAGGACGATGCCCATCTCCTGCATGTGATCGATAAGATCGTTTCATCGATCGGGCGGCGCTGCGACGAAGTCTCCCCGATGGTCGATGCGAGACTCAAGGACGGTTCGCGCGTCAACGCTGTGATTCCACCGTTGGCGATCGACGGTCCGTCCATGTCGATTCGCCGATTCGGCACCGATCCGATCACGTGGGAGGATTACATCAAGTTCAATTCATTGACGCAGGAGATGGTGGATTTTCTTCGCGCCTGCGTCCTGTCGCACATGAACATCCTGATCGTCGGCGGAACGGGTTCCGGCAAAACGACGCTGCTGAACAACCTCTCTTCGTTCATCCCGGATACCGAGCGCATCGTCACCATCGAGGACGCGGCCGAGCTTCAGATGCGTCAGCCGCACGTAGTCCGATTGGAAACCCGCCCGCCGAACATCGAAGGCAAGGGGCGGGTGACGATTCGAGACCTGCTGATCAACGCGCTGCGCATGCGGCCCGACCGAATCGTCGTCGGTGAGTGCCGCGGTCCCGAGACGCTGGACATGCTCCAGGCGATGAACACCGGCCACGACGGTTCGCTGACGACGATTCACGCCAACAATGTCAGAGACGCCGTCCAGCGCGTGGAGACAATGGTCATGATGGCGGGCTTTGACCTGCCCGTGAGGGCCATCCGACAGCAGTTCGCCAGCGCGATTCATCTCATCGTCAACGCCAATCGGCTGACCGGCGGTCCGAGGAAGGTCATGTCGGTCGCCGAAGTGCAGGGGATGGAAGGCGATGCCGTCACACTCCAGGAGGTCTTCAAGTTCGAACAAATCGGTGTTGATACAACCGGCCGGGCATACGGACAGTTCGTCGCGACGGGGCTGCGTCCCAGCTTCCTCGAGCGACTGAAGTACTCCGGGGTCGAACTGGATCCGGCCATGTTCGAGCGGCGCGTGTTGAGTCGAGACACGCAGAACGCCTAGGGAAGCTGAAGCCGGGGGGATCATCAACCCATGCCTGTCACGATCATCCTTGCTCAACAATCGGACATGCTCGAGCAACTGGGCATGTACGTGCTCCCGATCGTGGGTTCGGTCATGCTGACCTATGCGATCTTCAGCCTGATTCGCGATCTGCGCAAGGTCGAGTCGACCAAGGTCGTGGATCGCCTGCGAGAGCGGAACGGCGTGACGGGCGACTCGGCCGCCGAGCGTGCCGCCCGCGTGTCCATCCTTCGCCAGCGAAACGAAAACCTCAGTTCGCTCGCGGCCGCGCTCTCAAGACTCAGCGTGATTTCAGCGTTGCAGCGCATGCTCGATCAGGCCAACCTCACCTGGTCGGCAACGGCCGCGCTCGTCAATCTTGTCGGGATCGGGTCGATCTCCTTCATCACGTGCTATCTGCTCAAGTTGGACATGTGGATCTGCGTGACGATCGGCGTCAGCGGCATTGTGTTGCCGCTCGTCGTCATCTTCGTGAAACGCAAGATCCGCCTCAACAGATTCATGAACCAACTGCCGGACGTCTTCGAGTTGATGAGCCAGGGACTGAGGGCGGGGCATTCGTTGGCCAATGCCATTCTGCTGATCGGACAGCAGATGCAGGACCCCGTTCGATCCGAGTTTGCACGCGTCTTCCACGAGCAGAACCTCGGCATCAAGATCGAGGACGCGCTCCAGAGCATGGCCAAACGTGTCGGACTCATGGATGTCAACTTCTTCGTGACGGCCGTCGTGATCCAGAGACAGACCGGCGGCGATCTCGCCGAGGTGCTCGACAACATCAGCGGCGTCATTCGCGAGCGCATCAAGCTGTTCGGCATGGTCAAGGCCCTCACGGCGGAAGGGCGGCTCTCCGGATGGGTTCTGCTCGCCTTGCCCATCGTCGTCTTCATACTCGAGCTGGTCGTCAATCCGGACTATGCCAACAAGCTGATCGATACGGAGATCGGCCGGTACATGCTCATCGGCGGCGGGGTCGCCCAGCTTCTGGGGCTCGCCATGATTCAGAAAATCGTCAACATCAAGGTCTAAGGGCGGAACGATGGAACTCATCCTCCTCGGTGTCATGGTCGTCATTGCCGTCACCATGGTCGCCTATGCGCTCATGCCGCAGAAGCAGAGCGAGGACGACATCGTCCAAAGAAGGACTGCCGGCCTCCAGAAGGGCCAGGACGCGCGAGAGATCGAGGCGATGGCCAGAAGGCGCGCGAAGAAGCCCAGCATCTTCGAAAAGGCCGCGCCGCTCCTTTCGAGACCCGTGATGCCCAAGGACGGGGAAGAACAGACCACCTTGCGGGCCAAGCTTGCCTGCGCCGGATTCCGACGAGAGTCGGCGCCGTCGCTCTTTCTCGCAAGCAAGACGGTTACGGCCGTCATCTGCGGCGGCGTGGGCCTCGTGCTCGCCCTCAACGGCGAGAAGGAGATGTTGCACCTCGTCGGCCAGACGATCTTCGGAGCCGGTGTCGGATTCATGCTGCCCAACCTCTGGCTCAGCATATCCATCAGCAAACGCGCCGAGGCGATCCGAAACGGCCTGCCCGATTCCCTCGATCTCATGGTGATCGGGGTCGAGGCGGGCCTGGGCCTGGATGCGGCACTCCTCCGGGTCAGCGATGAAATGCGAAACGTCTATCCAGCGCTCTCGGAAGAGTTTCAGATTGCAACGGTTGAAACCCAGATGGGCGTCCGCCGGGCCGAGGCGCTCAACAAGATGGCGGAGCGGACCGCCGTGACCGAGATGCGGACACTGGTCGCCACGATCACGCAGGCCGAGAAGCTCGGAACCAGCATCGCCAAGGCCCTGCGAACCCAGGCCGAATCACTGCGGACGAAGCGACGCCAGAAGGCCGAAGAGCGGGCACAGAAGACCGCCGTCAAGTTGCTCATGCCGCTGATTCTCTTCATCTTCCCGACGATCTTCATCGTGCTGGCCGGTCCGGCCGCGATCCAGTTGATCGACACCTTCAGCCAAGGCGGGGCCCTGAGCAAGTGAGGCCCCGCCCTTGAAAGGGCCGTCGCGGATGGCGGATCACGAGCCCGCCGACGGCTTCCGGGCGATCAGCGAGGCGACCATTCTCCGCGGCCGAGCGAGTCCTTCCCGCGAGACGAGGATCTCCCAGCCTGTGAAAAACGTCTGCAACTCCCCCGGCCTCAGGACGCGCTGCGCCCGCCGGGGCTTGCCGAAGAGCTCCCGCTGTGGATCAACAAACGTCTCGTACACGAGGAGTCCGCCCGGCCGAAGGCCCGCCGCCATCTCCGGGATCAGCGGCCGATGGAGAAAGTTGAAACAACAGATCAGGTCGAAACGATCGGCCGGAATCGTGATCTTCGCCTCGACGTCCCGGCAATGCGTGCGGACGGCCGCGCGGCAGCGTCGCGCGGTGGCTCGGCACCGTTCCAGCGCATCGGGCAGCGCGTCCCATGCCTCGACGTCGAACCCCGCGAGCGCGAGGAAGACCGCGTCCCGCCCGGTCCCCGATGCAATATCGACGGCTGTCTTGTTAACGATTCCGCCCCAGAGCCGTCGGGCCGCATCCACGGCGTCCACCAGCAGGCTGTGGGGTTGCCACAGATAGTCCCGCGAGGGACCGGATGCCGTCGGCCCGGCGGCCAGCCAGCAAGGTCCGGATACAATCTCCACCCGATGGCGGCCTCGCGCGAGCAGTTCCGATGCCGCGCGACGCGCCCGCGTCCGGTCAAGATCGTAGACCGTCAGCGGGGCTTCCCGTGGTGGGAGCTCGTGGATTCGACCCGTCAGCCCTTCCAGCGGAATGTTGACGGCGCCGACCCGGTGACGGCTCAAGTAGGCCGACTCGGACCTGACATCGAGGATGTTCTCGGTACGATTCAGCCCCACCGGGACCCTCCTGTCGCCTCTTACGCTTCTGAGAACCCGCTCCGAGGTCCAGGAAGGCGGCACGGTGAGGCGCGGCCCTGGAAATCCCGCGCTGCGGGGCGTTTAATACATCATAATCTGATTCTGCCAAGGGGTTCCCCGTTGCGGCATGTGAGCCGCCGGCCGGCGAGCGGCGGTCCGGATTCAGCCCATGACAGCCACGGTCTTACACATCAGCGGTCCGGCAGGTTCCGGCAAGACCACCCTGGCCGGAATGCTGGCCGCCAGGATGTCCGCGGCTGAGGTGCATCACGTCCGCTTCCATCTGCTCGAAGACCACCGGCCACCGCCTTTGCGCGTCGCGGTCCCGTTGGAGGAGGTGGCGACCAGTACCCGGCATTTCGTGGACCCGCGGCGTGTCTTCGAAGATGTGGCGGATGTGATCAGAACCGCCGCCGACGGCCGCGAAGACGCGGTCCTTCTGGTCGAAACCGACGCGGAACCCTGCTTTCGCCATGCCTATCCTTACCATGTCAAAGTCTTTATTGTGCCCTCGCCGGCCGCCTTGGAGACGGTGTTCCGTTCTCCCCGCGAGGCCGCCGTTGCGATCGAGCGGGCCATGGACGACACGGCGGAATTCGCCGCTGAGTTCTTCGGCCTGGGCCCCGACCCCTCCGACTCCGGCATGCTGCCCCCGATCCAGCCCCAGGCGACGAGCCGCCCGGCCGCGACCCAGTCCGTGGAGGAGTTCATCCGGTCCGACGTCGGCACCGAGATTACCACGCGAATGCAGCTCCAGCCGGAATACCACCCGATCATCGAAAGCGATGTCATCCTTCTCAATACGGGTCGGGCGCATCCGAGCCGGTGGACCTCACTCTGTGCGCGCAACATCGAAGTCCTCCTGGAGACCATGAGACGACGGCTCGGCCGCCGCTACTGGTTTGCGGCCTGTGATCTCGCGGACGACCGCGATCCACAGGTGGCCCGAAGTCTCGAATGGGTCGAAGCGCTGCTGGACGCCGCGAGGATCACCGCCTCATGACCGACAACGATCTGATTGATCTCGCTTTGAATCAGCCGCTTTCGTCCGATCGCTTCAAGCCCAGGGACCTGCACATCGATCGAGAAAAAGGGCTCCGAATCGAATGGGCGGACGGCCACGTCAGCCGGTTCACATTGACCACCCTTCGAAAGCGGTGTCCGTGTGCGACGTGCCGCAACGAGCGCGGCAAGCCGAAGCCCGCGGCCGCGTCGCGTTCGCTCACGGTGCTGCCCGCCGACATCGGCCGGGCCACTGAGTTCAATACCGCCCGGGTCGTGGGCAACTACGCGATTCAGATCGAATGGGCCGACGGTCACAAAACGGGGATTTACGATTTCCGCTATTTGCGCATGATGTCCGGCACGGACGAGGCCGCACCGGCCGGTGGTTGAGGGAACTGCTCGACGGCGCGCGCGGGAAGCCTGTACGACTAACGTCCAGACTCTTCTCGTCTTGCGAAGAAACTTGTGGCACCGGCGTCTCGCCGGTGGGGTCACAGGCGGGACGCCCGCGCCGCAGAAGGTCGTAGGACGCACTCTAGGCTGCGGCGCCGCCGCCGACGATCTGCCCGCGCGTGCGGTGTTGACGGATCGCCGGCGGTCGGCGCGGATGCGAGATGAGAATGAACCGCGAGACCCTTCGCGATCTTCTGCAAGCCGTCGGCGCCGGCGAGACCTCCGTGGAGGACGCCCTGGCCCGGCTCGAGACCTTTCCTTCGGAAGCGCTCCCGTTCGCGCGGATCGATCACCACCGGTCGCTGCGGTGCGGCTTTCCCGAGGTGATCTACTGCCCCGGCAAGACCGATGAGCAGATCGCGGAGATCTTCGACCGGCTCCGGGCGGCCGGCGGAAACGTCCTCGCGACACGGGCAACGGCGGACCAGTTTCTTGCGGTTCGCCGCCGCGTACCTGGGGTGGCGCACCACGAAACGGCCCGCTGCATCACCCTTCGACAGGCGCCCGCCAAGGAAACCACCGGCGTGATCGCGATCGTCGCCGCCGGCACGACCGATCTTCCGGTTGCGGAGGAAGCGCAAGTCACCTGCGAGATCATGGATCAGCGCACGCAGCTCATCACGGACGTCGGCGTGGCAGGAGTTCATCGACTGCTGTCGCACGCCGAGATGCTCCGAGCGGCGCGGGTCGTCGTGGCGGTCGCGGGAATGGACGGCGCCCTGCCCGGCGTCGTCGCGGGCCTGGTCCGCGGGCCGGTGATCGCCGTGCCCACCAGCGTGGGCTATGGCGCGTCCTTCGCCGGCGTCGCCCCGTTGCTGACGATGCTGAACGCGTGCGCCCCCGGCGTTGGCGTCGTGAACATCGACAACGGCTTCGGCGCCGGCTATCTCGCCGCGATCATCAATCAGATCGGCGAAACCGGGCCTGATTGAACGCTTCGCATCTGGTCGATCCTTCGGATACGCTTCCGTCTCTCGCGACCGCGCATGCGTTCAGATTAGCGGAGCCAGACGTTCGATGCGTCGTAAACAGAAAAGTGCCCGTTCCAACATGGTCCGTCCCGGCGCTCCGCGGCGCGTTCGCGTCGTGCCCCGCCTGCCCGCCCGGCGAGCCGAGGCCCACAAGGGGGACTTCGGCCGCGTACTCGTCATTGGAGGATCGCGCGGGATGATCGGCGCCCCAGCCCTCGTCGCCAACGCTGCGCTCAGGAGCGGGGCCGGTCTCGTCACCGTGGCCTGCCCGGAGTCGATCCAGCGCGCCGTCGCCACGCTTTGTCCCTGTGCGACAACGATTCCGCTGCCAGAGGATGCGAGCCACCGTGTTGCACCGGCCCGCGCCGGGGCCTGCTTGCGCGCGTGGGGTGCGTCGGCCCCCGGGCTCGCTCCCTCCGTTGTCGCGGCAGGGCCCGGTCTGGGCTCCGGTAGCGCGGCGTTCGCCTCCGCCTGGCACCGTCTCGTCGTCAGCCTGTGCGAGGACGCGAACATCCCTGTTGTTCTGGATGCCGACGCGCTCAACGCGCTCGCGGCGCTGCCCGAGCGGCGGCGCACCCCGCTGTGCAACGCCGTGCTCACGCCGCATCCCGGCGAGATGGCCCGCCTGATGGGAAGCGACACCGCAACGGTCCAACGGCAACGAGAGGAAACCGCTGTGCGTTGCGCCGGCAAGTTTGCCAAGGACGATATCGAAGGCGCCGTTGTCGTGGCGCTGAAGGGGGCGAAGACCGTCGTCACCGACGGCGTGCGCCGTTTCACCAACGGGACCGGCAATCCCGGCATGGCGACGGGAGGGAGCGGAGATGTGCTCACCGGCATCATCGCCGCGCTGGTCGCGCAGGGCATGTCTCGATTCGACGCCACCGTTCTCGGCGTTCACGTTCACGGCCTGGCGGGCGACCTCGCAGCGCTGCACGTGGGCCAGCCGTCGCTGATTGCCACGGACTTGATCGAGCATTTACCCGCCGCTCTTCGAGACGTGGAGTCGAGCCGGCATGCCTGAAGAATCATCGCCGGCAAGTCGATGATGTTTCTACACTTGCCGTTGAGCCAACGTGTTGTCTCTTGTCGAGTGCAGCCGAGCCCGCGCCGCCGCGTTGATCTTGAGACCTGGCTGCCGTTTGGCGGCCCGCACGACGAACGAACCGGTCAACCGCCGTCGTCCTGTTCCTCGGGTCGGCTCGCCGGCTGCCCGATCTTGCTCAGCGGGACGAGTCGGAGCTTCACGTCAAGCTTGCGCCAGCGGCGCTGGATCGTGAGCGTGATCTCCTCGCCCGCCGCGCGATCGCTGAGGAGTCGCAGCAACTCCATCATGTCGCCGGTCGGCCGGCCGTCGATCGCCAGAATCTTGTCGCCCTTTCGCAGTTTGGCTCGGGAGGCCGGCGAATGCTCCGCGACGTGCCCGATCTTGACGCCTTTCGTCGGCGGCAGGAGCTTGTCGAGGAGTGGGATGAGGCTTTCCTCTTTGTCCACCGCGAGTCGAATGCCGATCTTGCCGGACTGAATCGTCTCGCCCGCGGCCAGCCGGTCGGCGACGAAATCGACCTTCTCGCGGTGGATCGCGAACCCGATTCCGGAGTCATACCATTCGGCGCCCGCCAGGGCTCCGCCGGCACCGGCCATCGGCACGAGCAGACCGATGACCCGGCCTTCCATGTCGATCAGCGGGCCGCCATAGCTCACGGGTGAGACCTTGGCGTCTGTCTGGACGGCGTTTCCGTTGCGGCGGTCCAGCGCGCTGACGATTCCGAGCGACACGAAGAGCCCGTCGGTCGGGGTGGTTTCCGAATCGGTCCTTCGTGCGACTTCGCCCCCGAGCGCCCGGCCGCAGGCCAATGCGTATTGACCGACGCGCAATGCGTCGCGCTTGACCCACTCCGGCACGACGAGGTCGGACGCCTCGATCTTGAGCAGCGCCAACCGCCGGATTTCGTCTCGACCGAGCAATGTGGCCACCGCGCGCCGTCCGTCGGGTAGCGTGACCGTGATGATCGACGGCTTGCGCGCGAAGTTGAAGCTGCTGGTGAGGATCAGCCCGTCGGAAGACCAGACGAGTCCGGTCGTCGGGCCTTCCGCGAGTTTGAAGGCGGCTTCCCGCCCGCCGCCGGCCAGCGGCTGCGCGCCGCCGATTGTCTCAATGGTGACGATCGAAGGCGCGATCTTTGCGACCGCAGAGCGGATGACGCTGGCACGGGCCCGTTCAAAACCATAGGGATCAACGCCTCCGCCTGTGTCCTTTGTGGCGGCAAGACAGGCAGAGAGCAGGATCGCGGCGACCGCGGTCATGGCGTCTCCCCGATCGTCACGTCGATGCTCAACACCGAACCGCCCCGCTTGATGATGAAAGTGACCACCTGCCCCGGCGTCATCGCTTGAATCGCCTCGCGAAATCCCCGGGCGTCGCCGATGCGCCGGCCGTCGATCGCCACGATCAAATCGTCGGGCCGGATGCCCGCCCGCGCCGCGGGCGAACCGGGGCGAACCCGTTCCACATAGGCAGCCACGTGGTGGAAGCCCAGCTTGGAGATCCGAATGCCGACATAGGGACGCGCCGCTTGGGAACGATCGGCGGCCGGCCGGGTGGCGGCGCGCGGCGCGCGGGCTCCGCCGAGAAAGGCGATGATCTCCTCCGACGGCAGGGCGTAGTTCACGCGCGTGTTCGTATCGACCGCCTCCACGGCGTGGCCGATCATTCCGACACAGTTGCCGTCGATGTCCAGGAGCGGCCCGCCCGCTGCGCCGGGGTTTGATGTGATGGCATCGCACACAAGCACGGGCCCACGGTAGGGAAACGGCTGGGTGAGCCGCCTCGCGTGGAGATGCGTCCGAAGCGAGAGGATGCCGCGGCTGACCGAGACCGGCTCGTCGTCCTCGGCCACCTTGTACCAGTTGCCGAGCGCGATCACCGTATCGCCGACGGCGAGCTGGTCGGTCTTTGTCAGATCGAGGTGCGGGAGGTTCTGCCCGTCGATCTTGAGCAGGGCGATCTTGCGATAGTCATCGGACCGAACAAGCCGGGCCGGAAACGCCCGCCCGTCGCTCAGAACCGCGCGGAGGCTGCGGCCGGAGAGCAAGAGCGAGGCGGCGGTCACGATGTCGCCGTCGGCGGAGATGAGAAAGCCGGTGCCGTAGCCGTGCTCGCGCGCCAGTCGGCCGCCATGGAGCTTGACGACCGCGGCGGCGGCGGAATCGAGCGCGCGCCGGACGGTATTGGGGGCCACGTTCGGCGCGGCTTCCGCGGGTCTGCACCAGGGTGCGAGGAGCAAGAGCCCCGCGCTTGCGGCCGTGCGCGCGAAGTGTGGAACGTGTCTCATCGGCGCTTACCCCGAAGCGGTGATTCGTTCAAACCGGTCGGTCGCATAGGGCGCGTCATCCAGGTAGAGCCTACGCAGGTGGGGAAGCTTCAATCCGCCCGCGCGGCGATAGTCGTCGTATTCGTAGCGTGCCCGCTTGCCTGTCATCGGATCGGTGAATTCCATGGAGAGCAGCCGCCCGTCGGCGTCGTCGAACGCCAGGCGGAAATCGGGGCACCCCTCCGTCGCCTTCCGTTTGATGAGGACGGCGATTCGCCGGCGGACCTCGTCGGCGCCGACCACGCGGTAGCGGTCGCGCGCCGCCTTCTCTGCGGGGGCCAGCAGCATCCAGCGGATGGCTCGCTCGATTGCGACGGGCGTTCGCCCGTTGGCCGGTGTCAACGCGGAGGCTCTCGTTTCCGTCGAATGGATGGGCGTGGGCGGGGCCGCCGGCGCGCGGGCCAATACTCGTCTGCCCGTCATGCGAATCGTCTTCAGCCGCGCCACCGCGGCCGCGCCGCCCAGGGCATGATGGTATCGTTCCAATGCCCGGCGAACGGCCCGGCGATTCGCGGCCCGAGTGACCGGATGGGGGCCAAACGGGTTCTTCGCGCCGAACATCCCGCCGTGTCCGCCCGACATCTCGGGAAACGGCAGGTCTCCCAGGCGGAATCTAATCCTGCGGGATTCCTGCGGGTGGGCGGCCGCGCCATTCTTTTCGTCCGCGGCCGGTGGTCGTCGGAACACGACCTCGACTGTCCAGCCGGCCGGGTACACGTCGAGAATGGATTTGAACTGGTTCGCACTGGTGATGGCCCTGCCGCCGAAGCGGAGGATGTGATCCCCCAGCCGAAGGCCCGCCAGGTAGGCCGGCGCGTCATCGAGAATCTGATCGACCACCACGGCGCCGCGGCGGTCTGTCGTTGTGAACCCCGCCGTTGCGTGTTTCGCGGCCAGCCCCGCCCGCAGCATCGGGATGAAGCGTTTGATCTGGTTGATCGTGATCGCGTAGCCCACACCGACGTTGACGCGGCCGCGCTCCTCGATCGAGACCCGGCCGTTGATCCCCACGAGCCTGCCGGACAGGTCGAACAGCGGGCCGCCGGAGTTGCCCGGGTTGATGGAGGTGTCCACCTGGATGCAATCGGTGTAGCGCAGCGCGCGGCCCTTCTTGCCGGCGCCCGCCTGATACCGGTGCAGGCCGGAAATGATGCCGAGGGTGACGGTGGGCGTGAAGTCTTCCGCCAGCAGAAACGGGTTGCCGAGGGCGAGCGCGTAGTCTCCGATGGTTGTAAACCCGGGCGTTGATGTGAAAACAAC
>JBHHUY010000088.1:0-11139 GCA_046753965.1 Phycisphaerae bacterium
GAGCGTCAGGCGGATCTCCACGACGTCGCGCGTGGGGGACGCCTCCAGTGTGCGCGTCGAGAGCCCGGCCGCGATCTTTCGCGCGAGGGCTTCGCGGGACCGGATGCTCTCCGGTGCGAGAGAACCGTCGTCGAATCGTCTCAGGCCCTCGGGCAGATTGGCCGCGGCCAGGACCCCCCGGAGGAACGCGAGGTCTTTGATCTCCGTCTTCATCCGCGAGCGGATGTCCCGGTACGGCTGCGTCCAGCTCTTCCCGATCGTGGTCGCGAGTACGGGATCATGCTCGCGTTTGATCACCGTGCGGCTTGTCCATTGACGCGGCACCGCCAGCGAACAGATGAAAGCCACGGTGGCCACGATGCAGAACGGGAAAAGCACGAACCAGCGGCGCGCACTGAGGATGCGCAGAACCTCGTGAAGCGTATGCCGCACGTCTGTTACCGAAAACTCGTCCACGTGATGGTGCTGCATGTCTGACCACCCACAAGAGACGCCGATCGGCCACCCGAGAAGGCGGCTCGCGGCGATCCAATCAAGGCCGCCTATCCAGGTAGTATCGGTCGAAGTTGTCGCTCGCCAGGCCCGGCGTATTAATCGTATCGGCGGCCGGCTGAATCGGCATCAGAAGCTCGCGGAATCTCAAGCCGACCCAGGCCAGCGGCGTCGGCGGCACGTAAACGATGTCTCCGTCCCGCAGCATCACGTTCGACTCAAGATCGCCGTCTTTCATCATCTTCTCTGCGTTGACCGTGAGGACGTGCCGCTTGGCCCCTTCATGGCTCGGATGGATCACCTTGATCCGGCTCTTCCACGCCAGAAACGTCGGCTGCGCTTCGGCCAGCACGCTCAACACCGTGTCGCGCCCGGTACTCATGAACGGCCCGGCACGCTGAACCTCGCCGAAAACAAAGAATCGTTTGCTCGCCCGCTGGGCCAGCCGAACATTGACCGCCGGATGTTGGTAGTAACGCCCGAGCAGCAGCTCGAGCTTTCGGGCGATTTCGACGGGCGTCAAACCGGCCACTTTCACATCGCCAAGCAACCGGAGCGAAACCTTCCCGTCCTGGCGGATCGTCTGGACCTCGCCGTCGATTTCCGGCGCCTGCGGCGAACTGATCTCGATCGAATCGGGCGGCTGGACGGCGTAGCGCGTTTCAGAAACCGACGCCTCCGAGTAATGAATGAACGCGTTGATCTCCTGCTGACTCGGGCCGCAACCCGCGGCCCCGCACGCCAGCACAAACGCCGACCCGAACCACCGGCCACACCAGCGCGACGACCGAGGATGATCGGGCGTTCGCCGCCGCAGCGCCGGACTCAGCCGATTCCATGTTGACAACTCGCTCGTCGCCATGAGATGTGTTCCCAACCTGCGTTTCGCGCCTGAAGCGGACCTTCCGATAGCCATCTCGCTCCGCTTATCGGGTGCCGGATCGACCGACTGAAGATTCGGTTATCAGGAACCGCCTCCGCACGATCGCGCGGATGAGCGAAGAGATGCCGGATGCACAACCCGCAGATTCTGCCGACCCGCACAGGGTCCATGACACTTCAGGCGGTTCCCATGTAGCAGCCGACCCCCGTGGCGGCCGTTGCGCGGCGGAGCACATGTGCGTCCCGACGTCCGCCACGGGGGGCGGACGCTGCGAAGAAGGACTGCGCCGTCATCCGCCAGACCCAGCCGAAAACGCCGCTTCGCGTCAAGGTGAGTTCTCGCGGCTTCCGATAACTCATGGAGAGGCATGGTCCGGACGCGTCATCCGCACGCCTTCCGGCTTGGACGGCGTGTCCGACCTCGATCCGCCCTGCGCAATTCGAGATCGACGGACGCCGCCGGGAGCATGGCATGTATCGCGAATTCTTCGGCCTGAAAACGAGCCCGTTCAACAACACCCCGGACCCCCGCTTCTTCTTCAATACCCCAGAACACGAAGAAGCGCTCGCGTCCCTGCTCTACGCCGTGGAACAGCGCAAAGGGTTTGTCCTGGTGACCGGCGAAGTCGGCTCCGGCAAGACCCTTCTCAGCCGAATCCTCCTCAACCGCCTGGGCTTTCATGTTCGGACTGCCGTCATCACCAACACCCGCCTGACGCGGATCGAGCTGCTCCGCTCGATCTGCCGCGAATTCGAACTGGAGACCGACGGCTGCGAGACCGCCGCAGACCTGGGCCATGTGCTCGAGGCATTCCTGCTCGAACAGTACGCCAGAGACCGGCTGGCCGTGGTCATCCTGGACGAGGCGCAGAATCTGCCGACGGATTCACTCGAAGAACTCCGAATGCTCGGGAACCTGGAGGCGGACGACGCCAAGCTCCTTCAGGTGCTTATCCTCGGTCAACCCGAACTGCGGACGACCCTCCAACAGCCCGCGATGCAGCAGACCCTCCAGCGCGTCTTCAGCAGCTTCCACATCAGAGCCCTCGACCGGAAGCTGACGGAGGGCTACATCGCCCACCGCCTGCGCGTGGCGGGCCTGCCGGCGGACCGGACGATCCTGGACGCCGAGGCCATCGACGCGGTGTTCGAGTATTCGGGCGGGATTCCGCGTCTCATCAACCAGATCTGCGACAACGCCATGCTCGCCGCCTACGGCGAGTCGAAAGAAACAATCTCTGCGGAACTCATCCGCGAGACCGTGGACCAGACCATGCCGTCCAAGAACGCCGAGACCCCGGCGCAGCCCGACGAGCCGGACCCGCAGCAAGCGTCTCTCCTGCGTTGTGTGACGGACCGGCTGGCGAACCTCGAAAGCAGCCTCGAAGCCATCAAGCAACAGGGAGAGTTCCTTCGCGCGAATCGGCAGGGCGAGTCCCGCGGCGACGAGCTCCACGCCGAACGCCTCCGCGATCTCACCGATCGCATCGAAGCATTCGAGACAGCCCTCGATGAGGTGAAACAGCAGAAGCAGGCCCTCGATTCCAAGAAACGGGACGTCGAACAGGACGTCGAGGAGGCCCGGCAGATCCAGCAGAACGCCGCCCGGATGCTCCGGGACGTCTCGCAAACCGCTCAAGACGCCGAACGCCACATGAAGGACATGCTGGCCAGGGCCCAACGGACGGCCCAATCGGTGGAAGAACGGGCGAAGAACAACGCCGAACTCGGAAAGCGACAGAGTGCGATTCTTCAGGAGCAGACAAAGAGCCTGTTGCAGGAGGTCGAGGCCTTCACGCACAACCAGGAGGCCCGGGTCGCACAGGTCGTCTCGCAGAGCCGATCGGAGATCAGCGCCGTTCGAAAGCTCCGCGAACAGGGCGTCGAACTCTTCAAGAAGATGACCGACTCCCAGCAGATGTTCGAACAGCGCATCCGCCAGGCGATCGAGGATGCGGGCGCCGTCGCGCGGCGGCTCGAATCTCAGGCCACGAACTTCCTCGGCGACGCAAGGAAACAGACGACGACCCTGGAAGACCGGCTCCGCTCGCTGCTGAAGGACATTCGCGAAAAGGGCGAGGCATCGCAGCAGCGCGCGGCCGAGTTGCTCGCGCAGCAGCGAGCCGACATCGAGACCGCTCGCCAGAACATCGACGCCTTCACCGCGACCATGAGCGACCGATCGGCGCAGCTCGAACGCGAAAGCACCAAGACCGTCGCCGTCCTGAAGGACCAGGCCACCTCCATCGTCGAACAGATCGAGGGGATTCGCGACCACACCGAGACGCGGGCCAAAGAGGTCGACGCGAGCCTGACGGATTTCGTTCAGGACATGCGCGGGCGGATCGAGTCCTCCCACGAGACGATCACCTCAATCGTCGCCTCCGCCGAGAACGAAGTCCAAAGCGCCTGCGAGGCCCTGAAATCCGCCCGGGAACAGATTCTGTCGGATGCCGAGGACAGCCGATGGCACGCCAATGAAATGCTCGATCAAACACGCGATCTGCTCAGCCAGACGCGGAAGCAGTGCGCGACCCTGGTCGTGCGCCTACAGAACGAAGTCTCACGGCAGACGCAGAAGGCCGAGCAGATCTGGCAGGCCAGTGTCCGGGAAGGATCGGCCACACTGGACGAGCTGAACACCCGCCTGGATGAGGCGAGGCGGCGTTCCGATCAAGCCCGCGCCGACCTGGAAGGTCTTGTCCTCAGCGCGACCGACGAGTTGTCCAAGGCGCGCGGCGCGCTGGACTCGAACCTCAACGTCCACAAGGCCGAAATCGCGAAGCTGTCCAAGGACGCCCTTGCCATCAAGCGGGAGTTCCAGCACCGATTCGAAGAGGCCCGCGCCGCCCTGGAGAAAGTGCTTCAGCAACACCGCGACCAGACCTTTGCCCGGATCGCGAAGATGTCGCTCGAAACAAACGAGCGCATCAGCCGCGTCAGTGGCGGTGCCGACCAGCGGGCCGAGCAGCTCAAGGCCGAAATCCAGACCCTCCTCGAGAAGCACCGCGACGACAGCATCGCCAGCGTCAACTCGATCACGGCCTTGGCGCAGCAGCGTCTGAGCGAAGCCGAAGCGGAGGCCAGACAACGCGTGGAAGGACTCCAAGGCGAACTCGCGGCCGCCTCGCAGACCGCGGAGCAAATCTGCACCGGGCTTGCCGAATCCGTCCAGGCCGTGCAGCTCGACGCGGCCGATTGCCGCGAACGCCTCGACGAAGCGCTGCGAACGGTCCGCGAAGAGATGACGCAACTCGCCGACAGTAGTCGCGCGACCCTCGACGAAACCCGCGCCCAGGTCGAAGCACTCTCGACCCAGGCCGGCGGAACCACCGAAAAGATGCGGGCGGAAATCGACGCGCTCAAGGCCGCGGCCCGATCGCAGATCGAACAGACCGCCCGGACATTCGAGGAATCCCTGACCGAGGCGCAGGCGCGCACCGAGGCGATCAGCGCTGAATCGGAGGCCCGGGCCGCCGACCTGGCCCAGCGCATGAACGAAACCTGGCAGAAGGCCTGCCAGGCCATCGACCGGACCGACAAGGCGACCGGCCTGATCCGGCAGCAGGGCCAGCGCTCGCTGACCGAAGTCCGCGCCTGTCTTGCGCAGATGAACGAGCGGTCCGAACTCCTCCGCCGCGACCTGGCGCGGATGGGCGATGACATCCGCGAATCGGCGAAGACGACTGCCCTGCAGCTTCAGCGCACCGGCGAGCGCGTCACCGAGCAGATCGAGACGCTCCGGCAGTCCGCGCACAAGGATGCCGCCGCCAATCACAAACGCCTCGCCGAACTCCGCCAGCAGGTCGAACAAAGCGCGGAACAGATGCGTCAAAACGCGGGCAAACTGCTCGACCAGGTCCAGAAAGGTGCCGGCGCCCTGCGGCAGCACGCCGACGAACTCCTTGCGCAGGCGCAAAGCGGTTCAGAAAAGCTCAACGAGTCTGCCGCGAGCATGCTCATCCAGGCACAGACGTCGTCGGAGCGCTTCCGCGAACAGGCCGAAGACCTGCTCCATCGCGCCGAGGCCACCGCCAACGAAATCCGCAGCGACGTCCAGGACCTCCGCTCTCAGGTCGTCGGCGAGGCCGAACAGGTGCGCCAGCAGATTGTTGCCGCCAAGCACGACATCGCGGCAGGCCGGCAGGAATCGGCCGACCTCATCAACACCGCGGCCGAAACACAACGCAGTGCCCGCGCCAAGGCCGACGAACTCCTGAAGCGGGCCGAGGCGGTCCAGGCGCAGTCCGAGGCCCTGATGTCCATGCCGAAACATCTCGTGGACGAGGCCAAGCGGCAGGCCGAAGCACTCGCCGAAATGTCGAAAAAGATCTCGACCGTCGTCAAGCAACTCTCGACGGCGGGGACCTCCGCCGAACACAACAAGGCCGCCCTCGAGAAGGCCGGCGCCGACGCCGATCAGAAGATCGACCTGCTGCGGCGCCACACCGAACGCGTCGGTCAACTCGTGGGCATCATCCGACAGCTCTACGGCACAATGGACGCCCGAATCGCCCGGCTCCGCGGCCGCCTCTCAAAGGCCGACGACCTCTTCCGGGCCATGCCGCAGGAGATTGAGCGCCTCCGGGCCGCCTTCGAGGACGAAGGCCTGGACCGCGCCGCGGCCCCCGCCGAAACCCTCGCACCCGCCGACGCACCGCCTCCGGGTCGCCACCCGGCCGCCGGTCCGACGGCCAACCGGCAAACCACCGCGCCCGGCGCGCAAGGCCACTCGAAGTCGACGGTCTCGCTCGGCGAGATCGTCAAGCGCAACCAGAAACTCAACCAGTGGCTTCAGGACGTGATCGGCAAGGAAACCCAGGAAGAGCGATCGGCCCCGCCCACCGCGAGACGGCCCTCGACGCCGCAACCCGCGCAAGAGCAAGAGGCCTGAGTCACCAGCGCCCGCGACACATCCGAACCCGGCGGCCGGTCACACGTCCTGCCGAACGCTTGAACTTCGCACCCCGCTCAAGGTAGAATGACGCCTGTGCGGGGTCCGGGCGTCCGCCTTCCAGAAGGACAAACCGGTCGGCAAACATGGATGGAAGGAGTGTGCGCCATGAGCCCCCGCGCGATTCAGAAGTCTCTTGCCTGTTGCCTTTCGACGGTCTTACTGCCGGCGGCCCTCAGCCGGGCCTCCATTTGCACGAACACCTCGACGGGCAGGGTTCCCATCAATGATCTAGGCGCGGGCCTCTATCTCGGCCAGTTCCAGGGCGGCTTGTATCCCGGCGGCGCCAACGCGCCCCCGGCCGCCCACGACGCCGAAGGCCTCGCCCGCGCGCTCGCCGTCGAACCGCTGAGCGCTGCCGGCAACCCCGATCCCAACGGCCGCTACGCGCTGCTGTCGATCGGGATGTCGAACACGACGCAGGAGTTCTGCTCCAAGGGGTCGCAGGAACCGTGCGACAGTTGGACTTTCATGGGGCAGGCTGCCGCCAGCCCGCAGGTCAACCACACGACCCTCGCCATCGTCAACGGCGCCCGCGGCGGGCAGGCCGCCCCCCTCTGGACGAGCCCGACGAGCACGAACTACAACATCGTGCAAACCAAGCTCGCTGAGAAAGGACTGACCGAAGCCCAGGTCCAGATCATCTGGATCAAGCAGGCCCGCCCGACGCCGACCGTCTCGCTTCCCGACCCCGCCGCCGACGCCTTCGCGCTCGAGGCGGACCTGGGCGACATCGTGCGCGCCGCGAAGGTGCGGTATCCGAATCTCAAGATCGTGTTCTTCTCAAGCCGCATCTACGCGGGCTATGCCTCCACCCCCCTGAACCCCGAGCCCTTCGCCTATGAAACCGCCTTCGCCGTCAAATGGCTGATCGAGGCACAGATCGACCAGATGGCGGGCGGCCCGATCGACCCGATCGCGGGCGATCTGAACTTCAACACCGTCGCCCCCTGGCTGGCCTGGGGTCCCTATCTCTGGGCCGACGGCCTGACACCGCGAAGCGACGGGCTGATCTGGGAATGCGTAGACATGGAATCCGACGGCACACACCCGGCCACGTCGGCCGAGACGAAGGTCGGCACCCTGTTGCTCAACGAGATGCTCACCTCGGCCTACAGCGCGCCCTGGTTCGCCGCGCCCTGTCCGCCGGGCGACCCGAACGGCGACGGCCTGCTCGACGGCCGGGACATCCACGTCTTCGTCCGCGTCCTGCTCGGCCTCGACACGAACCCCAACCACGTGACGGGCTCCGACTTGAACTGCGACGGGGAGGTCGGCGCGGTCGATCTCACCCTCTTCGTCAACGCCCTGCTTGCGTGAGGTCCGAGTGCGAACCCGGCCTGCGCCCGCGGCTCCACAGGGTCCATGACGGTTCAGGCGGCTCTCATGCAGCGTCCGCCCCCCCGTGGCGGCCGTTGCGCGGCGGAGCACATGTGCGTCCCGACGTCCGCCACGGGGGGCGGACGCTACGAAGAAGGACTGCGCCGGCATCCGCCTGAACTGTCATGGACCCGGCTCAACACGGCCTCCTCGATCCGGGTTTCCTCCCGAGGAAATGATGCTATGATACTCCGGCGCCGCGTGAGGAATCGCGATCCATCCCAGGAGAACTGTTCGAGGTCGCCGTCATGGATGAGCATGAAGCGCAACGGAAGCTGACCGCCGGCCAGCGCTGGCTGCTGATGGAAAACCTGGGCAACCTCCAATCATCCGGCTTTCGCCGGAAACGCCGCCTGCCCGCCTGGGCCTACCTTCTCTTCGTCCTCGCCGCAGGCATCGGCGCCGGTTTGTACCTCCTCCGCTGACGTCGATTCGAAACGCCGGTCGAACGAGCCGCGGACTTCAGTCCGTGCGGCAACAAGCGATCCAAGACAAAGAAGTGCTTGATGCGGTCTTCGGGAAGAATCCGCCCCGCCGATGTGGTGCCCGCAGCGCAGGCACACGCTTATCGACCCAGGCGCCGGCAGATGCCGTGGCCGTCTTTCCGACAGCGGCGGAGGTTTTCGAGTTGCCGGCGCTTCGCGGCCCCGTGCAGAACGCTCGGGATGAGGCCCTGGCCGATGCCGAAGTCGCCCTCCCGGGTGCTTCGCACGGCCGGACCGCGCGGGAGAAACAGGTTCAACGGATCACCCTGGCCGCCCGGGTCGCTGATGCCCGGCGCGTCCGGACCGAACGTCGAACCGAGAACGTTCACAATGTTGCCGCCTTGCGGCAGCAGGAAGCCCAGGCCCCGATCGTTCAGCAGGGTAAACAGCCGGTCATTGCCGACCAGACCGAAGAGGTCGTTGATGTTGATCTCGCGGTCGAACTGAACGTTCTCGATCGCCAGCGTCATCCGCTGTGTGACGAACTGGCCCGGCGTCACAAAGCGCGACCGAACGCCGAGCAGGCCGCCCTTCGTGTTGAACTTCAGTTGCCACGCCTGCAACAGCCCGCGGCCCCGCTCCGAAAGCGACACCCTGAACCGCCCGTTCGCGTATTCCATCCGAAAGATGTCGGTGCCCTTCTTGCTCAGCGTCGCGACCGGACAGGTGATCTGCATGTCGCTCCGGACCTCGGCCTCGGCGACGCCCGCGCGGACCGCGCCGTAGCCCAGGTCCAGCCGTGACTTGGCGATGCCTTTCTTCAGCGCGAGTTCCTCGATATTGATCAGGCTGCCGCTCTCGACCATCAGGACGGTCGGCGGCGTCTCGGGCCGTGCGACGAGCCTGATTTTGCTGCGCAGGCCCGTCCGGATCTGCTGCCCCGCATGCAGAAAGTCCCCGACCCGAGGCCGCGTCCAGCCCGCCTTCAGCTTCGGATCGGTCCCGCTCGGCGCGACACTGACACGCCCCACCACGGCGTGCACTTCAAACACCAGCGAGCCCTTGGCCGCCGCGGCCGGCCGCGCCGCGGCCTTGCCCGGCCCGGCCTGCTTCGCACCCTGAGCAAACAGATCACCGGTGCAGAGAAGGGCCGTTGCCCACAAGGCCGCGCCTGCAAGGAATCGTGTTCGTGCCATGGTCGTTGAATCCTCTCCCGCCGACTACACTGGGACTCCGTCGTGAGGCCACGGTGGCACGGGCGTCCCGCCCGCGTACGCACCGCCGAGACGGCGGTGCCACAGAACTCTTAAGGCGCCACAGAACTCTTAAGGTGCCACAGAACTCTTAAGGTGGCACAGAACTCCTGATTTAAGGCGCACTCTAGGACCCCGCTTCGGGCCCCAGCCGCGCCGGCGGCGGAACGATCAGCTCACCCCGCTCGTCGCGGTCCGTCTCGTCGCTCAGGTCGATCCCCGTCGGTTCGTACAACCCCTTCTTCTCCATCAACGCGTCTGCCTTGCGCATCAGGGCGAACAGCGCCGGTCCCGTCATGTATTGATAGTCCACCGCCTCATCGACCATCTTTCGGTAGGCCAGCTCACGCAGGGCGTAGCGCCGATCGCCGAGGCCGAGCCGGCCGAACAACCGCATGTTGACGCCGCCGCCGATCCGGCAGATTCGGCAGACCATGTAGGCCACCGAGCCCGCATCGATCACATGGTCGGGTCGCAAGTCCCATGCCCGCTTGGCAATCCCTCGGCTTTCCAGGACCTCGCGGCGCTGCGCGAACCCTTCGGCCGTGTCCTCCCCGTCCGCGAGGATCAACATCGCCCGGTAGGCCTCGTCGACCGTAACCAGTTCCGCCTCGGCGAGATACGCCTGGAAGCCCTCATCACCGAGGGTGGCCGGGTCCACGCTGGGCGGAGAGATTCTCGGCCCCGCGCACCCCCCGCCCACGAGTCCCATCACCGCAAGAATCCGTGCCTTCAACCCCGGCGTGTTCATGCCGTGTCTCCGTCAGGCATTATTACCCACCCCCACGGGTCCGGCGACGCGGCCGTTTGCCCAACCCCGCCGCCGCACGGCGTATCAAACCGGCAAATCCCCTCGGCCGCAAGAGGGCGAGGTCGGCGGGCCCCCAGCCCTTGCGAT
This sequence comes from Phycisphaerae bacterium, assembly GCA_046753965.1. Classification (GTDB taxonomy): domain Bacteria; phylum Planctomycetota; class Phycisphaerae; order UBA1845; family UTPLA1; genus JBHHUY01. Next base: position 10,285 of record JBHHUY010000088.1, read on the forward strand.
CGCGTCAGACCTGTTCATCGAAGCAGACCCATTCGACGATGTTGCCTTCCGGATCACGCACATAGAGCGAGCGCCAGTGCACCCAGGCTGGAACGAGAGTCCTTTCTCGTTCCACTCCCCGGCAACCTACTGCCGCCCGGCGCGCACGGCACGACGGCGGGCAAGACCTGCCCTAACGCGTCGCGCCAATCGTCATCGGCACCGGCTTCGAAAACGACAGAACCCGCGTCGGACAGACCGAAATGCAGATGCCGCAGGCGATGCAGCTGCTGTTCGACAGGTCGAATGACCGGCCCTTCAGCGCGAATGACTTGACCGGCACGCCGACCTCGCAGAAACGATCGCACATGCCGCAGGCGATGCACCGCTCCTTCCGACTCGCGATGCCGAACGCCGGGATCGATTTCGGCTTGGCCCTGTGGAACAGATTCATCAGGCCGACGACCGGGCACCAGTAGCGACACCAGATCTTGCCGCCGAAGAAAGGATAACAGGCGATGGGGACGATGGCGATCAGGGCCAGGTCCACCGTGTACGTGTAGAAACTCGACAGGCGAATGCCCGCCCCGAGGTCGTCCACGCCCAACGCGACCAGCACCGTCGCCGCGATCGCGAAACCCGTGACATAGTAGATCTGCTTCTCCCGCGCCGTGTTGGCCTTTCCTTTCGGCGAGTAATGCCGCCACCGGTCGCCGACGGTCTCGGCCAGCGCGCCGCAGCCGCAGACCCAGGAGCAGTAGCTCTTGCCCCTCAGCCAGACGCCGATCGGCAGACCGACCAGCGTGATGAACAACACCCAGGCAAGATAGAACTGCTTCGTGGCCGCCCAGTCCTGCCAGTTTCCGGGGCGGACCG
>JBHHUY010000089.1:0-11103 GCA_046753965.1 Phycisphaerae bacterium
CCTCTGTGCCGGTTCGCGCGGGCACGCCGAAGAAGCCTGCTGCCCCCGGGAAGGCGGCCCCCAATGGTGCGAAACCCACCTCACAGCCTGTCGGAGGTTCCTCGGAATCGGTCCGCGCGCCGGGCGGGCTGGGTCCTGGTGGAAAAAGAGCCGCTCCCTATTCGGATAAAAGCGACTTGACAGGGTTTGGTCCGCGACTTAGAAGCTAGCCCGGCCTGCCCGCGTTCCGGTGATTCGAGCGCGAGCGGGGTCAGGGGGCCGGTTCTTCGTGGTGGGGCCGCCAGCGGAATGAGACCCGTTGCGGTTGTGAAGAGCCGGCCCGTGAGGTGTTCGAACGTCCGAACCACCGAGGTGCTTCCGTTCGACCAGAGGGCCGAATCATCCATTCCCGTTTCCGGATTCACCGACAAGCTCGAATCGACACGCGCGAGTGTCGACAAGTTTCGCAAGCCAGCAAGGAGTCTCGCAAATGAATCGTCAAAGCATGTGGGTGGTCGTCTGTTTGATCGCAGCGGCCAGCGGATGCAGCAAGAAGCCGACCGCCATCGTTGATTTCACCTATGAGATCAAGCCCAAGCAGCCGCTCAGTGAGCAGTACATGAAGATCGCCGTCGTTGACGCCCGGATGGAAGTCGAAGACAAGACGGGCGAGTTCGACCAGAAGAAGTGGTCGGAGATGACGGCCGATCTGATCCGGTCGGAGCTCAAACGGTCGGCCGAGCGCTATCACATCCCGCTGGAGCTGGTTGACCGCGAACACATGAAGATCACCCTCGGCGAGAAGGACATGGCCGCGGCGGGCATCACCGACAGCGGCGACGACGCGGCCTCCGCCGCGCTTGTCGGGGCCAACGCCCTCCTGACCAGCAAGGTTACGATCAAGATCGACAAGCGAAAAGGCAAGGGCCGCACGATCGATGCGATGAATGTGATGGCCTGGGCGCGCGGCGGCGGCGGCGGCGTCCACACCAGCGAGGTCGAGACGGAATCCCGCAACATCACTGTACAGTGTCAGTTTCAACTGAAGGACGCCGCCACCGGCCGCGAGATTGAGTCTCACACGGGCCGTCCCAGCCAGCACTTTGACAAGGCCCGCCGCCCCAGCCCGTTCTTTGGGAGCGCCAAGACCGAGGCGAACATGGACGCGCGCGATCAGGTCATCGGCCAGTTCGTCGAAAAGCAGCTTCAGCAATTCCTGTGCAAGTTTATGCCTGTGGAAATCCATGCCTCGTGCGAAGTGAAGGCGAGCAGCAACGAGAACTGCATCGCCGGCGTTCAGAGCCTCGTGGTTGACGACTATGAGACCGCCCTCCAGAGCTTCAAGCAGGCCATCGCGGAGAAACCGACCGATGACCGCGCGCTGTTCGGTGCAGGCGTTGCCTGTGAGAAACTGGGGCGGCTGGATCAGGCCCTGAAGTACTACAAGCTGGCTCGCTCCTATGAAGACGACGAGCCGAAATACGCCGAAGCCGTCGAGCGCGTTCAGAGCATGAGCTGACCGGCCGTGCGCGGCCCGTTCGGAAACGAAGATGAACCAAAGCCTTGCGGGTAGGTCGCCGGGCCTCATGTGTGGGCCCCCAGCGGCAAACCGTCACGACGGAGGAGTAGTCATGAAACGCCGAATTTATTTCATCTGTGGGCTGTTGGCGGCGAGCTTCGCGTTGCCGACTCTGACGGCGGCCCAGGACGCGGCGAAGGTGGCGCAGAACAAGCTGTTGGCCAAGCGAGCGGCCGAGGCCGACGCCTATCGCAAGCTGGCCGAGACGGTCAACGGGCTCCAGATCACCTCGGATACCTACGTGAAGGACTTCGTCACGGAATCCGACACGATCCGAACCGAGATGGACACCTTCATTCGCGGCATCCGGCTCGGGAAGGCCCGGTGGGATGCCGACCTGACCTGCACGGTCGAGGCGGAAGTCACGGTGGCCAAGGTCATCGAGCATCTCAAGAGCCTGCATGAGCGTCATTACAAGGGCGGCGTCTTGAAGGCGACGGACTTCACGCAGATCAAGCGCTACTACAAGAAGGATGTCATCAAGGCCTACGGTATGGGGGCCCCGCGGCCCGACCTGCCGCCGGAAATTCCCGGCGGCGAGATTCCCGTCGAGTCCGGTGTGAGCCTGCCCGAACCGGCCATCCCCGACATCTGGCGAGCCGTGTCGCCGCGGGCGCGATTGATGGCCGCGCGGGCCGCGCGGATGGATGCCATGCGTCGGCTCATCGAGCGATTGAAGGGACTCCGCATTACCAGCGATACCCTCGTTCGAGACTTCGTGGCGGAGTCGGACGTCATCACGGCCGAGGCCCGCGCGACCCTGACGGGTGCTCATGAGGTCGGTCGGCCCTATTACCACACGGACGAGTTGATCGTCGAAGTCAAGATGGAAGTGCCGGTCGAGTCGGTCATCACGACGGTCAAGAGCCTCCACAAGCGGCACTACAAGGGCAACCGCGTGACGGCCTCGGACATCGAGAAGATCACACAGACCCTGCGGAAGCGCAAGTTCCAGGCCACCGGCATGGGCGTTCCGAAGCCTCAGGAGATCCGGGCCGCCGCTGTCAAACTGAAGACGAACATCCCGGACTGGACCGGACGGATGATCCGCGCCGAGGGGAACGGCGTTCCGCCGGAAGGCAAGGCGGGCACGCCCCAGGGTAAGCTCATGGCCGCCCGCGCGGCGGAGCTCGACGCCAAGCGGCGCCTGGCCGAGGAAGTCATGGGCTTCCAGATCGACTCCACGACGCGTGTGCGCGACTTCGTCACCGAGCATGACGAGATCAATTCACAGCTCAACAACTTCATCCAGGGCTCGTACGTGAAGTCCACCAGCCATGATGCCGATGGAACCGCGACGGTTGTCGTCGAAATGCCCGCCATGCAGGTCTGGGAAGTCGTCCACACGTACATCAGGATCAAACGGATGTGATCGACCGATCGGTTTCGGTGTCCGTCCCGCCGCCGCCGGATGTGCGCGGCGGCGGAGCGAGAGCCGTCGGTTCGATGCGAATGTAGGAGTGAGCCATGCTGAGAAGACTTGCCACGGTGGCGTTCATGCTCGTTTTTGCCGTCTGCATCTCGGGTTGCAACGAGCCGGAGACCAAGACGACGCACAGGGTTGAGTCCACGTCCGAATCCACGCCCACCGATACCTCGCCCGGCGAGATGATCGTGGACTGAGAAACTGTTTCATAATCGCCACATGCCGCACCGGGCGGGCTGACGCCCGCGGCTCGTCAAGGCGTTGAAACAGTGTCCAAGAGTGCGTCCTGAAACCTTAGTGGCACGGGCGCTTTGTGACACGGGCGCTTTGTGGCACGGGCGTCCCGCCCGTGTCCGCACCGCCGAGACGGCGGTGCCACTGGACTCTCTTAGGGCGCACTCTCAGGAAGCAACCACCCGCGGGCGGCTGCAGGTAGACCGTCGGAGGCGTCTGTTCGGAGGCGCGCAGAGCGTGTGTATGCTGCGCGGGCCGCGCGCTGGAACGGGGAGCGTGGGATATGCGCCGGCTTGCGCCGATTGTCCTGCTGATTGCTCTGGTCGCCTTGGTTGCCTCGCCGGGCTGTCGAAATGATCGAGAGATGATCCGGGAACATCGCCAGCGCCTGGCCGAGGAGGAGGATCTTTCGGCCTGCCGCGCCGGTGTTGACGCATGGACGCAACGCGCCCTCACATGAGTCAAACGCAAGCCCCAGGACCGCGGGAGCCGTGGTACAAGGACGGGCTTCAGTTTTCCTGCACACAATGCGGTAACTGCTGCACCGGCGCGCCGGGCTATGTATATGTCACCAGGGAGGAGATCGAGCGAATCGCGGCCTTCATCGGACGGGAAGGCCGGGGGCTCACACGGACGCACGTCCGCCGCGTCGGTCGGCGCTTGTCGCTGACCGAAGATCGCAGGACCTGCGACTGCTGTTTTCTGGAGCGCACCGACGATGGGCGCCGCGTCTGCGGCATCTATTCGGTTCGGCCCTTGCAGTGTCGCACCTGGCCGTTCTGGAGCGTGAACCTGAGGTCACGCGCGGCCTGGGAGGCCGCCGCGCGGGACTGCCCCGGGATCGGCCGAGGTCGGCGTCGAAGCTTCGTCCAGATCGAAATCAGGCGGAAGGCCAATCGCTGGGAGGATCTGTCCCCTTGTCCGACCCATTCGGCGAAATGATCCTGCGGCATGCCGAAGATGACCGGCTCGCAGGCGAGATGGGTACGTTCTACGCGGACCTCGACCAACGAATCGCCGCCCGCCGGCCGGTCTGTCGCCAGAGCGGCGTCTGTTGCCGGTTCGACAGCTATGGGCACCGCCTCTACGTGACCGGCATCGAATTGGCCTACTTCGTTCGCGGCCTTCGCGGTCAATGGCGTCCTCCCGAACCTGGAAGCAAGGGCTGCCCCTATCAGATCGAGGGCATCTGCACCGCGCGGGAGCATCGGCCGATGGGCTGCCGGCTCTTCTTCTGCGACTCAAGCAGTGAAGAATGGCAGCATGCCGAATACGAAGACGGACTGACCCGGCTGAAGGCACTTTCGTTCCGGATTGGCGCGGATTACCAATACATCGAGTGGTTATCGGCATTGGACCGGATCACTCTTCCGGCCTGCGGGGCCATCGAGAACCTTTGGGCGGGTGTCTCACTGCCCGGTGGGGGGATTGACCGGCACCCGTTGCCTGTGATAGAATAAGTACAGGCCAGCGGGGCTGGCTCCTGCCGGCAGCACGTGCTGCCATCGCGGCGGTCATCGAAAGCGGGACCGCCGGCACCCGAGTGCACACCCCAAAGCGGTGAAAGAGGGTTTTGCGATGCGTCATATCAAGAGACTGCTGCTCGTTGTGTTTGCGGCGGCCGTGATGGGGCCGGTCCTCGGCTGCGGCGTCGGAACGACCGTGGCGGATAACCGCCGCACCTTCAACCGTGTCGTGGACTACGACGCGCGGATGCTGGTCGACGACGTCAGCCTCTTCATGCAGACAAACCGCACCCTGCGGACCTCTCGCTGGGTGATCGACTGAGCGTGCTTCATCGCGCCCACCGGACCGGCGTCCCGGCGGTGCGCACACGGGCGGCGCCCTCGCCTCTCCTGATTCATTTCCAAGAGGCTGTTTCAATACCCGGCGTTTGATGCGCCGCGCGGGCTGAGGCCCGCGGCTCCTCCGGGTTATGAAACGGTTCCCAAGCGTGACCGGCTGAATCCTCCGCGCCGGGTCGATCGCTACGGTCGCCAGAGAAGCGGGTTGTCCGTCTTTGACGTGTCCAGCGCGACGCGGATCATCCAGTTGCCCCGATCCAATCGATGCGCATCGCCGCCGGGTTGTCCCACCGCGGAATGGCCGGCCTGCGAATCGTCCCGATGGACGCGCACACCCTTATCGGGTGTGCAATAGAACTGGAGGCTGATCGCGAAACGCGAGGGGACCTGCGTGGGCGGCAGGTGGAGATGAAACCACCGGGGTCGCGCGCCTCGAAAGGTACCGTAGGGCCGACGCCAGACCTTCACGGGCCGCAGGTTTTCGTCGCAGAGCGTCATGGTCACCTCTTCCATGCGGCGAAGCGGGACGCCGAAGCGCTCCGCGAAGACGTCGATTCGGGTAATGAACCACCTGCCCGGAGGACTCTCGAAGAAGACGATCTGTCCGTCCTGTTTCAGGCATTCCCTGCCTTCACTGCCGTCGTCGTCGTATCGGAGGAGCACGGGCGACTTGCTGAGCAGGTTCGGCTTGAGTTCGAAGGCGGCGCCGGGTTTCTTGTCGGCCTTCGCGAACGCGGTCTTCCTGAATCGCTCAAACCACGCCAGGACCTGGGTTCGATCTCGACCCTGGAACGTCGCCGCCAGGGCCTTTCGCAGTTCGCTCTCGGAATGGGAGGGCCCTGCCGAGGCGGCGGCCCAGGCGCTCAGTGTTTTGCCGAGCGCGTCTTTGCCGAGCAACCTGGTCAGTTCGAGCCAGAGCCCGGCGGCCTCGATTGGCGGCGGCGCTGTTCGACGCTTCAACCGCTTCTTCAGGTCTCGGAGCCCTTCCTTGCGATACGCATGTCGATCGGGCCAGAACGACGCGCCCCGAAGTGTGTAAACGCGGTCGATCGACTCGGCGGCGCAATACGAGTAGAGACCTTGCTTGGTCGCGTCGTTCATCCAGGGGGCGGCGCCGAGGGTTCGGCGCGCGGCCAGTTCGGCCATGACAGCGCAGATGCCGTAGATCGTGTTGACTCTGCTCCGTGAGGGACGTTTCAGTTGTGAGACAGACCGAAGGGTCATCTGAACCCCGTCATGCTCGTCTATCCAGATAGCCACACGGTTCCCGCGGCGCACGTCGATGGAGAACCGGACCACCTCCGGCAACGCGAAGCCGAAGTCCTCGTGGAGGAGCAACCAATCGGACTCGACCAGCGTGGCGATCGCTTCGGCAAAGGCGGGCGGGACGCCGTGGAACGCGATCAGGGCATGCGGTCGGGTGAGCTGTCCGTCTGTTGGCACGTCAGGCGCCGCGCGCACCGGCGCCCCGCCGATCAGACAGGCGACCAGGCAGTGCGCCGCCCAAGACCGCCAAGAGCCGGCCACCCTTGCAGCCTGGCCGGTGCCCGAAGGGAAACCGCTCCGGTCGTCACCGTTTGGGATGTCTGCTGCTTTCATCACGATCGTCTACCCCCGCCGGCCGGCCAGGGTGGCGAACCTTCTCAGGATCGGGTGCTTTCGGGTCCTCTCGCTTCCGGCCCCCGAAGCGTACGGACCACCAGCGGCCCGCAGAGCCGGCCTGAGCGCCGACACCCCACGGCCCGGTCATGGGTTTGTCGCCGAGGTCGATCGGCGGAAGGCGATGCTTGCCGACTCGGACGGTCAGCTTCTGGTCGGCCACGTCGATCATGAAGCGTATCTTGCGGCCGACCTCCAGCCCCTTGATCCGCCGATCGGCCAGTCGGTCCCACTGATCCTCTCGCGAGTAATAGCGATAGACGTTGACGCCGTAACCCGCTGTGAAGGCGACCGAGATGAAACCGTCCGCGTCATAGCCCAGCAGGAGATTCATCTGCCGCTTGCGGTTGGGCAGGACTTCCACCGACCCCATGATCGTGCAGCGCCCGCGCCTGGCGGGCCGGGTTCGCCAGGCAATCGCGTTCTTGTCTTCAAACGCCACCTGCGTCCAGGACGTGCCCTTCGTGTCGAGCGAGCGGTAGACCTCTCGCCACTTTGGGAAGAGCGAGCGGATGTACCGCCTGAACTTCCTGTCGACGGAGTCGAACTTCGGTCCGCCGAGTGCCTCGCTCATTCGAACGCGCAATGGATTCGAATCACCGGAGTCGCCGGTTGTCCACGCCTGGCGGATGATACGTTTGAATCGTTTCTTGTATGCATCCGTCAGCATGAATCTGAAGAACAGCCACTGGACCGCGTATTGTTCGTAGAATCCCAGTTCGCCGTACTCGTCGCGGAGGATGGACTCGACCGGCGGCAGGCGGCCCGACTTGAGTGCCGCCCGAACGCGGCCGATGTCCGTGGCGGTGAAGGGGGCGGCTTCCATCCCCCGGCTCCAGCCGTTCTTCCGAAGGGTGGTTTCGGCGAGCCACATCGCCGCGCCCTCGGTGAGCCACAGCGGTCTGGACTGATGGTGAGCCGCGGTCTCGTAGCAGACGAGATGCGCCGCCTCGTGCGCGATCTGGCGTCGCGTCAGTTCGGGCAGCCCGATGACCGCGAGCGTCTCCGCCGTGCAGGGCGGCTGCAACACGATGTATGACGACCGGGTCTTCCGCGACGAGAAGGCCAGGTTTTCGTTGAGGCGCCCGTCCGTCAGTCGCGTGGCGACCTTGCGATACGCATCGGCCGTCCGGAAGAGGTGGATCGTCAGCGGCTTGTCGGGCGGGTCGGCCGGGCCGCCGTACAACGCGACCGCGCGCGGCCAGACGGCTTCCGCCGTCGCCAGCGCCTCTTCAGCCAGGGATTGTCTCTCAACGCCGCAGACGACGCGGAAGTGTTTCCCGGTCACGACGGTGTCCGAAGGCGCCGCCGATTCGGCGAAACCGAGCACGCACACGCCGGCGGACACGCATGCGAGAAGTGACCCGCGCCGCGGGCGGAGAATCGTCGGCGCACCGGCGCGGAGCCGGTTGACCCATCCTCGCCTGCCTTCATCAAGGCACTCTGCTTGCTCGATCACGACCGGCCTCCGTTCCATGCCGACACGAGCTTCTTGAAGGCTTCCCCACGCTGTTCGTAGTTCACGAACCAATCAAAGCTCGCGCACGCCGGGCTGAGCAGCACGACGTCGCCGTCTGTGGCCGCGGCCCGGGCCAAGGCGACGGCTTGATCGAAGCGATCGGCCGTTTCGATGCGCGGACCGGCTCTCCCACCGCCTGCTCGTCGAATCGCTTGTACGATCCGCTCGCGGGTTTCGCCCATGCAGACCGCAACCTTTACTCGGGTTGCGACGGATTCTCCGAGCGCGTCGAATGAGCCGCCCTTGTCCGAGCCGCCCAGCAGCACCACGATTGGATTGTCGAAGGCCTGGAGAGAAGTGATGGTCGCGTCGGGCGATGTCGCCTTCGAGTCGTTGTAGAACCGCACCCCCCGGCATGCGCGAACGAACTCGAGTCGATGGGGCAGTCCGCCGAAGGACGCGAGCGCGGGCAGGGCCACGGCGTCCGCCACGCCGAGCATTCTCGCGACCGCCAGCGCGCCCGCCGCGTTCTCGATGTTGTGCAGCCCCGGTACCTTCAGCGGAATCTCCAACGTCTCGGGCGCGTAGTCGGTGCCGTTGCGGCAACGAAGCCGGGCTCGCCCGGTCTCGACCTCGACGCCGAACCGGTAAAGCCGCGGCTTGTCTTCCCAGCCTGTCGGCAGTCGCTCGACGCCCGACGCCCACGGCATCGCCAACCAGTGGTGGCGGGCCTGGTAACGGTAGATACTGCCCTTCGCTTCGGCGTACTCGGCGAGCGTGCCGTGCCGATCCAGGTGGTTCTCGCGGAAGTTGGTCACCAGCGCAACCCGCGGGCTCCATCGCAGCGGCGCCGCGTCTTCCAGTTGGAAACTCGACAATTCCAGCACGACGATGTCCTGCGGCTCCATGGCCGGCAGGTCCTCCAGCAGCGACTTGCCGATGTTGCCGCCGAGCCAGACGCGGCCGTGGCGCCATCCCGAGACGCCACGCGCGACATTCAGGATCGTCTCGATCATCGCGACGGTCGTGCTCTTGCCGGCCGAGCCGGTAACGCCGACGACCACAGCGGGGCACCGCTCGAGAAACAGTGTCATCTCGCTTGACCAGGCGATGTTCCGTGCCACGGCTGCCTTGAAGAACGAGGAGGTTCGTTTGTTGACCGCAGGGCTGACCACGAGAAGATCGCACCCGTCGAGGTCGGCGTCGTCATGCTCGCCAAGTCGAAGCGTCAGATCGAGGCCGTCCAGGGCTTTCAAGCTTTCCTGCAAGTCCTCCGGCGGGGCCAGGTCTGTGACCACCACCTTCGCTCCCTGTCGGCAGAGCCAGCGCGCCACGCCGATGCCGCCCCCGAAGCGGCCCAGCCCCATCACGACCACGCGTTGATTCGCCAGATCCGCGGGCATCTCAGTGACTCATCTGATTCGGAGGGACAGGGCCTCGCGAACCACGCGCCAACTCGATCCGTCATACGTCGTGCGGAACGGCCCGTTCGCCTTCAGAGACGCGCAGGCCGATATCCTCGCGAACGCTCGCGCCTTCGAAGGTGATGTGTCGGATGCCCTCGTAGGCGCGCTCGCGCGCCTGAACGAGCGAGTCGCCGAGCGCCGTCACGCCCAGCACGCGACCGCCGGAGGTTACGATCCCCGCCTCCGTGTGGCGGGTGCCTGCATGGAAGACCTCGACCGCGTCCAGCGCGCTTGCGGTCTCGATCCCGGTGATCGGTCGCCCCGTTTCATAGGGTCCGGGATAGCCCGCCGACGCCATCACGACGCAGAGGGCCGCGCGCGGGTCCCATCGCAGCTCGATCTGATCCAGACGTCCGTCGATCGTCGCGTCGAGGGCTTCGATCAGATCGCTCTCCAGCCGCATCAGGATCGGCTGCGCCTCCGGATCGCCGAACCGGCAGTTGAATTCCAGCACTTTCGGACCGCCCGCCGTGAGGATCAGGCCCGCGTAAAGAACGCCGCGGTACTCGACCCCCTCGCGCCGCAACGCATCGACGATGGTGACGAACACATCACGCTCGACCGTTCGCAGATCGGCCGGGCTGAGCAACCCGGAAGGACTGTACGCGCCCATCCCCCCGGTGTTCGGTCCGGTGTCGCCGTCTCCCAGCCGCTTGTGGTCGGCGGCGGATTCGAGCACGTAGATCGAGTGCCCGTCAACCAGGGCCAGGAGGCTCACCTCCGGGCCGGTCAGGATTTCTTCAATGACGACGCGCCGGCCGGCCTCTCCCAACTCGCCCTTGAGCATAAGCCGCTCCAGGGTCAGCAGCGCCTCGCTCGGGTCTTGATGCACGAAGACCCCTTTGCCCTTGGCGAGCCCCGCCGCCTTGACGACGACCCCCTCCTCGCGGGTCGAGACGTAATGATGGGCCATGTCGTAACCGGTCTCGACCTTGGGCGCCGGCTCGCCGTCGAACGCCTTGCCGGATTCCCGGGCCTGCGCGAGTTCCTGAACGGTGGGTTCGAAGACACGGGCTTCGGCTGTCGGCACGCCCGCTTCGCGCATGAGCTTCTTTGCATAGACCTTGTCGCCTTCCAGTCTGGCTGCCGCGGCCGTCGGACCGAAGATGCGGAGACCGGCTCCGGTGAAGCGATCGACGATTCCGGCGCACAGCGGACCTTCCGGCCCGACCACCGTCAGGTCGATGTGCTCCGCCTGGGCGAAGGCGAGCAACCCTGCTGCGTCATCGGAGGCGCAGGAAATGTTCTCCGCCACGGCGGCGGTGCCCGCGTTACCCGGCGCGCAATACACCTTGGGCCGCCGAGGCGACCGTGCCAGTTTCCAGCAGAGGGCGTGTTCGCGCCCTCCACCACCGATGACCAGGACCTTCATGCGCTTTTTCCCTGTTTCACAGCACTCGGCCACGAACGTACGCTCACCGCGCAGCGCCTCGGGACGCGGCCGCGCCGGCGAGGGCTCCTGTCGCATGGATCCCATCTTGGAGAATACAAGTAGC
>JBHHUY010000090.1:0-11101 GCA_046753965.1 Phycisphaerae bacterium
GAGGGCTCATGGCCCGGCGGCTTCGACGCGTGTCACCAGATCGGCCGTGATCCGCTCGATGTGCCGCGTGGCTGACGCCGCCGCCCGGACCGGATCGTCGCCGGGGCCTCGCACGAGGATGTAGAACTTGATCTTCGGCTCGGTCCCGCTGGGACGGGCGATGACCTTCGTTCCGTCCGAAAGGGTGAATTGCACGACATCGCTCTTTGGCAGGTCGTAGCGGCGCAGCACCTCGCCGGTCTGCGCGTCGCGATCCTCGCCGGTCATCCAATCAGCGATGGCCACGACATCGCAACCCCCGATGCGAGAGGGGGGGGCGTTGCGCAGGTCGTTCATCAGCGCCGCAATCCGCGCCGCGCCCGTCGGCCCCTTCATGACGAAACTCTTCGCCCCTTCCTGAAAGTAGCCGTAGCGCCGGAAGAGTGCGTCCAGTTCATCCAGGATGCTCCGGCCGCGGCTCGCGGCGAAGGCGGCCAGCTCGGCGATGAACGCCGCGCTGGTCACGGCGTCCTTGTCTCGGGCCAAGGCGGCGGGAAGATACCCGTAGCTCTCCTCCGCGCCGAAGATGAACGACTTCGCGGGGGCATCCGGCGTTCCCGCCAGGTCGTACTCATGCAGCTTTCGGCCGATCCACTTGAAACCGGTCAACGTCTCGACGACTTCCGCGCCGTAGCTCCGGGCGATCTCCTTCATGAAATCGCTGCTGACGATCGTGCTGAGGACAACGCCGTTTTCAGGAAATCGCCCGGCCTGCTTCAACTGCTCGCAGATGTATGCGGCCAGCAGCGCCCCGATGCGATTGCCGCTCACCAGCACGAACACGCCGTCCCGCCCTCGCACCGCCAGGCCGACGCGATCGGCATCCGGGTCGGTGCCGATCACCACATCGGCCTCTTCTCGCCTGGCCAGGTCGATGCCCATGGCCAGCGCGGCCGCCTCCTCCGGGTTGGGCGAGGCGACGGTCGGGAACTCGCCGTCGGGCTCGGACTGCTCGGGAACCGTGATGACCTGTTCAAGCCCGCGGCGCCGCAGGGCCTCGGGAATCAGACCGCCGCCGGTCCCGTGGAGGGGTGTGTACACGATTCTCAGCTTCCGGCCCTGTTCCCGGCAGACCTGCGGGTTCAGGCAGGTGGCTTGTACCGCGTCGAGAAACGGCTCGTCGATGTCGCGGCCGATCGGGCGGATCAGTCCCTTCGATCGAGCTTCCTGTTCGGGCATCGCCCGGATGTTCTCGAAACCGCCGACCCGGCCGACCTCTTCGATGATACGCTGGTCGTGAGGAGGGACGACCTGGCCGCCGTCGGTCCAGTAGGCCTTGAAGCCGTTGTACTCCGGTGGATTGTGGCTGGCCGTGATGACGACGCCGGCGGTGCAGCCCAGGTGGCGAACGGCGAAGGATAGTTCCGGCGTGGGACGCAGCCGGTCAAAGAGATACGCCGTGATGCCGTTGGCCGCCATCACACAGGCCACCCGCGCGGCGAAGACATCGCTCATCCGCCGACAGTCGAACGCAATCGCGACGCCGGCGCGCCGGGCGGCATCGCCGTGCCGCGCGATGTAATTCGCCAGGCCCTGAGCGGCCGCCCCCACCGTGTAGAGGTTCATCCGGTTCAGGCCCGCGCCAATGGTCCCGCGCAGCCCGCCCGTTCCGAACGCGAGGGTGCGATAGAAGCGGTCGGTCAACTCGGCATCGTCGGCTCGCTCCTGAAGGGCTCGAATCTCCTGCTTGTCGGGCTCGGCGATGGCGGGGTCTTGCAGCCAGCGCTCCATCGCCGCGCGAACGGGTGCGTCCAACATGAATCGAACTCCTCGTCAGGGTGCCCGCGGGCGGCACCCGGGCACGCCCGCACTGACTGAAAGCGCCCCGAAAGTCCTGTGGCACCGCCGTCTCGGCGGGTGCGGACACGGGCGGGACGCCCCGTGCCACGAAGGTCTTAGGACGCACTCTAAGGACGAATGTATACCCGGACGCGGGGTCGCGAAAGCGCGCCTGCACGCGCCCGCAGCGGACGGTGGCGGGCGTCGGGCACCCTCGGAGAGGCGACCGCTCCAGGCGCCGCCGAGGGCCGCTCGAAGTCGCCCGGTCCCGCCGGAGAAGAGGAGGTCCATGAGAGAATCCGCGGGACGGAGGATACGCGTAGCGGCCGCCCCCCGTGGCGGCCGAAGACCTCGGATGGGCCTTTCTTGCATCGACGTCCGGCACGGGGGCCGGACGCTACGGCGACAACGTGTCGGGATCGTCGCGAAACCTGTCATGCACCCGCCGGAGAGGCGGCCCGAGGATTGTGCTGGCATTTCAGGGCGCAATCGGGTTATACTGGACCCTTGGCGCGGCATCGGGTGGAGCCGTCGCCACATCTCGGCGAGTCAGACTGACAGCGGGTGATGGCCGGGCGCGATCTGCACCGCGAGCCCCAGAGGACCGGGCGTTCGCGAATCCGGTCGCGTACGGTCGACAATGAGCCCGTGATCTCACTCGCGCGCGACCGGTTGACTCGACCGGCCGCAGGCCGACAGGCTGGAGGACGACCATGAGACAGGTGCGGCGAGGCTTTACGCTGATCGAATTACTGGTGGTGATCTCCATCATCGCCGTGCTGATCGCCATTCTGCTGCCGGCCCTGGCCATGGCCCGCGAAGAAGGCAAGAAGACGGTCTGCATGAACAACATGAGGCAGATCGGAACGGCGGTCATTCTCTACCTGAACGACAACGACAACCTGCCGTGGACCTATGTGCATCGCACGCTGCCCGACGGCACGGTTCAGCTTTTTCCCGGCACTTCCTTCTACAGCAGTTATAGCTGGGGCGGCATGAAGGCGCCGAAGCCCTGGCCCGGAGACCAGAACGGCGATTGGGCCAAGGTGCCGCCCGAGCTCCGCCCGCTCAACAAGTTCCTCGACCCGAACGTCCAGGGCGATCTGCCGGTTAAGGTGACCCAATGCCCCGGCGATCGTTCGGCCGTTTCGCCGACCGCGACCGACCCGAATGTAGACCTGGGTCTTGAACAGTCTCGATCAAGCTGGCAGGCCTACGGCAACAGCTACAGCATCAACTGGTTCTTCCTGGATTACCTGTACTTCACGGGCCAGTCGAGCTTCGACCTCGGCAGCCTCTTCTTTCAAGGGAAGAAGATCCTCCATGAGGACATCGGCGGCAGCGCGTCGGAGTTCGTCCTGATGTGGGAGAACCAGGTGGACCAGTTGTTCGTCGGTTCGACCCAGCCCGGCAACACGGGCCATCTCGGCGTCGGCTGGCATCGCAAGTTTTCCAGTCACACGTTCCTCTTTCTCGACGGCCACAGCGAGCACAAGTTCTATGACACGCGTTTTCACCGCGGTGCGGGCTGGCGGATCATCGGCCGATAGCCCGCCGTCGCGCCGAGGCGTCTCGAGATGACCACCAAGGACGGACTCAAGCTGGGACTCGCCGTCGCGCTGCTCGGCGCCGCCGCTGCGCTCTACTTCGTCTACAACACCGGTGACGAGGGGATTCCGGACACAGACGAGATGCGGACCGCCTGGTACTGCAGCGCCTGCGGCAAGGGATTCGAACTGACCGGTCCCGAGATGGTCACGGCCGTTGGGACGCGGTTTCAAGAGGGCTCGGACGAAGAAGCAGAGGCGGCCGGCGGGGCCGCGCCGCGAGGCCACGGCAGCCGCGCGATGGTCAAGGTCGCCCGCTGCAAGGATTGCGGGCAGATGACCGGCCAGGCCGCGCACAAGTGTCCGGACTGCGGCGGCATCTTCCCCGCGCTGAACGAAGACGGCGAGCCGAACATCTGCCCGAAGTGCACGTGGGACCCGACCACGGGCCGCAAGTCCGAATCGCCCTGACGCCCCGCCTCGATCGCCGATCCGTTCGGACCGAAAACACCGATCCCGGTCGCCCATCGCCTCCCGCGGCAGCGAGGATTCCCTGCGGGCACGCCTTCGGGGTCCCTATTCGGACAAATCGAGTGAATACACCGGAGGGGATGGCCGATACGGAGAATCCGGCGGCGATCGAAAGAAAGGACGGGCACGTCAGATGTCTTACCTCGTCTGGTCGGAAGAACGGTATGCATGCGGCATCCGCGAGATTGACGAACAGCACAAGCAACTGATCGAAGCGCTGAACGAACTGCTTTCCGGAATGAAAGAGGGCAGGGGCACGGAAGAGCTCGGCAGGATTCTCTCTTTTCTGGAGGGCTATGTCGTCAATCACTTCAGTTGTGAAGAGCGGCACATGCAGCGGCTGAAATGCACGGCGTGCAACGCGAACAAGGCCGCGCATGAGGAGTTCCTCAGACGCTTCGCCGCCATCAAGGAGACGTGCGAAGGCAAGGGCATTTCGACACGTGTTGTCCTGGATGTCGAGACCCTGCTCTGCGATTGGCTCGATCAACACATCGCCCGCGTGGATACGAAACTGCGAGCGGCGGTTGAGGTGTAGTGGGTTGCAAGGCAGTCGGATTGGGCGATGCAGGGCTCGAACCTGCGACCTTGCGGGTGTGATCCGCACGCTCTAGCCAACTGAGCTAATCGCCCGCGTTCGTCTTTGGCACATCCCATCGCGTCTTGCCGGCCATCGACCGTACCACATTCTAACCTGACCGTGTCGCCAAACAAGTGGAAGGTGGGGTGCGTCTCCGACGCAGCCTCCGAGGCTACGACGGTTCGAGGGCCGGGCGCAGCTTTGCGGCTTCGCCCGACTCCATCTGATAGCAATGCTCCGCGGCAGGATAGCGCCCCTGCACGATGTCGGCGACGTAGCCATCGACGGCCTCGCGGATCATCCCGCGGGCATCGGCGTAGCGTTTCACAAACCGCGGGAGCGGCGTGTTCGTCAGGCCCACCATGTCGTGAAACACGACGACATGGCCGTCGCAGTGCGGCCCGGCGCCGCAACCGATGACGGGCAGTCGTGTGGATTCCGCGATGATCTTCGCCGGCTCGGGCGGAACGGCCTCCAACAGCAAGGCGCAAGCGCCCGCTTCTTCCAGCAGCTTCGCGTCGTCGATGAGGCGCTGCGCGGCCTCCGCCATCCGGCCCTGGGCGCGGTAGCCGCCGAACTGGTGG
Organism: Phycisphaerae bacterium; assembly: GCA_046753965.1. Taxonomy (GTDB): domain Bacteria; phylum Planctomycetota; class Phycisphaerae; order UBA1845; family UTPLA1; genus JBHHUY01. Next base: position 5,061 of record JBHHUY010000090.1, read on the forward strand.
ACCGCCTGCGGCCGCAGGCCGAGGTGCACCATGACCGGGATGGTCGCGGCGGACATCAGCCGAACGGTCTCGGCGATCCGCGCGTCGCCCTCGATCTTGACGCAGTCGCAGCCCGCCTCGGCCATGAATCGGCCGGCGTTGCGAATCGCCTCTTCGGGGTTCACGTTGAACGAGAGGTAGGGCATGTCGCCCACGAGAAAGACGCGGGGCGCCCCCCGGCGGACCGCGGCGGCGATCGTCACGAGAAAGCCCATCGTGATCGGCAGGGTGGAGTCATAACCCAAGACGACCTGGGCCGCCGAATCCCCCACGAGGATACTGTCCACGCCGGCGGCTTCCTCGATCTGAGCGGTCGGGAAGTCATAGGCCGTCAGCATGGTGATCGGCCGGCGCTGACGCTTGCGGGCCATCAGGGTCGAGAGCGTGATCTTCTCCTTGGGCGTGGACATCGCACCATAGCCTAGAGGCCCCCCGGGCCGTCTTCAAGCGGCGATCGGCTCATTCCGGCGGCGCCGGCTCGCCTGGCACGTGGCCACCGAGCCCTCCGGCCGCGGATGGCCCCGTCCGTGGGCCCTCGATGGGCGGATTCGCAGCAGCGCGCCGAAGTTGGAAACGCAACCTCACGCGATGACCCACGCACCAGCGATCCCGGGCCGGACCGCATTGGCAGAGCGCCGGCGTCTCGAATGGGTTGGTTCAGGTGGCCCTATCCCTGCAGGAACGGATTGGTGCGCCTCTCCGCGCCGATGGTCGTCACGGGGCCGTGGCCGGAATAGACGCGCGTGGCCTCCGGCAGGGTCAGCAACCGTTCGCGGATGTTGCGAATGAAAACGCCCGGCTCGCTGTGATGGAAATCGGTCCGCCCGATCGAGCCCGCGAACAGGGCATCCCCGACGAAGACGACGCCCGCCTCTGCGCAATAAAGGCTGCGGCTGCCCGGCGCATGGCCCGACGTGTCGAACACGCGCCAGGTCGTTCCGTCGAGCGGCAGGGTTCCGTCGGCCGGCAGATCATGCGCTTCGAACCGGCCGACCACGACGGGCATGCCCGTCTCGACAGAGAGGTTCGCGCTCGGATCGGTCAGGGCGGGTTGCGCCGCTTCGGCCATGTAGATCGGCAGCGCGTCATGGGCTTTCAGAACGTCAGGAACCCCGGCGATGTGATCGAGATGGCCGTGCGTCAGGACGAGCGCGGCGGGTTGCAGGCCGTGGGCGTCGATGTGCGTGAGGATCTCCTTGGCCGACGGCGGCAGGCCGGGGTCGATGATCCAGCAGGGCCCGCCTTCGCGACACGAAACGACGTATGCGTTCTCGCCAAACTGCGGATCGACAAAGGTCGCGATGTTCAGGTCAGTCGTCATGGGCTGCGGGTCCCGTCAGGGTTGAATGACATCTCCAACATCGGGAAGACGAATAGAAAGAGACGTGCCGAGGCCGACTACTCCGAAACCGAGGGAGCGATCGAGCAGGAACAACGAGGCCCGTTGCGTGGTTCCGCCGACGGGCCGGCTTTGCCGTTTGGCGGATCACACATTCACCTTGTTCCTGCCCGCGGCCCGTCTTGCCAGAGCGCCGGACAATCGCCCCGCTTCCGCCGCCCACTCTTCGGTGTTCGCTACCGGTCCTCCGCACTGCCAACGTAGCCGATCAGACGGTTTCCGTCGAGCAGCAGGAGCGACTGGTTCCGAACAAACAGACCGCCGAACGCCGCGATGGGTTCGGTCAGCAGGGGGCCGTTCCGCGCCGCCGGCAGCGCCCGGCCGGTGCGGAGGTCGTACCGCCGAATCAGGAAACGTTTCTCGCCGCCATGCACGCCGTCGGGCGGATGATCTGCGTCGGCCGCCGAAGGGGCCGGAGAGAGGCCGACGATCGCGTCCGCGAGAACGATGGGCGTCTGGAGTCGCAGACCCGGCGGGGCGTCGGCGGCCCAAAGACGTCGACCGTCGGCGGTGTCGAACGCGGCCAGTGTGTCGCTTGATGCGACCAGCAGGCGGCCGCCGGCGACCGCCACCCAGAGGCCGTCGCGGAAATCATTGCCGATCGGCGCGGTTTGCCACAGGACACGCCCGTCGTAGAGATCGAACTTGGTGATGCGGCGATCGTCGTCGCTGAGGAAGACACCCTCGGCATCGACCGCGAGCGACGCCGGGACGAATCGCTCGCGCGTGTCGGCTCGCCATCGAATCGCCCCGCGGTCGGGGTCAATCGACAGGATCGACCGCGTCAGAACGACGAGCAACATGCCCTCGGGATCCGGCACGAGGAGCTGAACCGGCCGAGCCTCTTCGATCCGAACCGTGTGAATCGTCTGGCCGGTCCGGACATCGAGGACATGGATCAGGTTGTGGCGGACGGACCACTGGGCGCAGAACACATGGCGATCGTTCGCGGCGAGCGCTTCGGCCCCCGATTCACCGATCCTGCGACGCCAGCGCAGGGTCCCGTCCGCCGGATCGAGGCAGGCGAGTTCGCCGTTGTCCGACGCGCTGACGAGATGCGCCGGGGTCAGGGCGTGTTGCGTCCAGGCCGGCATCGACTCGGGGTCTGCCCCCGGGTCTTCCGCCGGCACACGGCCGAACTGCCAGGCGAGTTGGCCGCTGGTTCGCGTCAGGGCGAAGAGCCGGTGCGCGTCGGCGAGAACGAATCGCGCCGAATCCATGCCGAGAAGAACGGGTTGCGCGGGGCAAGCCACGCGCCGGGGCCAGATGCTCCGGCCGGTGGCGGGACGCTCGGCGTCGAGTTGCCCGCCCGCGTAGGTGAGGACGGCATCCCACCCGGTGTCGGGCAGGTCAGGGAACCGCGGCTCAAGCACGGCGACCCGGTCGGCGAACAGGCGGCCGCGTGTGCCGAGGAGGGGCCATCGAACCCGGGGGCGTCCGGGCCGCCCGTCGTGCCCGGTCGCGAGCGCCAACGGAGCGTTGTCCGCGGCGAGGAGGAGACGCCGCCAAGCCGCGAACCCGATGGACCGCCCGCCCGCTTCGAATCGGTAATCGGCGTAATCACGCTCGCCGCGCTCGAGCCATTGGCTTGCTTCCTCGGCGCGGCCTGACTCGAGAAGACAGGCGACGAACTCTCGCAGCAGCATCGGGCGATCCGCCGCAGCCGCGCCGCGAATCGCCCGGCGGTACGAACGCACCGCGGCAGGCCAGACGCGGCGCGCGCGGGCTCGCCGGGCATGCGCGGCCAATGCGACCGGGGCCGTGCGGCTGTTGGGAAAGGCTTCGGCCACTTCGAGAATCGCGTCGAGATCGTCGTCGGCCTCCGCGAGCTTCAGTCGCTTGCGAGCCTGTTGTTCGACGGCGCTGTAGCAGTCGCGCCCGTGTTCCGCAAGCAGCCGGTCGATCCAGTCCTCGATGAACATGGCGACCGTCCGCTGGGGTTGTGCTTCCGACACCTCCGGGGCGATCTTGAAACCGGGCGGATAATCCTCGGGGCGGACGCGCATCCGGTGTCGGCGCAACGGCTTCTCGGCGAGAATCTGCTGGTAGATCGCGAGCGCCGCTTCGGTGTTTCCAAGAAGCAGCCGCGTCCGCGCGGACAGCAGGCGGCAGGAAACCCGCGATTCGATATCCACCGCGAACCCGCCCGCCAGATCCAGCAGCTTCATCACAACTTGCCGTCGCTCGGGCCGCGCGTCCTCGGGCAGGTTCGTCGGCGACGCCAACAGGGCGTCGGCGAATTGAAGGAGTCGATTGAACAGCCGGCGACGGGTCTGATCCTCGCGGATGCCGGCCGGCCCGCCGAGCCGCCGGACGGCTTCCGCGACCGCGTCGAGGCCCCGTTGATACGCGCCGGTCTTGAACGCGAGGTTCGCCACGGCCAGCGCGGCGCGATCATCGCGCGGTCGCTTGTTCATCCGGTCCGTCAATCGCGCGAAGGCCTCGCGCCGGCCGACCAAGCCGAACAGCGATCCGGCCGAGGCGACGACGAGTTGATCGGGCAGCGGCAGGATGTTGCCCGCGTCTTCGAGGGCCCAGCGATGGACACGAGCCGGTCCGCCTTCCAGCGGATACTGGAGCAGGGCGGAATGGGTCGGGATGAAAACGCCGTTCGTTGTCACCGCCCCGCGGCCGAGGGGCTGGCCTTCGGCGAGCGGGCGTTGCCACGCAATCTTGTCGGCCGCCAGGTCGTAACACACCAACTCGCCGCTCAGGGTATACAGGCGATCGCCGGCCAGCCCGACGAGCATCTCCGGATTGAACAGCGAAGCGAGCGGAATGCGACGCCGCAGCCGGCCGTCGTTCTGGTCGAGGACGAGGATGGTCTCAAGGTCGAGCGGCATGCAAACGACCGCGTCGCCCCAGACGATCGCCGGCTGGTATTGCCACGAACGGATCGGCCGGCCGAACCGCGTGGGCCAGGTGCCCTCCGATTCCTCGGCGAAGCGGGACCGGTAGCACCGCAGCCAGGCCACGCGACCGGTTGTCGCTGAAACCGCCGCCACGGTGCCGAGATTCGTCGGCACGAAGACGAGATCGCCGGCGGCGGCGGCGTGCGCGCGCGTCGGGCGATAGTAGCCGTAGCTTCCCGTCGGCGCCTCGCCGACGTGTGTCTTCCACTGGAGGCGGCCGGTCTCGGGATCGATGCAGAGCAGTAGACAGGCTTCGAATCCGAAGGCCTTGCGGCGGCGGACGACCGCGAAGAGCTTGCCGTTGTGCAGAAGCGGCGCGCCGTCCAGGCGGACGTCTTCGAAACGCGAGCCGACATCCGCGAGGTTGTTCTGCCAGAGGAGCCGACCGGTCTTCGCGTCCAGGCAGAACAGCGATGACGCGCGTCGTGTCTCATCGGCGTCGCCGGCCGAGGCGCGGCGTTCCAGATCGACGTAGAGCCGTCCGTTCGCGAAGAGGGAGGTGAACTGCTCCGGCGGCTCGTCTTCGTTGATCCACCGGGGTTCGGCCGCCGCGGGAGGGGACAGGTCGAACCGCCAGGCCGGCGCTTGTGTTCGCAACGGGTCGATCGCCCAGACCGTCCGCGCGTCGTGGACAAAGAGCAGCCCGTCGCCGCTCACCGGGATGCCCGCGACGAGTCGGCCGCTCTGGATCGACCGCAACCTGGCGTGCCGGCGGTCCTCATCGACGGTGTCGCGTTCGACGCCGTTCTCCGCCGGGCGGGGGCCTTCGAAATCCGAAAATCGCCAGAGCCGCGCTTCGGCGACGGCCGTCGTCTCGAAGAAGGCCCGGCGGTCCGGACCGCCGCAAAAGATCTGAGGGTTGCCGTGAGAATCGGGCGCGACGGCCGTCCCCGTATCGATCTGTCGGAGCATCTCGTCGACGAACGCAAGAAGGGGTTGATCGCGGCCGGCCCAGCTCACGCGCGGCCCGTCGGGGGCCGCCGCGAGCTCGGCGCGGAGCTTGCGCAATCGCGCCGCGCGACCTTCCCATGCCTCGCAGAGCGCACGCTTGGCGCGCCAGCGCCAGACGCCGTGCTCACGGTCGGGATGGGTCGCCAGCAGGCGGGCATACCACTGGCGCGCCGAGGCGAAATCGCCTCGTTCGATGGCCAGCTCCGCCGCCGCGTCGAGCGCGGACGCCCCGGCCCGCGTGGCGTAGTACCGATCCGCGATGCGGGCCAGCGCCTCGATGTCCGCCCGCTTGAGCGCAGCGGCCAAGGCACCGTCGGCAATCGCTTCAAAGGCGGTGCGATAGGCCGAACGCCCGGCCTCCGGCCACCCGGAGATCGTTTCATTCACAAAGCGCCGGATGCTGAGAAACCGCTCCCCGTCGCGCTTCGTCAGATAGTCGCCGTACCGTTCGCCGATCTCCTGAAAGGCCGTCGCGGCGGCCGGCCAGTTCCCGCGCCGGACATGTTTCCGGGCGCGGCTCAGGGCCTCTTTCGCCTCGAAGCTCGTGTTCAGATAGGAGGCACCGGCGGCCTTCTCGCCGCTCGCGGGCGGTTGTCCTCGAGCAGGCCGCAGCGACCCACCGGCGAAGAGCCCGACGAGCACGCCGAACGAGACGATCGGTTTGGATGGAATGCCCGTCATAGACGCTATCCTGCCGTACGCAGCATTATAGGCGTAGGCGCGGAAGACGTCGGGCATCG
>JBHHUY010000091.1:0-11099 GCA_046753965.1 Phycisphaerae bacterium
AGGGCATTGAGGATCGCCGCCAGCGCATCGAGCATCTGGACAAAGAAACCGGTCGGGAAGACCGAGAAAAACAACTCGGTCACGGTTCGCAAGAATGATTGTTCCATCTCGATCGCCTCCCGTTCATCTGCAACCGGCCAAGCGGCGGACGACGAACGTCTGCGTCCTCGCCCTGTTCTCTACTTGTATCGCCGCCGGTGGCCGAACTTCCAGACCACCATTCCGCCGAAGGTGATCAGAATCATCAACGGACAACCCAACGCACAGACCGGCGCGTGGAAGAGCAGGCTGAAGAGCAGGTTCAGCGCACCGGCATCCGGCGGACAGGGGGCCGGCTGCGGTTCGGGCGGTTCGGGCGCTCCGGTGTCACAATCACCGACCTCGATGATGAACGTCACGTCGCAGGCCGTCGCGTTGCCCGCCTCGTCGGCGATTGTCACGGTCACCTGGTGCGTTCCTACGGCAAGGGTCGTGAGGTCCGGTGGATCGGTGGTTACCACCAGTTCGGCCAGGTCGGTGCAGTCGTCCGCGACACCCACCTCGAATGAGAAGTCCGGCGCCGGGAAGCCGCAATTCGCGTCGAGCGACACGCGAATCGTCGCCGGACAATTCGTGATGACCGGCGGCGTGGCGTCCGTGCCGCCCAGGCAGGGATCGCACTCATCGAGCAGGCCGTCGGCGTTGGCGTCGGTCTGCCCGTTCAGTTCGCATTCGTCGGCCACGCCGTTCGCATTGCAGTCGGTCTCGCATTCGTCCGGTACACCGTTCCCGTTGCAGTCCAATGAGCAGCCGACAAACTCGGCGCCGGTGAGAAGGGTCGTGTAGGCTCCGGTCTCGAAACAACTGATTCCGTCGGGGTCCCAGCCGCTCAGGGGCGACCCGCCGCCCGGACCGGTCGGCCCGAAGACGTCGGGAACGTTGTTGGGGTTCGGGAAGATGAACCCCCCGGTGCTGACCGGGTCGACCTTCCATCCACTGATGGCCAGAAAGTAGATCCCCGGCGTGACCGGTGTCAGCGGATCTCCATCGGGCAGGCGGGACGTGACGTCAACGGAGTCGGCCGTGACGTCGTCGTTCGTATAGACACCGAAACCGTTGGCGTCGAAGAGGAACAACTCGGTATCGAAGGGGGCGTTGCCCACGGTCGAGGCGGAGAAGGTTCCACCGCCGGTCACGCGGATCTTGTAGACATCCGCATCACATCCGAAGTCGATCGTCCCGCTGATTGACGCCAGGGGGCCCGTGCCCCGGGGCGTCTGCGCCGAGGCGAGCAGTTCGCCGGCGTCGGACACTTCCGTCCAGCCGGCACCGTCGGTTTCCGGGGGACAGAGGTCACAGCTATCCTGGATGCCGTTGCTGTTGCAGTCCTGCGCCTCGATGTCTCCGACCGAGACCATGAGCGGCTCCTCGCCGGCGCGATCGACCGGCATCGTGCCGAGGAACTCGAGTGTGGTGGTGTCGAAGATCGCGACGGTGTGGTTGCAGTAATCGATCGCGAAGAGGCGGTCGGTGCTCTCGCTCACGGCCAGGGTGCCGAAACAGTCTTGGAGGGGGCCGCCCGATCCGAAGAGCGTCTCATTGTATTCGAGGTCGTCGCCGCCGGAGAGGATTTGGTAGACGTGTATGCCGTAGGCCGAAGTTTCTCCTCGCGTCGGGCTCGCCGGACCGGTCTGGGAGCAGCGGCTGTCGGAGAGCACGAACAGGCGGTTTGACGAGCCGTCGACGCCGAGCCAGTAGGCGCCGTCGCCGAATGAACAGAACGGCACGGATGCGATGTGCGCCAGGGTCGAGCCGTCAAAGATTTCGATGTCGTAATCGTCTTCGTCGGCAACGTAGATGCGGTCGTGCACCGCGTCATACGCCACGCCCTCGGCGCCATCCAAAGAGTACTTCCCGGAGGCAGCGAGGTCCAGGGTCAAGTCGCTGTTGAGGCGAAAGAGGCCCTCGGAGCCCGGGCCGCCGGAATCTTCTTCGTCGGTGATCAGGAGTTTTCCATCGGGCAGGGTCGCGATGCCCAGCGGTTCGGACAGCGACCCGCCGAACGTGGGAAACACCTCGGTCAGGCAGGCGCTGAAATCATAGACCGAGAAATCGGAATCGTGGTCCGAGACGAAGATTCTGCGTCCCAGGCTGTCGACGACCATGTGAAGCCCGTCGTCGAACCCGGCGCAGTTGTCGCTGAAGCCGCCGCACGTGGCCAGGCTGCCCGTCAGGTCGGTGATGGGCGCGAGCGTGTTGATGTCCGAAACGCGGACTCTCGATGCGTCGGCGACAAAGACAAAGTGGTCGGCAACCGTGGGCGAAGGCGTGAAGCCCGCGGCCGCGACGACCAGCAGCAGCACGCTTGGAAAGTAACGACTTCTTTCTTTCATGAATCGGCTCTCCTGCCGCGAATGCGGCCATCATCGGGGTTCGTTGGGTACCACGTCCGCCGGCCTCGATACGGGCGATTCCATTGGGTGCGGCCTCCTCACGCCAGCGGGGAGCTCCTGTGTCGTCGGGCTTCGGCGTCGACTCGTCCGAAACGGACTACCAGGCGGCCGTAGACATGCCGGGCCGGTCTCCGCGGGGGCTGTCCGGACGCCGATGCGAAGGCCGTGTCTTTCAAGGCGGCGATCATCACGATTGCGGCAGTCAACCCTGATCACCCATGAAGCAGCGAGAATCCGCTCGGTTGGCGAGGACGAATTGTGCGAGTCTCGAGCGGCCCCTTCGATCGTCGGAATTGCTCCATGATAAGACAATGCGCGCAGCGCAGGCAAGCGCGAAGTGCCGACTGGAAGGCCGCGGCGCGTTTTCGCGCGCCGGCTTATCGGACTGGAACGGGCGGCGCGGTCGCGGAAGGCGGATGGTCCATGCCATTGCCAGGCGACGGCAAGAAATGGGGTGAGGTAAAAAAGTCGAATGCCGATTGCCGGCGCAGCTCGGCTTGGCAGACGCCGCGGCCTGACGCGTGCTTGGTGCGGAGGATTGCGAGCGATGTCGCGATGCCGTTACGTCGCGGCAGTCCGAGTTGCTGCCGTATTAGTCGAGATACCCCAGATCGCTGAGTCGGTTGGCGACTTCCTGCATCTGTTGTTGAGAGAGCGCCGGTGCTTCCTCCTCGATCTTCCGTTCCTGCGGCGGTTCGTATTCGACGACCACCGGCTCGCTGAACAGTTGCTGCATCACCTTGCCGTCCATGTCCTTGGGCACGGGTTCGCCGAGTCCGGCCAGGAGGGTGGGGGCCAGGTCGGCGATGCCTGCCCGCGACGTCTTGCCCGAGCAAATGCCGGGGCCGTTGGCGATGAAGATGCCTTCGAGGCGATGGGTGCCTTCGAGGCGACTGAAGGGAACCCAGCGCACGGGCGATCGGCCGCGGATTTTCTTCACGACCGCCAGGCCGTCGGCCGGCGCGAGCAGCAAGTCGGGCATCCAAGGATGCTCGTCGCGATCGAATGCGTACAGCTCCTCGGTGATGAGGACGTCCTCGAAGATCCGGGTGGGGCGGCCGTCACGGTCCTTGCAGGTCGCGCCGAGGAGTCGTTCACGAACTTCGTGAAGCACCTTCTTGAAGTCCGCCGGCTCGACGATGCCCTGAGGCTGCCGTCCTTTCAGGTTGACATAGAGAAAACCGTAGACGCCGGCGTGCAGGACGCAGGCGCGGGTTCGTGACCAATCCACGGCCAGATCGTCATCGAGCGCACTGGCATGCCCGACCTGTTCGGCGAAGCTCGGCTTGGCCAAACGCCGGAACCATGTGGCCGCGCGGGTCCTGGCCTGGGCCGCGCGGCTGCGGAGTGCCAGGTAACCCCAGCGCGACAGGAGGAGGTTGGGCTGGGCCTTGCCGTCCAGGCTGCCGTGTCCGTGGTCCGACATGACAAGGACGTGGGCGCCGTGCTCCGCGGCCAGGGCTTTCAGCTTGCCGATGACCGTGTCGAGCCGCGACCAGCATTGTTCCGTCAGTTCGGCGCGTTTGGGATGGTCGTGCTTCGTTCGCTCATCGATGTACCGCCAGGCCTTGTGCTGGAGGTTGTCGACGAACTTGAACAGCACCATCATCACATCCCAGCCGTACTTGTCGCCGCACCAGCGGGCCAACTCATAGCCGCGATCGAAACTGTGGGCGATGTATTCGAGGTTCCTGGCGAAGAGGTCGTCTCCGCCGGTGGCCTTGCGTTCCCATCGCTTTTCATGGGTATAGTCGGGATACTCCGCGAGGATGTCGCGCTCCAACTCTGGAGGGTAGGTAAAACCCTTGCCCTGGGGTGTGTCGAAGCCGCTGATCATGAAACCGTTGACCGCTTCGGGGGGGTAGGTCATCGGTACGTGGATGGAGCCGACCTTGTATTGCTTGTCGCTCAGGATCTGCCAGATCGTCTTGGCCTTCTTGCCGATCTTCGTGTTGTTGTTGAAAGAAAGCGTGTTGGTGGTCGGATCGTAGCGGAGGAAGTCAATGATGCCGTGTTTGCCCGGGCCTTTGCCGGTCATGAAGGTGGTCCAGGCGGCCGGGGTGATCGGGGGACGCGTGGATTCGAGCGGGCCCGACGTGCCTCCGTCCACAAGTTCCTTCAACTCCGGCATGAGCCCTCGATCCATGAGCGGGCCCAACACGTCGAAGGTCGCCCCGTCCAATCCGATCAGCAGGACACGCGAAAACGGGGCACATCGGCGGCCGGTGCTGGGGGAGGGTTGAGAAATCACGATCCGGGTCCTCGATTTGTGGCCGCGGCCGCGTGATGCGCCGCCAGCCCCCCATGGTTCGGTGTCCGGCATCATAAAAGGCCGGAGCGATTGCTGCAACGCCGCATGCCGTGCCGCCGGCGCGTTGGGCCAGGCTAGTCCTGCGTTTGGATCGGAGGCCCGAGCGGCCGCGGGCCCCAGGGGCCAACCTTTTCGAACACTGTGAGGTAGGGCTCGCGCGCGCCTGCCCGCGGCGGTGTCCGGAGGACGAGGCGGAAGGCCGGGCTTTCCAGGAACTCGGCCAGCGACAGCTTGTGGTCTTCCGAGGCCGCAAACTGTCTTTCCCATGCAAAGAGGGTTCCGAGGGGCGCCAGCTGCAACTGCTCGCGCACGCTCGGTCGGCGGGGAGGCAGTTCGCGCCGGGTGACGTCGTCGATCCAGATGTTCGCCGAGATGATCTCCCGCCCGCCCAGACCCTTGGCCGCGAGGTCCCGCATCATCCGAGCGATGAGCGGCGCCTCCCTCGGCGGCGGGAGCGGCCGGCAGCAGACGAAGCAGGTGAGCCCCATGATGACGACCAGCGCGGTGGGAACCAATGCGGGGTTTCGCTTTGTGCCGAAGGACGTTCGCCAGCGCCGGAGCTCGGCGAGGACGAGGAGTGTGAAGAGCACCGTCATGATCTCGACGGCACGGCGCGCCTCCGCGAGGCGCACCACTTCACTGCCGGCGGCCGCGCCCCGCGCGATGAGCACGAGTTCGCGTTCCATGCTCACCCAGAGGAAGAGCATCGCCCCGGCCGCCAGGATCAGCGCGCGGCGACGATCATCCCGGCCGACACCGCGGAGTCGGTGCCAGCCTTCCAAAGCGGCGATGGCCGCGAGCGGCCCGATCGGCACGAGGAATCGCGCGTAACCGCCCGATCCGAACAGGCCCAGCGCGCGGATCACCGTTTGAGCGCCGAAGAAGACCGCGACGACGAGAACCGGCATTAGACCACCGGGGCGCCTCGCCATTGGGCGAATGCCGACGATTATCAGGACCGCGACGGCGGGCCCCCAGGCGTGGAGGGAGCGCGCGACGAAGGTGAGCCAGCCCCCGAAGCCGTATTGGGTCGTCGCGCGGGGTTCGAGGAGGCTCACCAGCGCGGGCCGCAGATCCGCCGCGACGGCCAGGAGATTCACAAGCAGGGGCGCCAGGAGCAGCGGCCACAGGCGAACCAGGCGGATTCGCTGCTTTCGCGCGAGCCATGCCCAGACCGGGAGGAAGATGATCGCCTCATGCCGGGTGACGAGTCCGATGGACAGGACGGCGGCGGAGAGCGACCACCGGCCCGAGAGCGCGAGGAAGACCGCGAAGGTGAGATAGAAGGTCAGCGGCGTTTCGGTGAGGGTCGTTTCGGACAACTGGAAGAACAGGGGCTGGGCATAACAGAAAAGCACCACGCCCCAGGCGTGGCGCAGGCCCATTCGCTGTGCGATTCTGAAGGCGAACCACGCGCTGCCCGCCATGAGCGCGGCGGAGAGCAGCCGGCACGCGGGCCAGCCGAATCGCGCCGGAATGAAGTAGAGGGCGGTAAACCCCGGCCGGCCCCAGGCATCCAGCAGGTAGGCAGGCCAGGTCCAGGCCCATTTTGCGTAGAGATAGTGCGTCAGGTCGTCGAATTGAAGGACGCCTCGCGGAGAGAGTTGCCCGAATACCGCGGTGATGAGCAGGCATGCGATCACGAGACCTGCGGCGATGCGCGTTTCCCGGCGGCTCGCGTCGTCGGTGTGCGCCGGTTCCGCGGGCGGCGCATCTGAAGCAGTCCGTTCGGATCGCGGCGTGTCATGTGTCGTCGTCGGCATGGACACATAATCGCCGTTCGCCCCGCTGTGTAAAGACGCGGCCGATCGAATAGCATGTGCCGGCGGGAGGCGCGGCTTGGACATTCTCGCAATCGACATCGGTTTCCGCTCTGTCGGGCTATGCAAGTGGGATGGCCAGACGCTCCACGCGGAGAAATGGCCGGTCGAATCTCCCGATGCCGCCTGGCCGCGGTGGATCGGACAGTTGCGTCCAGCCCGGCCTTACCAGGTCTTGTGTCGTTGTACCCATCCTCGACTGGCCGAGGCCGTCGGAATCGAGACCCTTTCGCGTCTGGCGCTGCGGCACGGGGCGCGCTGGGTTCACGTGATGGGGGAGGAGATCGCGGGCGATCCCGCCTTGGCCGCCGCCCGTCAAGCCGCCGACGAACACCGCCTCGGCGCGGCAGCGGTCGTCGAGGTGGGAAACGGCCGGGCGACCGTTGCGCTGCTGGACGCCCACCGACGCGCCGTCGCGCTGCAACGACCGGCCCTGTCGGCGAAGGGAACGCCTGCACTTGAAGTCGTGGCGGGCGCGCTCGGGTGTGTGCTTGCCGGATCGAAGCAGCACGCGGGTGCGGACAATCTCTCGACGTTGCCGCTGATCTGTTTCGGCGGCGGCGGTCCTCCGCTGGCCGCCCGGCTCGCCGAGCGCGTGGGGCTGCGGACGATACTCGTCCCGGACCGCGCGGGCATGCTTGCGACCGTCGGCATGTTGCTGGCGAATCGCATTCTGCATGTGCGTTCGGAGGTGCCCGCGGCGCCGCTGAATGTGCCCGATCTCCGGCGGGCATTCCTCCGGTTGATGGACGAGGCGTATGGCGCGATCAGCCGGGAAGGCTATGACCTCGACGACGCCGTCTGCCGGCGTTTCGCCGAGTTGGCGTGTCCGGGGGAGGCCTCCACAACCGAAGTGGCCTGCGATGATCTGGCGGACGCGACGCGGGTGCTGGAAGGCTTCCATGCGTCGCGAGCGGCGGACATGGGCGCCCATGGAACGATCGAGGTCCGCGCGATCCGTGTGATGGCCGTCATCGAGACCCGCCGGCCGCGGTGGCCCGTTTCGCCCGCGCCGACAAGCGATCTTGGCGCCGCTCGCGTGCATCAGCAGGGTGAAGGAACGACGAAGACGGTTGTCTACGAACGAGACCGGCTGCCGGCCGGTGCCGTCGTCCGGGGCCCCGCTTCGATCCGCGAAGCGTACAGCGAGACGGTGGTGCCCGCCGGCTGGTCCGCGAGCCGGACGGACGCCGCCGGTCTGCGGCTGTGTGATGAGCGGTCGTGAAGGCGGGCGCGAAGTCGAATCTCACGGCAATCGTCAACGGTCACGGCGCACGACGACGGGCTGGTGGCAGGGTGAAGAGGTGGACCGCATTGTGCCGGATCGCGCGGGTCAAGGCGCTGCGGAACCAGAAGAGTGCCACGACGGCGCAGACGAGCCAGGTGAGGACGAAGAGCTGGAGCAGCACCATGAAGGCGATCGTAGAGAGCAGGCCACTGAGGAATGCGAGGGGCGGCCGGGGTGTCGGCGCGGCCGTTGTCATCTTGATTGTCACCGGTTGTGTCAGGGCGATGCCGGGGTTTCCCGACGCGGTTCCCGGAGCGCCGGGGGTGTAGCCCAACGTTGCGAACACCGCGGCCGTCGTCGGTGTCGCCGCCACGGGTGTCTTCAGGGCGATGCCGATAGAGATGACCCCGAGCGCCGCCATCCCTGCCTGTCCCCAGGTCAGGAAGGTGATCAGTTTGCCAAGGCCCTTCCTGGTCTCGCGCCGGGCGATGCGGCGCATGTAGATCAGCAGGAGGAAGAAGCTAAGATTCTGGAAGGCGATGCTCACGGCGCCGAGGATCGACGTTGCGATGAAAGCGCGAGTCGAGTCCGGCGAGCGAAACAGAATGACCAGCATGACCAGGATGTACGGAGTGTAGGTGAGGACGCTGACGAGTTGCAGGCCGATGATCCACCGCGCCAACCTCGACCGTCTGGCGCGGCCCGTCGAACCGGGTTCGGGCTCCGGCGTCGTCAGGTACCGGAGGTTGAACAGCCAGATCGTGGTGAATCCGACGCCGCTGAGCAGGAGCCCCGCGTCCAGGAGCGTCGTGTTCTTGCCGACGGCCGTCGCGAACGTCAGCGCGGCGACGCCGGCCACGATCAGGACGACGACGGCGAGGACGATCCAGAGGGTGTTCGTGATGCCGGTGCGGAGTCTGCCCAACCAGGCGGGGTCGGCGAACATCAACCGGCCGCGCCGCAGGCTGTCGGCGATGGCGTTGCCGCATTCCGGACATCGCGCCGTCATTTCGAGCGAACGCAGGTTGTAGCCGCAGATGCCGCAGGGCACGTCGAGCGGAATCCGCGCGGCCTGTGCGACGGACGCGGGGTTTTCCGTTGCGTGGGTCATGGGGTCAATCCGAGTGAATCACCTGCGTATCGTAGGCCAGCGCCATGCCCGGCGGAAGGCTGCGGTTCGTTTCTTCATGCCCGAGTTCGTGGGCGATGTGGGTGAAGAAAGTCCGCTTCGCGCCGATTTCGCCAGCCTCGCGCACCGCCTGTTCGAGGTTGAAGTGGGTCGGATGCGGCCGCTTTCGCAGGGCGTCGAGAATCAGCACGTCGAGGTCTTCGAGAAGCGGGCGGGACGCCGCCGGGATTTCGCTGACGTCGGTGCAGTAGGCGAAACGACCGACGCGAAAACCGAGCACCGCCAGTTCGCCGTGGAGCAGCGGAATCGGCGTGATCTCGCGGCCGCCGATTTCGAGTGGTCCGTCGATCTCGTGGAGGCTGAGCCGCGGCACGGCCGAGGGGTGCTGGATCCGATCGTCAAACACATAAGGAAACATGCGCCGGAGGCGTTCGAGCGTGGCGGGCTGTCCGTAGCAGGAAATCTCGGCCTGCTGGAGCCAGTTGAACCGCCGCAGGTCGTCGAGCCCGGCCACGTGATCGACGTGGAGATGGGTGAACAGCACGGCATCGACCCGCCGAACATCGCAGGCGAGACACTGGAGCCGGAGCTCGGGGCTCGTGTCGATCAGGAGCGTCGCACCGGCGTACCGGATGGTGATGCTGGGACGCGTCCGCCTGTCCCGCCGATCCGGCGAGGCGCAGACGGGGCAGTCGCACCCGATCATGGGGATGCCGTGGGAGGTCCCGGAGCCGAGGACGGTGATGGTCAGTTCGGCGGTCGACACGGGGTGCGATTATACCGCTGTTTCACTTCCGGCATCATCCGATTCAGCGGGTCTGCCGATGATAAGAAGAAGAGGGCGAAACTCCCCGTGCGCCGGGGCCTCGCGCCGGAGGACCATGCCGTGTTTGCACGATTCCGCCGTTTGATCTTGCTTGCTTGCTGCTCCAGCGTGGTGCTGGGGGGCGGCGCGGATGCCGGTGCCCAGCGGCTGCTGCGTCCCGCGCAGCCGGCGCCCCTCCGTCCGAAGAATCGGGCGCTGAACGGCCCGGCCCGGCGCGAGTCTCGCGCGGCCGGGAAGCGTTCGCCGATGCACGTGGCGCGGACACGCCGCGCCGCGGCCGCGCGATCGCGGGCGGCCGGGGTCGATTCCGCGTTGGCGCATCTGTCGGCGAGCCGGCGCGAAGTACTCGCGTGGCAGGTCGCGCTGGACCGTGCCGGTTTCTCACCCGGCCTGATCGACGCCAAGGCGGGGCCCAAGACGCGAGCAGGCCTGACGGCGTTTCAACGCGCGGCCGGGCTTCCGCCCACCGGCGCCTTCGATCGCGAGACCCGCGAGGCGCTCGGGCTCGGCGATCTGCCCGTCGTCCGACGCTATGTTCTGACCGAGGACGATTTACAATTGGTGGGGCCCTGTCCCGAGGATTGGATCGCCAAGTCGAAGGCGCGGTGGCTGGGGTTCGCGTCGCTGGCGTCGGTGGCCGCGAACAACGGCCATTGCAGCTTGCCGCTGCTGACGCGGCTCAACCCCGGTACGGACCTGGGTGCGGTACGGCCCGGAGACGTGCTCATCGTGCCCAACGTCGTCTCGGAACGCGCGGCACGAAAGGCCGATCGCCTCGAGGTGGACTTCGACGCCAAGACGGTCCGCGCGCTGGACGACGCGGGCCGGACACTCGCGCTGTTTCACTGTTCGATCGCGCGAGCCGGCGTCAGCCGACCGACCGGGCGTTGCACGGTCGCGAGTATCGCGATGAACCCGAAGTATCTGTTCCGACCCGAGCAGTGGCCTGAGGTGAAGACCGTGCACCGGCGGCTTGTGATTCCCCCTGGTCCGCGGAGCCCGGTCGGCGTCTGCTGGATCGGTCTGAGTCTGAAGGGCTACGGTCTCCACGGCACGCCGCGGCCCGACCTGATCGGCAAGACCGGTTCACACGGCTGCATCCGTCTGACGAACTGGGACGTGCTGCGCCTGGCGCGCATGATCCGCGTCGGCACGCCGGTGCGGTTTGTCGATGAATCCGAGAAGCCGGCGCACGGCGCCTCCTGAGCGGACTGACACCGTATTCAAACTGAACGGTTTCCGCGAAGAAGAGCCGCGGACTTCAGTCCGCGCGGCTTTTCGAGCCCTGGTCGGCGTTCCTCTGCATCAAGCGGCCGCGCGAGCTAAAGCTCGCGGCTCGCGATTGTTAGACTG
>JBHHUY010000092.1:0-11088 GCA_046753965.1 Phycisphaerae bacterium
CCCGTCATGCTCGAATCGAGCTGGCAAGCGGCGGTCTATCGCAGAATGCGCTTCTTCGCGCCGATGCAGCTCGTCCCGCTGCGCATCGACGAGTACCTGGCCTGCCGTCGGGCCGACAAGGTCGTGGTCGTCGCCGACGAGCACATTCCCCGCATCCGTAAACTCGGCGCGACACTGGAAGACATTCTCGTCGTGACCAACACCGAAGACGTGGACTACTTCGACGGACTGGAGATCGACGAGTCTGTGGTTGAGCGGTTCCGCGACGATTTCGTCATCCTGTATGTCGGCGGGTTCGGGCCGCAACGCGGCCTCGATGTCGCAATCCGCGCGATGCCCTCCATCCTCGAGAGCATCCCCAACGCGCGATTCGTCCTGGTCGGTTCGGGCATCATCCAATCCGAACTGGAGGCCCTTGCCGAGCAGTTGGAACTGGGCGACCGCGTGACGTTCGAGGGCCATCAGCCGTTCGAACGACTGCCGAGCTACATCCGGACGAGCCGGGTCTGCCTGATCCCGCACATCTCGACGCCGAACGTTGAAACCGGCATGCCCAACAAAATCTTCCAATTCATGATCCTCGGAAGACCCATTGTCATCAGCAGCATCCGTCCGATGATGCGTGTGGTCGACGACGCGCGCTGCGGCCTGGTCTTCGAGGATCGAAACCCCGAGTCACTTGCCGAGAAGGTGATTGAACTGAAGGATCCCGCGCTCCGCCGCCGATTGGGAGAGAACGGCCGCCGGGCCGTGGAGCGGCGATACAACTGGAAGACATCGGTCCAGCCCGTGCTGCGGGTCTATCGGGAATGGAACGATGCGCGCGGCGCCGCATATGGCAAGTAATGAAACAGTTCCCATGCGATAAACCAGGACGGGGGCCACGATCCGGTGTCTGCTAATCGAGACCAAGACACACGGACGTTCGACAGACCCGGTTCGCCGCCGGTCACTGTCGTGGTTCCCACGCGAGACCGCCGCGCGTCTCTGAGCCGATGCCTCGAGGCCCTGCGCGAGCAGCGCTATCCAGACGTCGAAATCATCGTCGTCGACGACGCCTCATCCGACGAAACGAGCCGCTGGCTGCAGTCATTCGCCGCGAGCAACCCACGGATGAAGCTGCGCTGGCTGCGAAATGAGCGCCGCCTCGGCGCGAACGCCAGCCGCAACCGGGCCATTCGTGAGGCCCGGGGAGACTACATCGCCTTCCTGGACAGCGACTGCGTCGCGGCGCCCGACTGGCTGGAGCAACTGATGGCGGGCTTCACGCACGATCGCATCGCGGCGGTCACCGGCCGCGTGGACTCCCCGCCGCCCTCCAACATCTACGAACTCACCCTCAAGGGCACGAGCCGGGTGCACGGCGCCGGCGCGGCCCCGCGCCTCGTCGCGGGCAACATGTGCATCCGCCGCAACCTGCTGATCGAGCACCCCCTCGACGAAGACCTGCAATACGGCTGCGACGAGGAGGGCATCTTCCTGCGCCTGCGGGCGGCCGGTTACGAACAACGGCTCGCTCCGGACGCCGTCGTCCACCACGAGCACGGCCACGACCGCCGGTCGTTTTTTCGACAGGCGTTCATCGGCGGCGCGGCAGCGGCCTGGCTTGTCTACAAGTACCACCTGCCCCCCCGGCTCGATTTGCTGCCGTTCATCCTTGCGTATGCGAGCCTGCCCCTGGTGCTGGTCGATGATCGCCTGATCGCGGCGCCGCTCGTCCTGTTCGGGTGCGCCCTGGCCGCCCTCGCCTACAACGAACGATTCCGCAAGCGCAAATCGGTCGCCGAGATGGTCCGTTGCTTTCCCACGCTGCTGCTCTACTACCACGTGCGGCTCGCGGGCTACCTGACCGAATCGCTCCGCCTGCGCCTCACCCGGCACGGCATCCGTCGGGTCCGGCTCAGGCGAACGGGCTCGGCCGCGCGGTGAGCCGCCACCCAGAGCGTGCGCCGCAATGACTGGCAAGACGTGGAATCGCCGCTACGATCGGCAATCCTCTGCAAGAGGCGGCATTGAGAGGGATTGAGCGTGCGGTGGCTCTGGATGACAACACTCGCGCTGGTTCTCGTCGGCTGTGACGCCTTCGACTTCAGCCCGCCCGAGGACATGACCGTCGTGGTCGGCGGAATCACCGACACGCGGCCCTACTATGGGCGCGTCCGGCAGGCCGACACTTGTGATCGGGACCTCGGCGACTTCCTGCTCGCAAGCTGCGGCTGCGGTGAATGGCGGGCCCTGGTGTCGATGGACGACGGCTCACCCGACGCCTCGCTGGTCGTCCGCTTCTACAGCGATGGAGACTACCGGCCAACCGGGCAAGTCGTCGTCCATGGAGAGGACGAGGCGCGGGCGCTTCGCGGGACGGTCGATCAGGACGCCGGCCGGGCCGAAGGGCGTTTGCGCCTGGGCGCGGGACGGATGCAGTTCACGGCCAACCGCGGCGAGCAGCACACCGATTCGGCCGCCGCGTGCGTCCTCTGCCACGTCGGCGATGATCCGGTCTGGCCTCTGCCCGAGACGCACACCCCCGATTTCCAGGTAGATCCCCCCAACTGTCTCGCTTGCCACAGCGTCAATTAAGGCACGCGGGCCGAAGGCGCCGGCCGCTCCGGCCGCGGCCTCAGTCGATTTCTTCGTATTCTTCGCCCGGCGCCAGGACGTTGCTGATCGGCATGGGCGATCGAAGGGACTCAAAACTCAACCAGAGCCCGGCGACTGTCAGCAGCAGGGCGGCCGCCGTGCGAAGCGGCCAGATGAGCCCCCGCTGGTCGATGGACACCTTTTCGGTGAACCCCGAAACCTCGAGGTCCATTTCTCCCGAAGCGACGGCCCACTGGACGTAGCCGATCGGGCCGCCCGGCGGATAGTTCTCCGCGAGTTGTTCCTTGAAGCGATCGGTCGCCAGCCGGCCGACCTCCTTTGCGGGCGAGCCGCCGCGCCGGGCGGCGTTCCTCGCGTGCGCGAAGGCCGGCGGGTCGCCGATCGTGCCCGAGATGTGGACGTATTCCCAACCCACCGTCGCCAGCGTGCTCACCGTCGCGACGGCGAAGGCGCCCAGGAGGATGCCGCGTCGGGTCAAAGGGCGGGCGGCGCGAGCGGCGCGAAAGGACACCCCCCCGACGATCAACCCGGCGACGAGGAAAAAGAACAGCCCGAAGAACAACGGCAGCCAGAGAAGCCGCGCAAGGAGCCAGTCCAGGCCGAGGAGGAGGAAGACAGACAGCCCGAGTGCCGCGTACCATCCGCGCCTTGCCGCGGGGCAATGTGCCGCACCCGGCGGCGATTCCGGCGAAGGCATCGAGGGTTCACCACTCATGATCGATCGGACACGATAGGAGCCGCCACCGACCGAGGCAAGCCGCCGTGGTTCGGGTCCTGCCGCCCATCCGGGGGGTGGGGCCGCCGCCCGCGGTTAACCCATTTGCCTTCGCCACACACCAAAGCTAAAGTACCCGCTTGGGGTTCTCAGGATGGAGTCCCCTCAACCGGCGTGAGAGTGCTTTTCGGTACGCATCCGGGGGCGGAGGACGCGGACCAACGGAGAATCGTCCGAATGAATCGGCGAGTGCTGTTTCTTCAACTGCTGCTGCTGGCTGTTTGCCTGCCGAACGGGTGCTCGGATCGCAGTGAGCGTCATCGCCGCGACTACGAAGTCAAGGGCGTGGCGAAGAAGATCAATCTGAACGATCGCGTCGTGTCGATGCTCTACGTCAACGACCGTGGCGAGGAGATCGAGGTCGAAGGGACGTTTACGGACGATGCGATCGTCATGATCAACGGTCGGACCCAGACGATGAAAGACATCCGACCGGGCGACAAGGTGCGCGTCCGCGGCTACAGCGAGGGCAAGGGTGGCGCGAAGAAGTTCATCGCCACGAGGGTCGAGATCACGCGATCGACCGATTGGGTGGCGACCGGGCAAGCCACGTCGCAAGCCGCCTCACAGCCGCAAACGAAGAAACACTAGACCGCCCGATTCGGCTGGGCGGGTTGTCATCGGAGAATCGGGCCTCGCGTTCCGGGGCAAGTGACTGACGGGAGATTAACCATGACCATTCTTGAGCGCGTTCGATCGAAAGTTCCTCACACCTACATGCTCGCGAGCCTTCTTGTCTTCGCGCTGATCGGATGCGAGCAGCCGGCCGAGCCGGGGGCCACGGACCAAAGCGGCGCTGTTCAGCCGACGGCACAAGCACCGAAGCCGAAACCGGCGCCGACCGCCCGCGCGCCGAAGCTCGCCGAGAAGCCCGTGACCCTTGAGAAGCCCGCCGCGGTCGAGAAGACCGCCCCGGCCCCCAAGGTCAGCGTCAAGGTCGTCAAGGCGAAACCGGCGAACGCCCCGAGCCTGAAGCCCACGCCGGCAAGCGTCAATCCGAAGGTCTCGGAACGCCAGGCGAAGACGGACCTCATTTACGCCACCATCCGCGTTCGGATGGAAGAGATGATCGAACAGCGCAAGGAACTTCTTGCGTCCGGCACGCCGCCTTCCGACGAACGCGTCCGCAAGCTGGAAGGCTCGATCATGCGGGCGCGCGGCCTGCTCATCGAGAACGGCGAAACGGTGGAAGACGTCGATCCGCCCATCGTCCTGCCGGCCCCCAAGAAATGAGCCGGCTCCGGATTCCTCCGGGCCGAACGCTCACTTGCGGTGCCCGAACGATAAGCCGGTGAGGGCCATCAACTGGAAGGCGACGCCGGCCAGGATGCGAATCTGCGCAGTGGCCAGGCGCCCGTCGACGGCGGCGTAGATTCCCCAGAAGACGGCACACAGCGCGAAGGCCTGGGCGATTGCGCCGACCAGATGGGCGATGGAAAACTCCGCGTAGCGCCGCTCGCGCTTCATCATTCGCAGTTCTTCAAGAATCTCGCCGAGCGTTGACTCGATCCTGCCTGCCTCGCCGTGCGGAGCCTCCCGAGCAGACTCAACAACCGGCGCCGACGGCGTCTCCGTCTCGGGCAACGGGGATGCGGCCGCCTGGGGAGCGGGAACCACAGATTCCCCTTCGGGTTCGGGCGGCTTCGACGCCGGCTCCGCCGGTGATTCAATCTCAGACTCGCCCGTCAGCTCCGCGGGCGTGGGGGACGGCGGCTCGATCGAGGGCTCCTCTTTCGGTTCCGGTGAAGCCGCGGGCGGCGGCGTCTCAGCCTCGACGGGAGGTGCGTCGATCCCCGCTCCCTCGCCCGGCGGCGGCGCATTCGACACCGCGGACAACCCGGCGTCATAGGCCTGGCGAAAGGACTCCCGCAGCACGAGGTCGGCCGCCCCGCGCAAATCGGCGGCGACGAAATCCGGCGCGGCGGACGGCTCGACTTCGCCGTTGCCGATCAGGACCGTCCGGCAACCGGCCGCCAGACCCGCCTGGATGTCTCGTGTGGCATCGCCGATCATCCACGAGGATTCGAGATCCAGCCCCATTTCCTCGGCGGCGAGCAGCAGCATCCCCGGTTTCGGCTTACGCAGATCGCTGTCACGTCGATACTCCTCGATGACGGCTTCGGGATCGTCCAGGAACGGACAATAGTAGATCGCGTCCACGCCCGAGCCTTCCGCCCGAAGCAAGTCCTGCATCTGCTGGTGGATGGCCGCGAGGTCCTCCTCCGTCAGGTAGCCCCGTGCAACCCCCGATTGGTTCGAAACCACCACGACGGGATAGCCGGCTTCGCGCAGGCGGGCCACGGCCTCGGCCACGCCCGGACACAACCGGACCTGGTTCGGATCGCGCAGGTAGCCCGGGTCTTCGATCAGGGTCCGGTCACGGTCAACAAAGACCGCCGCTCTTCGTGGTTCGGTCATCGCTTGGGTCCCCGTGTGTCTGCCCCGCCGGAACAAAACGCCGAGCGTACGAGATTCGAGCCGCGCCTGCGAGGAAACGGCGGCCGACCGAATCCGTGCGTTTCCCGGTGGGCATGGCCCCGAAAAAGGCGATTCTCAAACGCACTCTAAACCCGTTCAATCAACACCTGCCGCAACAAAGGCAAGAGCAACTCGTGGTGTCCTGTAATGTGATGGCCGCGACCCGGCTTCACCGGACGCCCCACGACGTTTTCGCTCGGGCGATAGTGACGGATCATATCCAGGTTCGCGGTGGTCATCTTGTCGAGATCGCGGCCCATGTTGCGTGCCACAGCCACCGCCTTGAGGAACACCTCGGGCAGCAGTACGGCCGATCCGATGTTGCACCAGACGCCGCCCGCCGCCGTGGGCGGATCGGCCGCCAGATCGGCCACGACGCTGCAGATGAGGCGGAAATCGACGGTGCTGCGTTGGAGCAGGTCGCTGGCCGCCACGTTTTCGTGCATGTGGATCGTGTCGGTGCCCATTGCAACGTGTACCGTGGCGGGGATGCCCGCCTGATGGGCGGCCGCAAGAACGCTGTGATCCGCATGGGGCGCCCCGATGCGTTCCAGGTGCGCCCCCAGCGCGGCGCCCAACCCCGTCTCGCCGGCGGCCGCCGAGCCCAGGGCCTCGGCGAAGAAAGCGGGCGTCTCCTCCACCATGCCGAAGCGACCGTCCGCGAGCGTCTCGGCCACTTCTTCGCTGGTCTGTCCGATCGTGGCCACTTCGACGTCGTGAATCGCCGTCGCGCCGTTCATGGCCAGCGCCGTAACGAGGCCGCGCCGGATCAAGTCGCAAACAACCGGCGAGCAACCGACCTTGATGACATGCGCGCCCATCGCGAAGACCACGGGGCGACCCGCGCCCCGCGCTGCCGCGACGGCGTCGGCGACCGCCCGGAGCGCGCGGACGCCCAGATAAGGCGGCAGGGATTCGTACCACTCCCGAAAACCCGCGCCCCGGGGCGGAAGCCCCGCGAGCCGTTCAACGTCGAACTTGTGGGGGCGGCGGCCGATGGCATAGGTCTCCAGCTTCGCGAGATCGACTGGTTTGTAGCGTCCGCTCATAACGACCCCGGCTCGATTGAATCACGCCCTCGGCACCAACGGCTCGGCCTCCAAGACCTGTGTGAGCATCTGATTCAGTATTGTATCCCCTTCCCCCTGAAACTCGATCTCCAAACGCGGGACGAGCAGTCGGCACGCCTGCCCCTCCCAGCGTCCGACGAGCTTCACCGCGTCCTTTTCCGTCGTGAGGATGACGTTGGCCTCCAGGTTCGACGCCACGTCGCCCAGGGCGGCGATTTCCTCCGCAGTGTAGTCATGATGGTCGGGATACTCATAGGCCGCCAGCACATGAACATCCAACGCCTCCACGCACCGCCGGAAACTCCCGAAGTTCGCGATGCCGGCGAAGATCACCGCCTGCATCGCGCTGGCGTCCTCGATCGGCACGGGCCGACCCTTGAGATCCAGGAAGCCGCGGATCCGATGGATCGCCGATAGAACCGGCCGCCCTCCCGAAGTCCGCCTGAGCTGCGCGACGAGCAGCGTCCGGTCCGAGCTCTCGATCTGGTCACTCCGCGTCAGGACGATCAGGTCGGCACGCCGCAACGCCTTCTCGGGCTCCCGGAGCAACCCGCGCGGCAGCAGCCTCCCGTGGCCGAACGGCGCCGTCGCATCGATCAGGACAATGTCCAAGTCGCGGGCCAGCCGGCGATGCTGGAAGCCGTCGTCCAGGATCAGGACATCAGCGCCCTGCGACAGGGCCGCTCTCGCGCCCGTGACGCGATCCGGGTTGATCACGATGATCGCGTTGGGACACCGCTGCTTCAGGACCAGCGCCTCGTCGCTTTCGCGCCGCCACTGGCCCATCGCCGCATCCCGCCGCTCCGCGTCGACCTGAATGGCCCGGCCCTTGTAACCGCGCGTCAAGACGGCGACGCGCCGACCCCGCTTCCGCAACATCTCGGCCAGCAGCGCCGACAACGGTGTTTTTCCCGTACCGCCGACCGTCAGGTTGCCCACCGAAATCACCGGGCACGGCATCCGTCGGCCGCCCGCCCGGAGCCAGATGTAGTACCCGTTCCGAATCGCGAGGATGACGCGATAGAACACGGCCAGCAGCGACAACCCGCCGCGCGCCAGATCGGAGACGAGACCCCGCTTCCGCCCGGAGACCAGATCGAGGAACAGGGTGCGTGAGGAGACCATGACGGCGGGCGAGTGTAGCACATTTCGTGTCGAGTTGACGTCTCGTGGAGTGGGGATTAGGTTGGCAGGCGATGCGGGCGCATCCCCCACAAGGAGCCGGATCCATGCATCAGCCCACCACACGACCAGCACAGGGTCAACCGAATCCATGCAAGGTCCGCGCGCCGCATGCGCAACCGCGATCCCTCGTGTTGCGGGGCGGAATCGCCATCTGCGCCGCCGGCTCGCTGCTGCTCGGCACGATCGGTTGCGACGACCTCAACGCCGAGGCGAGGCTTCGATCGTCTGCCGCCGATGCAACGACGCAGCGGCTGGCGGAGACTCCGCCCGATGTCGCGTTCGATGCCGGCCTCGAAGCGATGCGGCAGTATTTCAACCGGGTTCACGCCCTCCGGGCCGAAGGCCGAATCGAGAGCAGCCCGGTCGAATACGACCAGACAGGCGGTACCGGGCGGATCCGCGAAACCGCCTTCAAGTTCAAGAACCGCATGCGCCGCCAAGCCACCCTGTGGGTCCGCGCCGCAGCGTCGGGTTCGGTGGTCCGTTGCCGGGTGCGCGTCCAACGGCTCGACACGGCCGACCACCGCGTCTTCCAGCAAAACGAGCAATTCAACGACCTGCCCAACACGACGCCGATCGAACGCGGCGCCGGTTTGTCACCCGACCAGAACCAGGTCTGGACCGACATGCCCCGCGACCGCCGGCTCGAACGCGAGTTGCTCCAGAGCCTGATCGCCCGCGCGGGGCCCCCTGCGCGCGAGGATACTTCCCCGCCCGGACCGTAGGTGTCCGCCCGATGCGTCTTGGGGTCCGTCCTGAAACCTCTGTGGCGCGGGCGTCCCTCCCGTGTCCGCGCCGCCGGGACGGCGGTGCCACAGGACATGCGGGACGCACTCTTACGGGAACGTCGGCGGTGTTTCGTCCATGCGCTCCAGCACCAGCATCACATTCAGCAGATGTCGCTCACCGGGGCGCCCCGGCGCAAACGGCAGCGGCCTGGCGACACCGACGCCGTAGTAGCTCGCAAACGCGGCGTAACGCAAGGTGATCTTGTACGGCGACGGGACCAGCCGGTCGGCTTCCTGCCGATCGCAGAACTTCGCCGCTTCGAGCCCGGCCCTGAGATACGCCGAGAGCTCCAGGGTCATTGTGTTGGCAGTCGGGTTCTCGTGGACGAGCCGGCTGCCGAGAACGGCGGGGCCAACGGCCAGCGCACTCGGGCGCTGCCCGCCTTGCCAGTCCGGCCAGCCCCACCCCCGCTCGCCGACGGAATCATTCGTTGGTCGAACCAGCCTGGGTGAAAAGGAGTCCGGCCCTCGAACCTTTCTGACATCCGTCCGGCTCACCCCGCGACCGATGATCCGATCGCCCCAGCGCACCACATAGCCCGCATCGTCGGTGTTGGCTCGGAGCGTCAGAGGCGGAAGCGACAGGGTCGTGCGCCGGGGGACGCGCCAGCGTTTGCGCGAGAGAATGACGCCTCGCTCGTCAGGCGGTCGGATGTCTTCCTCCCAGCGCGAGGTTTCAACGACCGCAAACACGCCATAGCGACCATCGACGAGTTGCGCTCGTCGCAGATCAATCTGCTCGAGCCGGCGTTCGCGCGAATCGACATCCCGGCCGGCCAGGAATCGCTGGCGATCCTGCGCCGTCAGGTGCCCGAGCCGGATCATCCACTGCAAGACCCTCGCGGCCTTTCGCGGCGGGCGAACCGACGCAAGTTCGTTGAGTGCGTGGAAATCAGCACCCGACTTGAGGGCGCAAGTGACCCGCCATGCGTCCTCGCGCGAGTGACCGGCGGCGCGATCGAGATGCGCGAGGATCGGGTCGGTCAGTTCGGCGTGTTTCGGCCGCAGCAGGCGCCCGAGCAGTGCCAGGAAGCCGCTGCACCCAGCGATATCCTCGCGCTCCATCATGCGCGTCAGCACCTCGATCCATTCCTCGGTCGTGCGACGGGGCGTGGCCAGAGACCGTTCCGCCTCCTCGGCCAGACCGCCCCGCAGCAGACAAGCGAGCGCGTCCAGCCGACGAGCCGGCGGGCCGGTCCGAACGGCGTCGACGAGCCCTTGAACCACCGGATCGGTCCACTCCAGCGGCGAGAGAAGGGGGAAGCTCGCCTGAACACCGTCGTGATCGCCCGCCGGCCCTTCTTCTTCCAGGCGTCTGAGGAATTGTTCCACGAGCATCTCAAGCGCGGCCGAGCGCACCTGCGCTTCGGCTTCAACGGCGCGGGCCTCGGCGATGATTCGGACAAACGGTTGCGAATAGATCAAGTCCTCCAGATCGAGGGCCTTCAGGACGGTCAGCAGTGCCGTCCGCTCCGACGGCTCGCTCGCGGACGCCCACTGGGCAAAGATCGGATCGCGCGGTCCCGTCAGGCGCAGGTGCATGGATCGCGCTTGCCGAGCGATCCGCTCGGCGGATTCATGCCGCACGGACTTCATCAGGGTGATCAGGAGTCGCGCCGCCTGCTCGCGAGGCAGCGTGTCGATCCGATCGAGTGCGGCGCGTTGGGCCGCTTCGGATGCGGCGCCGATGAGACGCCAGTCGGGTTCAATCTTGAGCGAGAGCAGCGAATCGAGCGCCGCCCCGCACAGCGCCTCATCGTTCGACCGGAGGATGGCGCCGAGCAGCCGGCTCGGCACCTCGGGGTCGGTTGTCTCGGAAGACCGGACGCGTGAGTCGATGATGTCGAGCCAGACCCGCTTCGACCGTTTTCCCTTGTTGGCGAGGCATCTGATCGCCGAATCGGACACGCGGTCGTTCACCACAAAGTACCGCCAGGCGGCCGCCCGAACCTGGTCCCCCAGGCGCGTGCCGGCCGTGATGATCTTCGCGTCGATCATCGCGGCCCCGGAGGGCGTGCGGCGCCTCCACGCGGAGTTCCCGGGCGTGATGGTCTACACCGCCGCGCTCGACCGGGAGCTGGACGACCGCAAGTTCATCCTTCCGGGGCTGGGGGATTTCGGGGACCGGCTCTACGGGACAAACTGAGCAGCTGTCAGCTCCGGTATGCCGCCTTGGGCAGCCGGTTGACGG
>JBHHUY010000093.1:0-10949 GCA_046753965.1 Phycisphaerae bacterium
AATGTCCCTTGCAAGAGACGGTCTGCGGGAAATGCTCTTGGCCACCACCACGCTCGGCGCCGGCGGCGCCGGGGCGATCTGGGCGGCGGTCGCCGTCTCCCCGTGGTTCTGGGCGCTCGCCGTCCCCCTGCTCGCCGGGTGGATCTTCGCCCTCGCCTTCTTTCGCGATCCGCGGCGCTCCGTCCCCGAGGCCCCCGGCCTGATGGTCGCCCCCGCCGACGGCAAGGTGACCGAGGTCTCGCGGCTCGACCGGCTCGAGGGCCTCGACGGCCCCGCCCTGAAGATCAGCGTCTTCCTTTCCGTCTTCGACGTGCACATCAACCGGGCGCCGTGCGGCGGCCATGTCGTTCGGACCGAGTACCGCCCCGGCGAATTCCTCGACGCCCGCCATCCCGAGTCGGGTTCGCGCAACGAAAACAACACGATCGTCATCGAGCCGCACGACGATCTCGGCGGACCGGTGATCGTCCGGCAAGTCGCGGGGCTGATCGCCCGGCGGATCGTCTGCAATGTTACGCCCGGCGACACACTGTCTCGCGGACAGCGGATCGGGATGATCAAGTTCGGCTCCCGGACGGATCTCGTGGTTCCCGCGGACTGTGGACTCGAGCCCGCCGTCCGAATCAACGATCATGTCAAGGGCGGCGAGACGATCCTGCTGCGGCCGGCGAAACGGCCGGCGGCCGATGTAGGGGGCCGCGCGCCCGACGAGCGATCGGCGCCCGACCGTGCCCTGGTCTGACGGCCGATCGGAGGAAGTCGTGATGAAGATCAGAGGTGTCGGCGACATTCCCGGGCGCGCGGCGCGCCGGCGCGAGCGCGTCCTCAAGACGATCGGCGTCCTGCCCTCGCTGGCCACGCTCGGCAACCTCACCTGCGGCGTCGGCGCGATTTATCTCTCCGTGCTCAGCGCGCAGGCGGCCGCGTCGGGCCAGTCGGCCGAAGCGGTCGCCGGGACGGGGCTGACCGGCCTGTTTTCCTCTTTCCTCTCGGCCGCGGCATACCTGATCATCGCGGCAATGGTGTTCGACGGAATGGACGGCCGCCTGGCCCGGCTGACGCGCAAGACCAGCGAATTCGGCGCCCAGTTGGATTCGCTCGCCGACGTGGTCAGTTTCGGCGTCGCCCCCGCCTTCCTCGTGCTCTGCATCGCCCAGCCGACGACCTCGTGGAACATCTCGACCTTGTCCTTCTGGGAGCGGACATACTGGCGCGCGGAGTGGGTCATGGCCGCCGTCTATGTCGGCTGCACCGCCCTGCGCCTCGCACGGTTCAACGTCGAGAACGAAGAAGACGAATCAGCCCACCTGGGCTTCCGCGGATTGCCGTCGCCCGGCGCCGCGGGGGCCATCATCGGCGCGGTCATCCTGCACCAGGAGTTGCTCCAGGAACTCGCGCATCCCAGAACCATGCGGGTCCTCGCCATCCTCATGCCGCCCTTCGCCCTGGTCGCCGGCCTCCTCATGGTCAGCCCGTTTCGCTACGCGCACCTCGTCAATGCCGTGCTCCGCGGCCGGCGCCCTTTCTGGCAGGTCGTTTCGATCGCCATCGGCGTGCTGATCGGCCTCGTCGTCCAGTTTCAAATGACCGTTGCGATCGTCGCCGTGGCCTATGCGCTCAGCGGGCCGATCCTGGCGGGGTTCTATAAGCTCACCGGTCGCTCCCAGCCCGAGGAGCCGCTGATGTGCGAACTCGAACCCGACCGACTCGATCCGCAGGAGACCTTCGACGAGTCGAGCGCGGCGGCGCCCCCGACCGCCGCCTCCGAGGGCGAAGACGGAGCGGATCCCGTACGCTTCACCGGCTGAGGAATCCTCAAGCACGCCGTCAGAAGACTTCCGTCCGATCCGCGCGAAGCCAACCGTCCTTGCCGTCCGGCAGCTCCACGTGCAACCAGCGATCGCCCTCGACATCCGCCCGGGATTCCAGCACGCGAAACTCCACCCCCTCCGGCAGGGGTTGGACGAGCTGGGGCTGATAGCCTTCTCCGTTGCCTTTTCTCAGGACCGCCTGATCCGCGATGATCACGCCTTCGAGATTCTGCCGGATCAGCCCGGCATCCCAGGAAACACTGAACCCCGTCGCCGACGCCACAACGCCCAGGCCGACCGCCGTCCACCCCAGCGCCGCCCGAGCGCGCCGAACAAAGAGACGCAGCAGAAGAAGCAGCCACAGCACGACATAGGCCGCCACCGCGACCGCGGCACGCCCCGCCGGCGAGGTATCGTAGTGCCAGAAGAAAAGGGTCCGGGCGACGGCGCCGGTCGCCGTGGGTGGAATGGGCCGGGCGCAGCGGCGCCGCGCGACTTCGAGATTCCGCTTCAGATCGGGGTCCGCCGGGCGGAGCCTCAGCCCGCGCCGATAGTTCGCGATGGCACGCCCGATCTCACCGAGGTGAACCTGCGTGTTCGCGGTGTTGTAGTAAAGGTAAGCATTTCGGATGCCTTCATCGATCAACGCCTCGAAACCACCGAGGGCTTCGCGGTAGAGCTGTTCGGCTCGGGCCGCATCGGTATTCTGGATCGCGACGGCCTCGTCGAATCGCCGCAGCGCGTCCTGAAGAACCGCGCGGCGCGTCCGCGGTCTAGGCGCAAGCGACGGCGCCGTCGGAGATGCCGGCGCCGGTCCCGACAGGCCGGCCAACAGCAACAGTGACCCGATCCGCACGAAGTTCATCTCAGATCACATCGCTCCAGTTCCTGGATCAGCTCGCGGGCCTTTGACACCATGCCGTCGCCTTCGATCCGGCTGGTGCCTGCATACCGTGCTGACTCGAGGGCTTCGAGGAACGCGTCCAACGCGGTGCGCGTCTCGTCGGGAACTTCTCTTTCGCTCAGCAAGCGCAGGGCGTCGCCGCGCGTCAGGCCGGCCGGCGGGACATTGCACCGATCGGCCACGTATCGCAGCACGGCACCGGCGACCCGCGCCGGATCCGTCCGCGAGTTTCCGCCGCGCAGGGCTCGCTTCGCCGTGGCGTAGGCCCGCGCCCGACGCCGCAGGGCCACATCCCGCCGGAATCGGGCCGACCGCCGCACCGCGATCCACGTGAAGAGATACAAGACCGGCAGGCCGCCGAGCAGCGCAACGATGCCCTTGCCGAATCCAACCGACTGATCGGCCAGCATCCGGTCAACGTCGGCGTAGTTGGCCCGCAGCCCCGCGGCCGATTCGACCAGCGCGGCCGGCGGCGGCGCGCCGGCGGGCGTCTCCGCATCGACGGGGAGATTCAGTCGTCTGGCCGGCAAGACCTCAATCGCGATCGCATCGCTCCAGTGTGTCTCATACCGCCCCGTCTCCGGATTGAAAAAGCTCATCGGCAGCGGAGGGATTTCGGCGACGTCCTGCCGCAAGGCGCGGATGGTCTGTGAAAAGACCTTCCGGTCTTTCCGGACCTCCCCCGCGAGCGACTCGCCGGAGATCTCGAAGTCTCGCACCAGATCCGGCACGGCGGAAAGCTTCGGGGCCCGAAGCCGTTCGAGCGGCACATCGCCGCGAATCACCATCGTCAACGTGATCGGATCGCCGACCGGCACGCGCGTGGGCTTCGCGCGCGTCTCGATTGTGAATCGCCCGATCGCGCCGTTGAAATCGCCGGGGCGCCCTTCCAGCGGAACGGCCTTGACCTGGACGCGAGGCGCGGTGGGCGAAACCTGCAACCGACGCGGCGGGCGCGAAAAGCGCAGGCCGCCGAACACGCCCCGCGAGAGGCGCGTCGGATAGCGCCAGGCGATGACAACCCGACCCACATCAAGCGGACCGGTCGCCTTCGGATAAACCGTCGTATCCCACATGAAGCGATAATACTCATACGCGATGCCCTGCGCATCGCGCTTCCGGGCTTGGTCGTACCGGGGCGTCTGCGCGACCGCGTCTTCGAAGACGCCGAAGCTCGACCCGTCCGAATCGGAGAGCTGAAACGTCGTCGACGCGTCCAACGTGCCGATGCCCCGCTGCGTGAACTTGCGAACCCAGACCCGGAGCGTCAGCGCCACCGCTTCGCCGACGTAGACCGTGTCGCGCGGAACGAGCACCTCGCAGAACAACTCCGGCGGGCCGGCACCCTTTCCGACGTGGATGACGACGGGCCTCGTGCGGTAGACGCGCCCGCCGTCCTGCAGCGTGAACGGCGGCAGCGTCAAACGACCCTGACGCAGCGGCCGGACCTCATACACATAGGTATAGCTCGCGGTCGTCACGCCGTTGATGATGGAAATCGAGCTGTTCGGCCGGTTGCTGCGCAGCCGAATGCGAAAGTCCGACGTCCGCGGCGGCGTCGGTGCGCTCGCCTGTGTCGGATTAACGACCTCGACATCGACCGTCAGGACCTCATTGAGTGTGCAGGTCTTCCGGGACGCCGTCGCCGTGATGCTCGTGCCCGCTGCCCGCGGCGCGATGCCGCAGACGATGACGGCGCTCCAGAGCATCAACCGGCCTCGAAACACGTGGCGTCCCCCTACCAATCCTTGTCCACTCGGATGCGGCCTTGCGTGCGCAGCCGCTGCTCGCGCTTCTGCGCCCGTCTCAAACGCTCGGCATCCCGCGCCTCCTGTAGCATCTGCATCGCACGCTCTCTCGACATCCGCT
The DNA here is from genome assembly GCA_046753965.1 of Phycisphaerae bacterium. Taxonomy (GTDB): domain Bacteria; phylum Planctomycetota; class Phycisphaerae; order UBA1845; family UTPLA1; genus JBHHUY01. The sequence continues at coordinate 4,585 of JBHHUY010000093.1, forward strand.
CCCGCAGCGCATCGGGGTCTTCCGGCCGGCTCGTCACAGGCGCCGGGCGAGAGGTGGGCTGCGACGCAGGTTGCGTCGTCTGAGGATTCATGGGCTGAGTGGTCGGCTGCGAGGTCGGTTCCCGGTCCGCAGGCTGTGTCGCGGGCGGCGGCGGTTGATCGGGAGCCTGCTCGCTCTCCCGGTTGTCCGCATCCGGTTTGCTTTCCTTTGCCTCACTTTTCTCGGATGGCTGCTCTTCGCCCTCACGGGAATCGTCGTCCGGGCGCGACGTGGCCGACTCCTTTTGCTCACCGGGTTGCGAGGTCGCATCGGACTTATCGTCGGCCTTGCCCTCGTCGTCACCTTCCTGTTGCTTCTGCTGCTTCTGTTGTTGCTCAAGCAGCTTCTTGATATAGGCTCGGGTCCGTTCCGCCTTGGCCAGGTTTTCCCGCGCGTCGGCGTCGCCGGGTCGGAGTTGCAGCGCATCCTTATAGAAACCGACGGCCCGGGTCAGATCGTTGATCGCGGCCTTGAGGTCCTCTCTCGCTGGATGGCGGCCTGATGCGCGCTGCGCCCGAGATTGTACTTCGCCGCCGCCTCCAACGCCGGTTTGGCGGACGCCAGTGCGTCCTGAAAGGCCGTTTCCGCCTCATCAAATCGGCCCAACCGGAACAACGCGATGCCCCGGTCATAGGCCGCCTCGGCGGAATCAGGCAACACCTCGCGCGCCTTGTCAAAAGCCGCCAGTGCCTTCGCATACGCGCCCGCGGCAAGATGGGCATTACCCTGCCGGATCCACTCCGCCCCGGAACGCAGACCGCCGGAATCCGGCGCGGCATCGGCGACGGACGTTGCCGTCAGTGCCGCACAGATCACGACAAGCTGAAACGCCGTCCGAAGACCGCCGCACCACCCTCCAATCGGCACAGCATCACGACCCGGCGGCCGTTGCCGCGGTGCGTCTTCTTGCGCGCCATGCGTCTCGCTTCCGGCAAACATGTCAGGCCCCCACACGGTCGGGTTCGGTCGCCCGTTCGGGGCGGATCGATCGACGCTCGGGAATCAACATCTCCAGCGTCAGCAGCGCCAACGCCAATGCCGCGAACCAATGGAACCGCACGTAATGCCGCTCGACCTGCCGGTCCGCCTCTGATTGTTGCCTCAGCGGCGCAAGCTTCGCGGTGTAGAGCCACTCCAGGGTCCGGCGCTTGGCGTCAACCTGCCCGCTGGGGTGATACTCGCCGCCGCCCGCACGGGCGATGGCGGTCAGATGCGCCGGGTTCGCCTTCGACCACACCTGCTGATGGTCGTACATCAGAAACGTCTGCCCGCCGTCCCGGCGAATCGGCACCAGCGCCCCCTCCTTCTCATCGCCGATCCCGATCGTGTAGACGAGGATCTTCGCTTCGCGGGCCTTCTCGGCCTCGTCGACCGCCAGTCCGCCGTGGTCCTCGCCGTCGGTCAGGAGAAAAACCACGCGATCGTGTCCGGCGGGCGGGCCGAAGGCCTTCCGAGCGGTCGCAAGGGCCTCGCCGAGGTTCGTGCCGCCCATCGGGGCGCTGTGGATGCCCACGTCCGCCAGCGCCAGACGGTAGTATTCATAGTCATCGGTCAGCGGACACGCCAGTTCGGCCTTGCCGGCAAACGTGACCAGCCCGATGGCCGCGCCGTCGAGTTCATCCAGCAGCCGGCGGACGTCGTCCTTCGCGCGCTCGAGACGAGACATCCCCGCGTCTTCGGCGAGCATGCTTTTCGACACGTCCAGGCAGACCATCAGATCGAGTCCGCGGCGGTGGGCGTCTTCAAAATAGGTCCCCCAGCGCGGACCGATCAGGGCCAGTACGATCGAGACCATCGCGAGCAGGAGCAGCAGGGCCTTGAAGACCTGCCGGGCCCGGCTGACGTCCGGCGCAAGAACCCCGAGCAAAGGCTCCGCCGCGAACACCCGCCCGGCCCGACGCTTCATGACCAGGCCATAGACCGTGACCGCCGCCGCCCCGAGCGCCAGGAGCAGCCAGCGAAGCTGTGCCACGTTGTCGATGTACAGGTCGTTCACGGTTGCCTCGTCAATCAGGGAATCCGGCGGAAGCGCGTGTTGGCGAGGAAGACTTCCAATCCCAACAGGATGAGCGCTGCCAACAGCGGCGGCGGCCACCGCACACCCGCCCAGTCGAATGCGTGATACGCCAGCTCTTCGTAGAGATAGTAGCGCTGTTCATCAATCACGCTGCGCTCCAGCTTATCGATCTCACGATAAACATCGACAAGCGAGTTCGCGTCGGTCGCGCGGAAATACCTGCCGCCCGTCATCTCGGCGACCTGCCGGAGCGATTCCTCGTCCACCGGCGTTGGCTGCTGGACCGTCCCGAAGAATCCGAAGGGGACTTCTTCAAACTGCGGCGCGGCGCCGATCGCGTACACCGTAATGCCCAGCGCCTGGGCCGCCTCGGCCGCCTCGGCCGGCTTGTACTTGCCGTAGGTCTGTTGCCCGTCGGTCAGGAGGATGATCGCACGGCTCGTGATCTTGAAGTCGTCCTTGTTCTTGAATCGCCGTTCAATGTTCCGGATGCGCTCGACCGCCAATAGCAGGGCGTCGCCGATGGCGGTCCCGTCTTCGTCACTGCGGGGCGACGCCGGCCGCATGCGATCGAGTGCCCGGATCAAATGCCGGTGGTCCCAGGTCAGCGGGCACTCCGTATCGGGATAGCGCGCGAACGAAGTCAGCCCCAGCAGATCGCTCGGGCGGCCTGCCAGGGCGTCGCCGTCGCCGAGGATGAACCGGCGCACGGCTTCCTTGACCACCGCCAGGCGCGTCTGTTTGCGTCCGGCCGGTCCGACCAGATCCGCATTCGACATACTGGGCGACCGATCGACGAGCAGTTCGATCGCGACCCCTTGCGTCTTGATGCGCGTCTGCTCATCCACCCGGCGCGGCCGCGCCACGCAGACGACCAGCAGCAAGACGACCAACGATCGCAAAACGGGCAGGGCCCAGCGCGCCTTCAAGCTCCACGACCGGCCCGCGCGCTCGATGTGGGAAACCGTGGCAAACAGCATGGCGGGACGCCGTTCCCGCCTCAGCCAGGACCACCACACGAGGGGCAGGAGAAGCGCCGCCGCCGGCAGCACCCACGGATAGGCGAAGGCGTCGGTCAGCGTCATGTCACCGCCTCCCGGACCGCGTCCCGGGCAGTCGGCGCCGACCCGGGCTCGGACGCCGTCTCAAGGATGAATCGACGCGCCGAAGACTGCACCCACGCGATCTCCTCCGTGTCCGGGCGGTACAGCGCATACTTCACCGGGTCACAAGCCGCCACGAACTCGCGGAGCAGCCCCTTGTGCCCTTCGGCCAGGGTGTCGGAATACTGCAACGCGCGGATGAACTCCTCGCTGGTCTGCTCGCCCGCCATCAGACCGAATCGCAACTCAAGATACCGACGGAGCAGCCCGTTGACGCGGTAGTAAAACTCCCGCACGCGGCCGCGGGCGATCAAATCTTCCTCGGCAAGCCGGTCGAGCTCCGCCAACGCCCAGACATGCGGGGGCAGACGCTGCGCCAGGGGCAGTGCCTCCGGCTTCAGCTTCCGGCGACGCCACCACCGCGCGGCGAGCGCGATCAAGGCCATCCCGGCGATCGCCCCGCCCGCCCACCACAGCAGCCGATAGCCCATCGGCATCGGCAGATCGACCGGATCTTTCACGTCCGCGAGCGACTGCGTCACGACGATCGGAACCGCCTCGGTCTCGAAGGTGTCCTCGTACACCGCCTTCGAGCCGTCGGCCTTCTCCCGCGGATCACGCAGGGCGAACGGCAGCGGCGGAATCTCCCGCATGCCCGGCAGAAAACACTCCAGATGATAGACCCATTCCTTGCAGCGCAGGTGTGGCTCGCAGATCGCGTCGTGCGACGTGACATCCGCCACGCGGAACGGGCCGAGGAATCCCTCGATCTTCGGCACACCGACCTCGACGCCGGCTTCGGCCTCGACGCGCACGGTCAATCGAACCGACTCGGGAATCTCGACGCGGTCGCGATCCGCCGAGACGATGACCCGAACGGGACCGCGCTCCACGCTGCGGACGATCCGATGGGCAACCGGCGCAGGTCGCGAGGCGCTCGTTGCCTCTTGCGCCGCCGGTGGTTCGCCGCGACAGCCCGACAGCAGTGCAAGCAGCGCGAAGCACAGCGAGATCGCCGCTGTGGGCTCAGACGGGCTGAATGCGCGCGCGGGGTGTCCGGTCATCACGGGGATTCCGTCACAATCGCGCGGCGCGGGCGCGAAAATACCGCGTCATCGGCTCGACGAACGATTCGCCGGTGGCCAGTTCAATCGCCTCGGCATCCAGACGCCGGAACATCGCCCGCGTCGCTTCGTCTCGCTCGGCCGCGGCGCGCTCGAATCGTTCGCGAACCGCGGCACTCGACGTGTCCACCAACGTCCGCCTGCCCGTCTCGGCGTCCAGAAGCTCCACGAATCGGACGTTCGGCAGGGCCGCCTCGCGGCGGTCACGGATCACGATGGGGATGAGATCGTGCCGCCGCCGCGCGATTCGGAGCTGCTGATCGTATCCGTCGTCCTCGAAGTCGCTGATGATGAAGACCACCGCACGACGGCGAAGCACGTAACCCAAATGCTCGAGCGCGCCGCCGATGTCGGTGCCCTTGCCGGCCGGCTCGGCCGTCAGCAACTCGCGGATCACGCGGAGCACGTGGCGCACGCCCTTGGCGGGCTTGACGTGTTTCTCAATCCGATCCGAAAAAGCGATCAGGCCGACCTTGTCGTTGTTCGTAATCGCGCTGAACGCGAGCGTGGCGCCCACCTCGGTCACCAGATCGCGCTTCAACTGCGTCGTCGTCCCGAACGACTGCGAACCGCTGACATCCACCAGCAGCATCACCGTCAACTCGCGCTCTTCTCGAAAGCGCTTGATGAACGGCCGCCCCTGGCGCGCGGTGACGTTCCAGTCGATCGACCGCACGTCGTCGCCCGCTTGATACTCGCGCACCTCTTCAAACTCCATCCCCTGCCCTTTGAACGTGGAGTGATACTGCCCGGCGAACAGGTCGTTCGCCATGTGCGAGGTGCGGATCTGTATCCGCCGGATCTTCTTGAGCAGTTCCGAAGGTTGCATGCGCGTCTGCGGCTACGGCACCGGAACATGGTCCAGGATGAGCTTCACGATGTCGTCGCTGGTCTGATCCTCCGCCTCGGCCTCGTAGCTGATGATGACGCGATGCCGCAGCACCGCCGGCGCGACATCCTTGACGTCCTGAGGCGTGACGAATCCCCGACCCGCCAGAAACGCCGACGCCTTCGCCCCCACGGTCAACATGATCGACGCCCGCGGCGAGGCGCCGTACTGAATGAGGTGCTTGATGTCGAGCTTCACCGACGCCGGATCGCGCGTCGCCACCACCAGGCTCACGATGTAATCCTTGATCTTGTCGTCGATGTAGATCTCGTCGACCGCCGCCCGCGCCCGGCCGATATCGGCCGGCGCCATCACCTGCGCCACGCTCGGGTCCGGATGCGTCATCGCCATCCGATCGAGAATCACCCGCTCCTCGGCCGGCGTCGGATACGTCACCGTCACCTTCAACATGAACCGGTCGATCTGCGCCTCGGGAAGCGGATAGGTCCCCTCCTGCTCGATTGGATTCTGCGTGGCCAGCACCAGGAACGGATCGGGCAGCGGGAAACTCTCGTCCCCGATGGTCACCTGCCGTTCCTGCATCGATTCCAACAGCGCGCTCTGCACCTTCGCCGGAGCGCGGTTGATTTCGTCCGCGAGGATGATGTTGGAGAAGATCGGGCCCTTCTTGACGCTGAAGCGGCCGGACTGCGGCTGGTAGATCAACGTGCCGATCAAGTCCGCGGGCAACAGGTCCGGGGTGAACTGAATCCGCTGAAAGCCGGTCTGGATGCCGCGCGCCAGGCAGGAGACCGTCATCGTCTTCGCCAACCCCGGCACCCCCTCAAGCAGAATGTGGCCGTTCGACAGCAGGCCGATCAGCAGGTGCCTGACCATCTCCTCCTGTCCGACGATGACCTTCCCGATCTCCGTCCGCAACCGCTCGAACGGCGCGCTCGCCGCCCTGACGGTTTCGCCGATGTGCTTCACGTCCAACTGCGTCACGGGTGATTCCTCTGGTCGCCAATCGTGAATGCGCGCGTCCGCCGCGGGACGCGGTCGGTCTCTTCGATAGGGACGATCCCGGCGGGCGGCGCCCTGTCATTTTCTCCGGGCCGATAAGAGAAGCCCCCCGCCGGCCGGCTGCCTGCACGCATCTGCCGCGAGTAAGCCGCCTCAGCATAGGTCGCCGCGGAACGCTGAGCAAGCCTTACTTAGAGCGCCTCCTGAAACCTTTGTGGCACGGGCGTCCC
>JBHHUY010000094.1:0-10925 GCA_046753965.1 Phycisphaerae bacterium
GCGGACGCTACGAAGAAGGACTGCGCCGTCGTCCGCCTAAACTGTCATGGACCCGACGGCCTGCCGCTCACCGCGAGCCCCGTTGCACGACGCGCCGAGTCGTGTAGAGTGCCTCCCGACGGTCCCGCGGCATCGCTGCCGCGATGGTGAGGGCACGCGCTTCGGCGCGCGTGCCGCGCGGGGCGCGGGACGAATGCTCAATATGGCCCCCGAAACGACTGAAGCCGTCATCGAAGCCCGCAATCTGACCAAGGTCTTCCCGACGACCGAGGGTGGAGAAAAACGCGCCGTGGACGACCTCTCGTTCACCGTCGCCCCGGGCGAGATCTTCGGCCTGCTCGGGCCCAACGGGGCCGGCAAGACCACCGCGCTGCGGATGCTCAGCGGCTTACTCACGCCCACGTCCGGCCAAGCCTTCCTCTGTGGCTACAACACCCAGACCCACCGGGAAGACGCCAAACGCGTCCTGGGCTACCTCACCGCGAGCACCGGGCTCTACCAGCGACTCTCGCCTCGGGAGCTGCTGCGATACTTCGGTGAGCTCATCGGCATGGACCGCCGCGCGATCGACCGGCGCATCGACGCCCTCATCGACTGGCTCGACATGGGCGAATTCGCCGACCTTCGCTGCGGCGGACTGTCCACCGGCCAGAAACAGCGGACCAACATCGCCCGCGCCCTCATGGGCGATCCGCCCGTCCTCATCATGGATGAACCGACCCTCGGCCTGGACGTCCTGACCAACCGGGTCGTGCTCGACTTCATCCGCGCCGAAGGCTGCCGAGGCAAGGCCATCATCCTCTCCACCCACTATCTCGACGAGGCCGAGACCCTCTGCGACCGGTACGGCCTCCTGCACGAGGGCAGACTCGTGGGTACGGGCGACCTGGCGGCGCTTCAGGCTCAGGCAGGCCAGCGTCGGCTCAGTGAGATCTTCCTGGAACTTTGCGGACAGTCCAAGCATGTGCTCGCCGGCCTCCCGGATGACTTCCCCCCGGCCGAGTCGTCTGATCGCGGGGCCCGCTCATGAAACGATTCGGCCGGGTCAAGACCGTCTATCGCAAGGAGCTGCTCGAGACCCTGCGCGATCGCCGCACCCTGATCGCCATGGTCTTCGTGCCGATCGTGCTCTATCCCGTGCTCATGGTCATTCTCGTCGAAGCCCTGAAGTCCGAGGCGGGGCGGCAGGAAGAGCAGCAATACGTCATTGCTGTGCCCGATGAGCCGCACGCGCGCTGGCTTCGCGGCGTCCTCGAACGGGAGGACGCGGAGCGTGCCCGGCGGGAAGAGTCGGCTCGCCAGGCGGCCGAGGCCACCGGCCGCCCGCCCGATGAAGTGCTCGGTGCGCTGCGCACGCGGGTCGGTTCCGACCAGATCAAGATCGAAGTCGCCGAGCCCGGCCGGTCGCTATGGGACCTGGTCGCGGAAAAGCGTTGTCATGCTGCGGTGTTGCTCGACCCGCCGCCGGCGCCGGACCGGTTCGCGGACGACACGAACCGGATCGTTCAGATTCTTTACAACGACACCGATCCGCTCTCGGATGTCATCTACAGCCAGCTCAATACCATCTTCAGCAATGAAGTCGAGCGGATCATCCGGGCGCGCGTCACGGCCCTGGCCGGATCGGACGCCGCCCTGACGCCGCTGCGCGCCAACGTGTTGTCCGTGACGAGCCCCGACCGCCAGTTGACCAAGGCCCTCGCATTGATCGTCCCGTTTCTGCTCGTGACCATGACCGTCTCGGGCGCCATCTACCCCGCGATTGATCTGACGGCCGGCGAGCGCGAGCGCGGCACCCTGGAAACACTCGCCGTCTCGCCCGTGCCGACGGGGCAGATCGTCGCGGGGAAATTCGGCGTGATCGTGACGATCGCCATGGTGACGACCGCCCTGAATCTCGCCTCGATGACGGCCGTGATTCACTTCAGCCATCTCGATCAACTCTTCACCGCCCAGCGGTCCGCTCCGGCTGGCGAGGCCCTGGCGGTGGAGCGGATGATCGTCGAGCACACCGCGCCCGCCGCAGAGGCCGGCCGACCGACGCAGCGAGACTATCTCGAACGCCGCCGACAACTGGTCGAGCACGCCGCCGAACGGGTGGGTTTCATCACGACGGCCGCGCCGATCGTCCTGATCTCAATGGTGCCGTTCGCCGTGCTCTTCGGCGCGGTCATGCTCGCGGTGTGCAGCTTCGCGCGGACCTTCAAGGAAGCCCAGAACTACATGATGCCCGTCATGATGTCCGCCATCGTGCCGGCGATGGTCGTCTCCTACATGCCCACGATCCGCCTCGAAGGCCCGATCCTGGTCATTCCCGTCGCGAACATCGTCGTCCTCATGCGCGAGCTGTTCCTCGGAAACATGGAACCGACGGCCATGAGCATCTGCCTGCTGTCGACCTGCTTCTATGCCGTGGCGGCCGTCGCCGTCGCCGTGCGAGTCTATGGGAACGAGGCCGTCCTCTTCAGCGACGTCGGGAGCTACAAGACCCTGCTCCTCCGCCGATTCATCAAGCCGCAGCCGGGGCCGTCGCCTGCGTTCGCCCTGCTGACCCTGGCCGTCATCTTCCCACTTTACTTCTATGCCCAATCCAGCCTGCTGGCGCCGAATGCGGGTGGTGTGCGGAACCTCGTCACGATTTCGCTGACACAGGCGGTGTTGTTCGCGCTGCCCGTGGTCTTCCTGGCATGGTACGCCCGGCTGAATCTCCGCGCGACCTTCTCGCTCCGGCCGCCGCGGCCGCGCGCGATCCTCGCGGCTCTGATCCTCGTGGCGACCGTCACGCCCGTCTCCAACCTCTTGCAGCAGATTCAATACTGGCGCTTCCCGCCGTCGGAGACCCTCCGGGCGCTCCTCGAACAGCAGACGTCGCTCTTCGGGGACGTGCCCTGGTGGGCACTGGTGCTCGTGCTTGCCGTCGTGCCGGGCATCTGCGAAGAACTGCTCTTTCGCGGCTTTCTGACGGCCGGGCTCCGCCGCAGGCTGTCGGAGTGGAAGGTCGTGCTCGCCGTCGGGCTCCTCTTCGGTCTGTTCCACATCTACGTCGAGAAGATTGCGATCGTCAGCCTGATGGGCGTCTTATTGACGTTTGTCTGTTTGCGAACCGGGTCGATCTACCCCGCGATCCTCCTGCACATCGCCAACAACGGCCTGCACATCGCCTCAGCGCAGTTCGAGAGCTTGCGCGCGTTCTACAACCTCCCCGCGGCGGCCGACGAACTCGGCCGAATCACCTTCGATGCGAAGACCGCCGTCTTTCTCGGCCTCTTTCTGATCGGCGTCGCGCTGATCGCCGCGTCTCGGCAACGCGCCCCGGCGGCGGACACCCCGCCCGCCGAGCCGCCGCCTCGCGCGTGAGCCGCACGATCGAACAGGACGAACACCGGCGCCGGCCGGCGCGAACACCCCGCCCGGCTCCGCCGTTTGGCGGATTCCAACGAAGCGTGTGACCGGCCGTGCCCTCGCTTTCCAAGCACGCATCCGCTCGGTTCCGCCGTTGGGCGGATCGCACGGTGACCCGGTGCATGCCCGACGTCTCAGCAGCCTCTAACCATTCCCGCACGCTCGCCGCCGTCCGCGCGGCGTCCGTCCAGCATGTGAACCACGCGCCGCGCCCGACCCGCCACCGTCGCATCATGCGTCACCACGACGACCGTCATGTTGAGATCATGCTGAAGCTCACAGAGCAGGTCGATCAACCGGCTCCCGGTTTTTGAGTCGAGCGAGCCCGTCGGCTCGTCCGCGAGCAGGACTGCGGGGGCATTCGCCAGCGCACGCGCGATCGCGACGCGCTGCCGCTCGCCGCCCGAAAGCTCCGTCGGCAGCGCATGCGCGCGGGCACTCAGGCCGACCCGATCGAGGAGATAGGCCGCGCGCGCAAGACGCCCGCGCGGCGGTTCGCCGCCGCCCAGCAGCGGCACCTGCACGTTCTCGAGCGCCGTGAGGTTCGGCAACAGGTTGTGAAGCTGAAACACCAGCCCGACGACGCGAACACGGAACGCGCTGGCCTCGCGCTCGGTCATCCGATTGAGCGCTCGGCCGCAGACGGACAGCGTGCCCGCGTCGGGCCGGTCGATGGCCGCGATGAGGTTGAGGAGCGTCGACTTGCCGCACCCGGAAGGCCCGCAGATGGCAACGAACTCCCCGCGGGCGATCTCGATGTCGAGCCCGCCGAGGGCGACGACGCAGCCGCCCTCGTACGTCTTGGTCAGACCGGTCGCCAGAACGGCTGCCGCGCTGTCCGAGGCAGTCTCACTCATGTCGCAGGGCCTCGACCGGCGAGATCCGCGCCGCGCGGTAGGCGGGCACCGCCGCCCCGAGAAGACTGAACAGGGCCGTGACGCCGACGGCCAGACCGAACGTCCGCGCGTGGAAGAGGGGATCGACAAACTGCTGAACGGTCGGGAGGACGGTGGTCAGCTCCGCCAGGCCGACGCCGAGCCCGCAGCCGAAGATGCATGCGATGATCCCGATGCCCGCGGATTCGAGGAGAATCATCGTCATGATGCTGCGCCGCGCCCAGCCAACGGCGCGAAGCACGCCGATCTCCCGCGTGCGATGATTGACCGCCATCCACATCGTATTCGCCACGATGAGGCTGCCGATGACGAGCGCGAGGAACGAGACGGCCAGAACCACCGCGTCGGAATACTCGAGCCCCTGGTCGATTTTCTTGTATTGCGAGGCGTCGGCGATCGCCGCCAGCTCGGGGTGGACGCGTTCGAGTCGCTCGGCCGCGGCGTAGGGATCCGCCCCGGGCCGCAACCGGGCGTAGAAGCACGTGACCTTGCCCTGCCGACCCATCAGGGTTTGCAGCGTTTCCAGGTCCATCACGATGGCCGAGTCGAAGAAGACGTTGCCCGTCTGGGAAACGCCGACCACGCTGAAGGAACGCTGAGCAAGTCTAATCTTGTCGCCGACGTGTTTTCGAATCCGGTGCTCGACGTTGGCGCCGATGACGATTTCGTCGCCGGCCCGAATCAGGCGACCCCGGACGGTCCCCTGCCGCCGCAGGAGGTATTCCTCGGGGTGAAGGCCGATCACGAAGATGATCGCACCGCTCTTCCCGTCCAGCGTCATGAAATGCGATTGGCCGGCGGCCGTGTCTTCGATGTCCGGGTCCGCGAGCAGGGCGGCGCGGGTCTCCCGTTCATCCAGGACGCTGAGGAAATCCATCGATGTGCCGGCCTGGTAGATGACCAGGTCGCTCCCGGCGTAGTGAATGCCCGTCTGGAGCGAGTTCCGAAGGCCCCGCGCGATGGCGCCGAGCGCCACAATCGCGATGACGCCGATGGACACGCCCATGGCGGTCAGCGTCGTGCGGACGGGTTGGCGGGAGAGATTGCGCCAGGTCAGCGTCGCGAGCGTCAGCGCCGCCGCGCGACGGGGTCGGGGTGCCTCGAGCCGATTCTTCACGGCGGCATTGTAGCCCGTCGCGGCCCGGCGTGAACGCCGCGCTCGGCTTGCCGTTTGGCGGATGCCGAGGCTTCCCCGGCATGCCGGTCTGCGTCGCGCCCGCTCGCGTCATGGCTTGGCTCGGCTTTCGGATTCTTTGCGAGCCAGTGCCGCGCGCAGCGCCTGCCGTGCGGGGGCGAAGTCGCGATTGATCGCCAGCGCGGCGCGATAAGCGGCGATCGCTTCGTCGAGTTTGCCCAGCCCTTGGAGGGCGACGCCCAGGGCATAATGCGCCTGGAGATGCCGGGGATTGAGACGTAGAACCGCCTCATATTCGGCCACCGCCGGAATCAGCTTGTTCCGGCGCGCGAGGAGCGTCGCCAGGTCATAATGCGCCGTGACGTCTCGCGGCCTGTGGCGCAGGTGCTCGTTGAGTTGCTCAGCGGCCTCGTCGAGCCGATTGACCGCGGCGAGCGCCAGCGCCAGGTTGTACCGGGCCATCGGGTGGGCCGGCTGCCGGGAGACGACTTCGCGGTACAGGGAGATGGCCGCTTCCGTGCGGCCCGACGAGGCCAGCGCCACGGCCAGGCTGTGGCGCAGGTCCACCCGATCGTCGCCGAGTTCGATCGCCCGCTGATACGCTGTGATTGCCTCATCGAATCGCTTCAGCCTGGCCAGAACCTTGCCGAGGTTCGCGTGGGCCTGCACGGATTCGGGGTCGCACGCGACGGCCTTGCGATAGGCCTCCGCCGCCTCGGCCGGGCGGTCGGCGCGGCTGAGGGCGATGCCGAGGCTGTCCCAGGCCCGGGCATTGTGGGGCTGCTGGGTCACGATGTCCCGCCACATGGTCAGTTCGCTCCGATAGTCCTCGTTGCGCCGGCGCGTCGTGGCGATCAGTGCGGCCGTCACGACGAGCACCAGGCCCCAGCCGACGGCGAAGCGGGCGCGTCGCGAGAGCGAGAGTCGATCGGCTAGCGCGACCAGTCCGCCGCGGGCCGCGAGGGCGACGGCCGTGAGCACCGCAGCCAGCGGCAGATACATTCGGTGCTCGAAGGCGAGGTCTTTGATGGGGATGACACTCGACGTGGGAGCGAGGAGAAGAAAGAAACTGATGCCGAGAAAGGCCGGGCCGGGTCGCCGCCGCAGGGCGATGAGGGACGCGACCATGAGGCCCGCGAGCGGAATCGCGGGTCCGATGACCGCCATCGTTGAGCCCGGCACGGGCCACTGGTAGTCCAGACAGAGCCCGACCGGCCAGAAGACGAGCCGCAGGTAATGGAGCACGACGCCCGCCTGAGCGCCGAGATAGGCCAACGGGGTAACCCCCGTGAATCCGAACCCGACGCTGACGGTTTCGCGCGGGGTGGTATTGAGCACACCCTGGGCAATGCCGGTGAGGAAGGGAAGGCTCCACGACGCGAGAAGGCCGAGATGAATCGGCCAACGTTTTCGAAGTGCTTGCCGGAATGAGTCCGCGATGCAGAGCCGTTCGTAGAGCAGGGCGACGAACGGCAGCGCGACAATCGCGGGCTTGCTGGCCATGCCGAAAAAACACGCGAGGACGGACAGGATTGCCCAGGGCCACGGCTGACGTGTGGTCGCGGCGCGATTCAAGCCGTAGAGGCTGAGGAGGGCGAACAGACCCATCATCGCCTCGCTTCGTTGGATGATGTACGTCACGCTCTGCGTCTGAAGCGGATGGACGGTCCAGAGAAGGGCGACGGCCAACGACACCCCGGTCGCGAGGCGTCCCCAGCGGTCCTCGAATCGCGGGAGCCGCAGGGTGCGGCGAAGCAAGGCGAACAGCATGAGTCCGGCGAGCAGGTGGACCGTGAGATTGAAGAGGTGATACCCCCAGGGGTTCGGCTGCGTGGCGATTCGCGGGTGGTCCAGGGCGTAGTTGAAGGCCAGCGAGAGCGTCAGCAGGGGACGGTGGGTCGCGAGCAGCCTGGAGATGGGGAAGAATCGCCTGATGGTCTCGTTGGTGACGATGTGCCCGTAGTCGTCGAGGAGAAAAACGCCGGAGAAGCTGTTTCCGTAGGCGACGCAGCCCGCGAGGACGATCAATCCGGCGGCCAGGATGGCGCGGACGGTGTCGGAACCGACCGCGGGCGGCTCGTCTTCGCCCCGGAGGGGGCGACGATCGCGTGGGCGGACGGGTTTTCTTGCTCGGTCGCGCGTCATGTTCGTCTTGGAGTGCATCCCAAGCGAATGCTCAAGCGTCCTGTGGCACCGCCGTCTCGGCGGTGCAGACACGGGCGGGACGTCCGTGCCACATGGGTTCTGGGACGCACTCTTTCTTCCTGCGTACTGCTTATGTCGATCCGCTTCACGGTTCTCGGGGACCGTTGTGAACCGGGCTGCTCTCGGCGAGCATAACGCCTGCCTGCGGCGTGAATCCAGTACCGGCTCATTCCGGCCGGGCCGCAAACTTGCGGTTCAGTGAGATTCGGGGATCATGTCGAGTCGGCTCGGAGATGCGCGGCTGAAGGCAAACATGGAGGCATTGTCGTGATGAGACGATCTCGATCATTCGTGTTGGGGGCCGCGAGCATCGTGGCCACGCTGTCTCTGACAAACGGCTGCTCGCCCGCCGGCGGCTTCAAGATCACTCCCGTGCCCTCGGATCAATCACTGGAAGAGCGGATCGTGATCCGCGAGCGAGGTTGGGTGAGCGACCGGATCGCGCTGATCGACATCTCCGGGGTGCTCCTGAACGGGCGGTCCTTTGGATTGCTGTCGGAGGGAGAGCACATCGTGGGGCTCATCGTCGAGCAATTGGACAAGGCGGCCCGGGATCGCCGTGTGAAGGCGGTCGTGTTGCGGATCAACTCGCCCGGGGGCACGGTGACGGCGAGCGACATCCTTTACGAGGAAATCCGCAGGTTCAGGGAGAAGACGGGCAAGCCGGTGATCGCCTACTTCCAGGACGTCGCGGCGAGCGGGGCCTACTACCTGGCCTGCGCGGCGGACGAGATTGTGGCGCAGCGGACGTCCGTGACGGGCTCGATCGGGGTGATCATGCAGATGGTGGACGTCTCCGGCGCGATGGCGGTTCTGGGGATCAAGGCCGACGCGATCAAATCGGGGCCGTTCAAGGATGCGGGCTCGCCGCTGCGGACGATGGCCCCGGAGGAACGGGCGGTCTTCCAGTCGATGGTGGATGGTTTTTATCAGCAATTCGTGGATGTGGTGGATGCCGGGCGTCCGGGGCTATCTCGGGAGCAAGTTCTAACTCTTGCAGATGGAAGGGTTTATATCGCATCCCAGGCGAAGGAGAAAGGGCTGGTCGACGAGATCGGCACGATGCGGGACGCCCTCGCAGCCGCGAAGAAGCGGGCCGGCGTCAAGGCCGCGCACGTGGTGATGTACCACCGGCCGCTGGACTGGCGTCCGAACGTGTACTCCCAGGCCCCGGCGGCCGGCGGCCCGACGGTCAATCTTTTCAACATAAATATGCCATTTGACTGGACACAGCGTCCGAGATTCATGTATATTTGGGATAGTCGGGACTAGGATAGGGTGCAGCCGGGGTGTGCCTGCGCGGATGGTGATTTACTGTCGGCCGGGCGATGTCCTGAGCCACGAGCCGTTTCAGGCCCTCTCGGAGTGGTGGCTGTGCACGAGGGTGGATGGCGCGTCTGGGAGCGGTTCTCATGCCGCTGCAGTTGAAGTGCAAATCCTGTGGTCGCCTGCTTCTCCTTGAGGAGGTGTTCCAGGGTGCGCACTGTCGTTGCCAGTATTGCAGCACGCTGGTTCCGGTTCCGAGGTTGCCGAGTTCTGCGGTGCGCCGCCCGGCGACTCGTCCCGATCGGCCCATTGCGGCGAACCTGATCCCCGCTTCGGGCGCGGCGCCTGTCCGTCGCGTTTCGACGAGCCCCGCGCGGACCGTGCTGTCGAGACTGAAGGGGTTTCGCACCGGCGCCACGATGGTTGTGCTGGGCACGTTCTTCCTCGGCGTCACGGTCTGGACCGTGACGGGTTCTGTCGGCGGCCAAGCAGGTTTCGGCCTCACGGTTTCCCGTCCCGACCTTTCCGAGGCGGTGGTCTCGGCCGGATCGGAGGTGGATGTGCTCGCGGCCGATCCGCGAAGCGCGTACTTCGGCATCGCCGTCACCGGGCCGATCGTCGGCTTTGTTGTGGACAGCGACGAGACGATGGTGTCCTACATCGACGCCGTCGCCTACGTTACGCATGCGGTTAACGCCGATTCGGAACAATCCGGTCGCCAGTTCGGTATTCTTCAGGCCGTGAGCGATCCCGAGGGCCGCGAGGTGCTCGAGGTTTTTGCGCCTTCGACTGACCTGATCGGGGCGACGACCATCCTCCAAAGTCGGTTGGCCGGCGGGGCAACCGATCTGCCCAAGACGATGGCGGTGACCGAGGGCTGGAATGCCGATCAGCTTTTCGTGGTGCTCTCGAAGCCACTGGCCGCGGCCGAGATTGATCTCCTCCAACAGCGCGCATTGCAGAGCGGCGCCACGACCCATGTCATCGCCCTGGGGCAGGCCGCCCGGCAGGATCTGTCGGCGATCTCGGCTCCGACCGGGGGCGCCTTTGTCCCGATCAGCGACGAGGTCCTCGGTTCTCTGGTCGAGCGCTGCCGCTCGCGGATGCCCGAGGACGATCACTTCAGCTCTTGAGCCGGTTTTTCCCGATTGAATGAGCAGTTTCAGGTGCGGCGGGATGCATGCGCCTCGAAGGTGCGCGGACGCGCTTGCCGACAGCCGGCCGGCCGTCGGCTTTGGCGGCGGGGATGAACTGTTTAGGCGTCGGGCACGCGTCAGGTCAACGTGCGATCCGCCAAACAGCCAAGCCAGCCGGTGAGTCCTACCCGGTAATCGGCGATGTTGTTCTTGCGCGATTCCTTACGCCTTTGTGACGCCGAGAGAGCTGTCTAATCCTTTGATTGTTTGGCGTTGGGTTTTGTCTTTTCGTGGTGGTGCTCGTGCTCTTCTTCGTCTTTTCGGAACTGGTCGTGGCAGGCCGTGCAGGTCTGTCGGACGTTCTCGAGGGCCTCAACGGCTTTGCCTGACTCCCTTTTCTTCAAGCGCTTTGCGAGCTCGACGCATTGCCCGGACATGCGATGGGCGAACCGTTTGTAGTCCTTCTCTTGGTGTTGATACTGATTCACATTCGCGATCTCGGCGAGGATCCACGCGGCGGCTTCCGCTTCCTCCCATTGTTTGTCGAGCAGGCCCTCCTTGATGTCGGTGAAGAGTTTCTTCTGGCCTTCCATCATGTCCTCGAGGTCGATCACGGGTTTGAAGGCTGGCCGCGGCCGGGCGGTCGCGGTGACCGTGGGCTTGGGTTGGGCGTTGGCCAGCAGGGCGACGGTTCCACAGAGGCCGCCGACGATCAGCAAGAGGCCTGTGGCGGTTTGACGTTGAGACATGGACGGGCTCCTTCTTCCTGTGTGGCGTGTGAGTTCTGCCAGTGGGGAGAGAGCGGGTGCTCCTCCTCTTCCGGCTGAGTATAACGCGGCGATGCGTCATTTGCAGCGGTGGGCGGCGGGGCAGAGGGTGCATGAC
>JBHHUY010000095.1:0-10841 GCA_046753965.1 Phycisphaerae bacterium
GGTCACACGGACCTCGAGGGCGTAGGTCCCCACGCCGCTCGGCCGAAACGTCGGTCGCGCCGCGTCGGTCGCGCTGAACTGGCCCGGGTCCAGATCGGGTCCGGCCAGAACGCGCCATTCGTAGACAAACGGCGGATCGCCGCCGCCGACCAGCGGCAGCGCGCCGAGCGGCCGCGAAGGCTCGAACGCCCGCGTGATGAAGTCCTCGCCTGCGTCGACGGTCATGGACGTCGCCTGGATGACGACCGTGTCGCTCGCCGAACAGGGCGGCGTCCCCGAGTCCGTCACCGTCAGACGCAGCGTGTAGCTCCCCAGCGCGGCGGGAACGAACAACGGCTCCGCCGCAAACGCGTGGGGGTCGACGAATTGTGCGGGATCGACGCTCGGACTCCCCGGTTCGACGGTCCACGAGTAGATCAGGTCGCCGAACCCGCCGTCGACCGAAGGCGAAAGCCGAACACCTGCACCGCCCGCGCACTGGGCGAGGCTCGGCCCGGCATCGACGGTCAGCGTTCCGGCGGCCACCTGCACGGTCTCGCTCACTTCGCAGGGGGGATCGCTCGCGTCGGTCACCGTGACCCGCAGCGTGTAGGTGCCCACCGCCAACGGCGCGAAGGTCGGGTTCGACCCGGCCGGACCGACGCCGCCGAACTGAGACAGGGCGAGATTCGGGCTGCCGTCCTCGATCGACCAGGCGTAGGTGTGGGGAGGCGTACCGGGTGACGTCAAGACCACATCGAGCGGCGCGGACACACCGCTGACGCACATGGCGAAATCATCCGGCACGGCCGCCGTCATCGCCACGGCATGGACCTGCAACGTGTCGGACACGACGCAGGCGACATCATTCGCGTCCGTCACGGTCAGGCGCAGGGTGTAGTCGCCCGGCGCCTGCGGCGAAAAGGTCGGATCGAGGCTCGCCGCGCCGTTCCCCGTGAACTGGGCCGGGTCGGTGCTCGGACCGCCGGGCTCGATCGTCCACTCATAGACAAGCGGCTGAAGGCCGCCCGTCACGACGGGGGTCAACGCCGCACTTGTGGCGTCGGCACAGAGAGTCAGATCCGCGCCCGCATCAACGGTCAATGAATACACGGAGGCGGCCAGGACGTCCGTCACAACGCAGGGCGGATCGCTCGCGTCGGACACCTGGAGTTCGATCTCATAATCGCCGGGAATCGTCGCACGGAACCGCGCCCGCTCCTCGGTCTCGGAGAGGACTTCCCCGCCGCCCGGCGGCCCCGACAACACGCGCCACTGATAGGCATATGGCGGCGACGACCCTGCGGCGACGGTCGCCCCGCCCAGCGGGAGCGAGACCTGCCCCGCGCAGAGAATCAGGTCCGGCCCGGCATCGGCCACATACGGCGGCTCGCAGGCGTCGAGCGTCCCGTTGCCGTTGCAGTCATCGTCCGCCAGTTGGCAGATGTCCGGGATACCGTCGCCGTTGCAGTCGCCGCCGGCCAGCTCGCACGAATCGGGTACGCCGTTGCCGTCGCAGTCGGTGCCGGCGCCGGAGTCGATGTCGCACGCGTCGGGTACGCCGTTGCCGTTGCAGTCCTCGCTCGCGCCGGAGTCGATGTCACACGAATCGGGCACGCCGTTGCCGTCGCAATCGACGCTCGTTCCGGCCGCGATGTCGTCGGCGTCGGGTGTGCCGTTGCCGTTGCAGTCGCACACGCCCGGGCCGAGGCTGAGCTGCGCGGCGTCGCTCGTCCACGCGGGCCCGCAGGTCCCGTTCACGACGCAGCGATAAAGCCCGGCGGCCGATGCGTCGACATGGATGATCGACAGCGTGTCGCTACTTGCGCCGCTGATGGTTCCGCCATCGGTCAGATTCTCGAACGCCGCGCCGCCGTTGAACTGCCATTGATAACTCGGCGCGGTTCCCGAGGCGATCACATGAAACGTCGCAACGCCGCCCGGGCAGACGACAACGTCCGCGGGCTGTGCATCGAGCGTCACGACGTCTTCCAGAACGAGCACCGCGGGATCGGTCGCCACCGGCGTACCGCAATCACCCGAGATCACGCAACGATAGACGCCGACCCGAGCAGGCGTGAGATTCGCGATTGACAGGCGGTCGGTCAACGCCCCGTCGAGGTCGGCGTCGTCCGTCAGATCAGCGAATCCGCTGCCGTTGTCAGACTGCCATTGATAACTCAGCGCGGTACCGGTCGCCTGCGCGACGAAGAGGACCGAATCGCCGGGGCACTGGGTCTGATCCGCCGGATGGCCGAGCACCTGAGGCGGCTGCCCGATCGTGAGCGTCGCGCCGGCCGACAGAACCGGGCCGGGGCAGGTACCGGAGACCACGCAACTGTAGACGCCGGCCCGTGCGGCATCGACGTCTTGAATCGTGAGCGTGTCGGTCTCCGCGCCTGTGATGAGCGCATCGTCGACGAGATCCTGCGGGCCGGCCCCCGCATCCCACCGCCATTGGTACTGGAGCGATGTGCCGGTCGCGGTCACGGCGAAAGAGACCGTGTCGCCCGGACACGCGGCCGAGTCGGCGGGTTCCGCGGTAATCGCCGGTCCCTGCCCGACGGCGAGCGAAGCGCTGGCGCTGGTCACCGGCCCGCCGCAGGCGCCGGACACGACGCAACGATAGGCGCCCTGGTCGTCGGCCGAAACGCCCTGGAGCGACAACGTCGCGGTCGCGCTGCCGCTGAGGCCGGGCGTGTCGGTCAGGTCCGCAAACCCCCCGCCGCCATCAAACTGCCACTGATAGGCCAAGCCGGTTCCGGTCGCCGTCATCGTCAACTGCACGTCGTCACCGGGGCACGCCAGCAAGCCGGTCGGATCGCTCGTGATCTGCGGCGGCGCGCCGACGATCAAGGCCGCCGGCAGACTCGTCGTCGTCCCACACGGCAGACTGACCAGACATGTGTAGGTCCCCGCGTCGGCGCTGCCGGCGGGATCGATCGTCAGCACGGCGGTCGCCGCGCCGGAGACCGCGCCGCCGTCGGCCAGGTCCTGCCCGTTTCGTCGCCACTGGTACACCGCCTGAGAGGACAGCCCGCTGTCGACCTGCAATGAGAAGACCGCCGACTGCCCGTCGCAGAGATCTACGGCGGTCGGTTGCTGCGTGATGATCGCGACGAATCGCGCCGTCACGGTCTTGGCCTCGTCAACGAGGACGCTGGTCTGCGGCGCGCCGGCGTCGGCCGGCGCGGCGCCGGAACTGACGCTCCAATCGAGAAAACAGTAGCCCGCCGCGGCGGTCGCTTCGATCGGGACCGTGCTGCAAACCGGATAAGACGCGGCGCCCGAAGGCGTAACCGACCCTCCCTCCGGCGGATCGGCGACCAACGTGAGCAGCAGGGCCGATTCACACGTGTCCGGCACGCCGTTCGCGTTGCAGTCCTGACTCTGGCCGCCGGCGATGTCGCAACTGTCCGGGATGCCGTTGTCGTTGCAGTCGGGATCACACGAGACGGTGCAGTAGAACGGGCCGCCCGGCGCCGAACTTCCGGCGTCGATCTCGCAGACGTCGGCCAGGCCGTTGTTGTTGCAATCGACCGCCGGCACCGCGGACCCGAACAGAAACGTCCCGGCGGACGACGCAAGACCCGTGACTGTCTTCGCGCCCGTATCGACCAGGGTCGTAATGTCCGCCGAAGCACCGGCGGTCGGGTCATAGCGGTAGAGCTTCAGAGCGGCTTCATCAGTGATGCCCAACGATGCGAGCACCGCGCTGTCGTACGAGACGGCGATCTGAATTGTCCCGCCGGCATCGAGCGTCGCGGTGCTCAGAAGGTCGAACGCATAGCCCACGAAGTCGGCCGGCAACGCCGCATCGGGCACGCCGCCGACGCCGCACCGCCCTCCGCCCAGCGATGTGAGGCTCGACTCGCCGGTCACCGCCACGGCGCTGAAAACCAGACTTACGGCCGCGCAGGCATCGCAGGCGCCCGCGAAAGGTCCCGCCGCCACGGACGCCCCGCTCGGCGTGTAGCCCGGCGCGGCCTCGATCCACGCGACGACGTTACGCAGCAGCGCCCGGTGGTCGTCCTGCAACAGGAGCTGGCCGAACATCGTCGCATCACAGATGAGTGCAACACGCCCCGCACCGGCATAACCCGAGCCGGGCCCCATCAGCCCGACGACGACCCCGGGGCCGGGATCGCCCGTGAACACGGCCGTCACCTCCGACCCGCCGTCGAACACGCCGTAGCTCGCATTCGTGCCGATCGTTGCGATCGGGCCGTGCGGCCCCGTGAGAATGGGATGGTCGACGACAGCGGGCGCAAGCGGCGCCGCGAAGTTGCCGGCGAGTTTGCTCAGGCCCAGTGCGCTCAGGAAGGAATCGTCGGCGGCGTTGTAGACGTCGGCGTCGCCGATCCAGACGATGCGCCCGCCGCTGAAGGCGTAGAGCGTCAGGTTCGTCCGGTCCTGGTCGGTATAGGTCTGGTCGGTCTCGATCAGCGGCAGCCAGACAATGTCGACAGTCTGCAACACCGGCGGCGCAAGCAGTGAGCCGGGACCGAGCTCGACGATCGTATGGCCGTCCGCCTCGAGCGCGACACGGGCCGCGGAAGTGGAGTCGAACAGGCTCAGGCCTGCGACCTGGCGACCGTCGTTCAAGACGCCGATCACGGCCGCGCGCGCCGCAACGGGCGGCACCAGGCCGACAGAAGCTGCGGCGGCCCAGATCAAGGCTCGGCGCGCGAAGGCCCCGGGCCGAGGCCGTGGCGCGCACGGGTTGGAAGCGGGCGCGGGCGGTCTCGCAAGACGCTCTGACGATCGGACAACAGCGGGGAAGTTCATACTCTACAAATCGGCACAACGCGCGACGTGAAACAAGCCGTCGGGCCTGCGCAAGCAGGTCCGCCACCGAATGAAACCCCGCGCGCCGACCGTTCGCGCCGTCGTGGCGAACAGGGGGCCGCTCGACCGCGCGAGAACTGCGGCTCGGCGCGGTCCATCCCGTGCATGATGGAGATGAACGTGGAGCCGATCTCGTGCCATGCTGAGGGAGCGATTCGCTCATGCGCGATTGCGACCCGTCGGGCTCGACGAACAGCGCGGCCGCGCGTGGATGATGCTGTCGGCGCGAGCGACCGCATGTGGATTCCGCCGCGTTCATAGGGGTGAAACGCCGCCCGCGCGCACCGCGGGCCGGACGCGTCAGCGCTCCGGCGCAGGGGGGCGACGAAACTGCGGCAAGGCGCCGACCTGAAAGAAGCCGACCGATTCGAGGAAAGCCAGTGTCTCCGTTTCTTCGGAGCCAGTGCACGCGACGACGGTGCGCGGCAAGAGTCGCCGGACCATCCGCAGGAAGTGCGCGATCAGCGCGAGCGAAACGTCGCGATCGGCGCCGGCCGACGCCACCGAAAAATCGGTCAGCCGCGCGACATCGCCCACCTCCAGATAGCCCAGCCGCCCCGCCGGAGCGCCGCCGACCATCGCAAGGAACACGTCGTAGTTCGGGTCGTCCAACCGCTCGAGACCGACCCGCACGCCGTCTTCCCCGCCGCCGGTCTCCCGCAAGAGCGAGGCGCGGTAAGCCTTCGGCATCGCCCGGGCGGGCAGAACGCGCACAGAGCTGTCGGGCGCCTCCGCAGCATCGCTCGGCACTTCCAACCCCAGCACGACGCGCCGCTCGGGCCGCCAGCCCTTGCCGATGAGAAGCGATTCCACCGGTGCCGGTGCCTGACCGCTCGCGGGCACCCACAGGCCGCAGGTCAGCCCGCGCGCGGCGTAGTGGGACTCCACCTGTCGGAAGACGGCCTCCGGGGCTTCATCGGCCAGCCAAGCGTCGCGAAGCTGATGACCCTCGGCAAACGAGGGGAACGCATCGGCGCCGTAGGCCACCCCACACGCCAACGGCTCGGCCCGGCTGACTTGTGCGCACCACGCCTGATCGCTCCGACGCGCGGCCGAGATGATCTCAGCGTGGCTCAAAACGGCACTCTCCTTCCGCGATCCATGCCGCGCTCGGGCGATGCGCCAAACATGGCGCCTGGATTCGGCGCGGCGCGGCTTGGCGCGGCCGCCAAACGGCAAGCCCGGTCCAGGAACCGTTCACGCAACGCCGGATGCACGCCGGCGGCAGGTCTCGCAGTGGACGCTCGCCCCGCGCGATCAATACCCCGCCGCCTGGCCGTCCTTTCGCGACTCGGACGCGCCGATGTAGACATCGTTCACCGCGTCGTAGCCGATCGCCTGGTAGCCGCCGAAGGGACCGACGATCAAGCGGATGCGGTGCCCCAGCCTTGCCAGGCCGCGCCGCGTCTCCGCGCCGACGCCCGACTCCAGGGCGACGACGCCCCCGTCGCGCATCTGCGTGCCGGTCGGCTCGGAAGAGCCGGTGTGGTACCAGCGGGGCGCGTCGCCCGCCTCCTGGAGATGCATCCCGAAGTCGATGATGTTGCAGAGAATCTGCACGTGCCCCTGCGGCTGCATGTCGCCTCCCATCACACCGAAGCTGAGCCAGGGTCGGCCGTCCTTCGTGACAAATGCCGGAATGATCGTGTGGAACGGACGCTTGTGCGGTTCGTACACGTTGGCATGGCCTTCTTCCAGGGAAAACAGCGCCCCGCGATCCTGAAAGCAGAACCCGAGCCCGTCCGGACAGAGCCCGGAGCCGAACCCGCGATAGTTGCTTTGAATCAACGAGATCATGTTGCGGTCGTTGTCGGCGACGGTCAGGTAGATCGTGTCGCCTGCTCGCAACTTCGCTTCGACTCGGCCCGGGTTCAAGTCGCCCGCGGGATAGCGCCGGGCGGCGCGATTCGGATCGATCAGCTTGCGGCGCTCGGCGGCATAGTCCTTGGAGATCAGGCGTTTCACCGGCACCTTGGCGAAGTCCATATCCGCGTAGAACCGCGCCCGATCCTCGTAGGCCAGCTTCTTCGCCTCGATCACGGTGTGCAGATAGGCGACCGAGTTGTGCCCCATGGCGCGGAGGTCGAAGCCTTCGAGAATGTTGAGAATCTGCAACGCGGCGATGCCTTGACCGTTCGGCGGCAGTTCCCACACCTCGTAGCCGCGGTAGTGGGTGGAAACGGGCTCCACCCAGGTGGAGGTGTGGTCCTCGAAATCGCGCTTGCGCAGAAAGCAGCCGACGCGACGGCAGAAGGCGTCCATCACGTCCGCCAACTCACCTCTGTAGAACGCGTCGCGTCCGCCCGCGGCGATGGCCTCCAGCGTGCGGGCCAGGGCGGGGTTGCGGAAAACCTCCCCCTTCCTCGGCGCGCGGCCGTCCGGCAGAAAGGTCTCTGCGAAACCGGGATAATCCTTCAGGAATGAACCGCCTCGGCCCCAGTAGTACGCGATCAGCTCCGAAACCGGGAAGCCTTCTTTCGCATACCCGATCGCGGGGGCGAGCACCTGCTTCATCGGCAACCTGCCGAAGCGCCGGTGCAGCTCGAACCAACCGTCGACACAGCCTGGAACGGACACGGGAAGCGGTCCGAAGTTGGGAATCTGTTTCAAGCCCTTCTCGACGAAGTACGCGCGCGTCAACCCGTACGGCGAGCGGCCGCTCGCATTCAGACCGTAGAGCTTCTTTGTCTTCGCGTCCCAAACGATGGCGAACAGGTCGCCGCCGATCCCGCTGCCGACCGGTTCCATCAGGCCGAGCGCCGCATCGGCGGCGATGGCGGCGTCGATGGCACTGCCGCCCCGCTTGAGGATGTCCAACGCGATCTGCGTGGCGAGCGGCTGGCTCGTCGCCGCCATACCGTGCCGGGCGATGACTTCCGAACGCGTTGCGAACACCCGACCGGTGATCCGGTCACCACCCACCGCCAGGGCGGGCAGGACGGCAACAATCAAACCGACGACCACTCCATAACAGGAAGACGACATGAAGGATGCCTCCGGCGCGAGACAGATCCGACTCGCCGGTCGGCCAGGATACCACACGGGAAAGGGATGAGACAGCAAGAGGCGGCCCTGCGACAGTGGTGCGGCAGGGAAAGGTGGCGGGCTATTCAGGCTGATGGTCCCAGCGCCACCAGGGCTCTTCGAGCGGACTGCTGGAAGAGAGGACGTGGCCGCCGATGAAGCCGACATTCATCCGGCCGCCGTGGCGCATCGAGGGGAACCAGTAGTCGCCGGAAACATAGATGTCGGGAACGCCGCTCGTCTTGACGGCGGGAGCCGAGTAGTAGGCGGGAACGCCGCGCTCGACGGCGACCGCGCCGTCAACATCAAACAACAGCGGGGCATCAGGGAAGTTCAACTCATTCTGCGTCAGGTAGGCGTTGGCCGGAAAGGCCATGCCGTCAATATACCGGGTCTTCTTGAACAAGCGGCGATTGAAGGCCAGGCTGACGTTTGCCTGCGGGCCGACGGCCCCCGAACTACAGGGGATGTGGGAGCGACGCTCCAACTCCTTCGGGCCGGCCGGGCACATCATGACCGCTTCGGACATCTTGATGCGTTCGCGTTCGACCAGGGCGCCGTCCCAGAACTCGTCGATGTTGTACTGCTTCTCTTGAAAATCTTCGAGGCGGAAACGATTGCCGCCCAATCGCTCGCTGTCGCCACGACTGCCCGCCGTCGCCGAATCGGCGAAGGTGGCAAAGTCCATCACGATCGTCCGCAGGTCGGCCCGACAACGCAAGTCGTCCGCGGCGCAGCGCCCGGCCCTGAGGGCAGGCATCAGGATGGCAAGCAGAATGCTGATGACGCCGAGGGCGACAAGCAACTCGATGAGTGTGAAGGCCGAGCGTCGCGCACTTGCGAAAAAGTGGTGAGTCGGCGTCACGTTCACGCGTTGTGAGGCACTTCGTTTCACGCTGGCTATTCTACTTGGGTCCGGTCGGAACATCGATCCCGAATGATTCCAGTTTATCGGAAGAGCGGGCGGAAACGCAAGTCCCCTCCGAAGGAAAAAGCCGACCGGCTGGTCGAGGTTGTGGACCGAGAATCCCCGCAGCGCACGAGCGCTCACGGCGCGTGTGTGCTCACGCACGCACCGCGCATGGCCGCACAGCAGCGGCTTTGAAGCGCTTCAACACACGTCCAGTGAGGCAGGCAGCCGCCTGCCTCCGTCGTGTGAACGGCCGGTCAACCTCAACTCACGGACCGGCCAGCACGGCCTGGACCATGCCGGCAATGTCGTCGCCGTTGAACAGGCCGTCGCCGGAGAAATCGCCCAGTTGAATCGGATCCGCCGTCGGATACTGATTCGCAAATGAGACCGGATCCACCAGGGCCAGGACGAAATCGTCTACGTCCTCGATGTTCGTGGCTTGATTCATGTCGAAATCACCCATCGGCGACTGCGAGGGCGGCGCGAGGACGGCGTCGAGCATGCCCTGGATGTCGGCACCATCCAGGACGCCGTCGCCGGTGAAGTCACCGCGCGGCACGGGGTTCGCGTTGACATGCGTCAGCGCGTAGGCCGCCGGATCGAGCAGCGCCTGCACGAAATCGTCCACGTCCTCAAAATCGACGTCCTGGTCCAGGTTGAGGTCGCCCAAGATCACCGCGTCGGCGTGATCGACGATCCCGTCGTAGTTCGTGTCGTAGATGGAGAAGTTCGTACCGAACAGAATCAAAGTGATGCTATCGTTGTTGCCGATGCCGTCGCCGTCAACCAGAGGGTCTCCGTCGTTCTGCGCGACGAACAGGTTGAGCTGGTCCTTATCGCCGTCATTCGATACGCCGTTGCCGTCGAAATCGCCACTGACGAGGTTCGGGTAGACATCGGTCCAGGCGTAGCGCGAACCGTCGGGCTGCTGAACGCCGTAGGCCGTTCCAACACAAAGCGCGATCCGCCAGGCCGTCGCATCGAGAAACGCCGACGGCGTCTGGGTCGCCCAACCCGCGATCAACTGAAACTCGGGCAGCCCCATATCGAACGGGTCGGCATTGGCCGCGCTGAACTGGAGATCGTCCAAGGCCTCTTCGATCGAGTTCTGCGTCCGCGCGCACCCGTCGTTCGACTCGGTCGCGCTGCCGCTCAGTGCGGCATCCGCAGCGTTCGTCAGCGGATAAACCATCGAAATGGTCGTCCGGTCGCTCGTTGTATCGTGCGCAAACCGAAGCACGACATCAGGCTTATACTTACCAGGACGCGTGACACAGCGAAAGGCGAACTTCTCAAAGCCATGCGCGCGATGCCACAGTGTGCCCTCGACGTCCCAGACTTCGCCGGGCTCGAAAACCCCCGGCACTCCGTTCTCGACATTCACCGTTATCTGATCGATGTCTTCACCCAGGAAGGCGATGTGGAACTCCTCACCACTCCGATCGACCAGCGGCGGGCTCTGCACGCTGCCGTCGAACGCGGAGCCATCCAGGGCGACACGTCCGACGAATCGCGGATCGGTGGGATGGCCGCCCCAACGCGCGACGTTGCCCAGGTATCGATCCTCGGGATCGCTCAGCTCACCGCCTGTGTTCTCATCCGCGTCCAGATCAAACTCGATGAAGCCGAAGATCGGATTCGCACCGTAGAGGAACGGATCATAAACCGGCAGGGTGTCGTCGAAGGCCAGAGGCCCGGGGGGATTCGCCAGACCCGCAACGACCAGGTCGAACCGCATGTACCCCCCCGCCAGGTCCCACTGACCGTCAAACCGGCTCGTTTGCGGATCGGTCGGCTGAAACGTACCGATCGTCATCTCCAGAATGTCGGGCAACCCCTGCGCCTGCGGATCGATGATCCCATCGGCACCGAGATCTGTTCGGAAGATGCCGACCATTCCGGCCCCGTCGGGAAGCGTGATCGACTGCGCAGCGGCGATCGCGGGCACCATCCAGATCGCCGCCGCCAAGGCGCCCAACCGCCCCGCCGCGCGCAGCCTGACGAAGCGGACTGGGGCCGCGTCGACCCGGCGCCGGGCCTTCGTTCTGCTCGACCTCGTCTTCAAGAGCTTCACAAT
>JBHHUY010000096.1:0-10788 GCA_046753965.1 Phycisphaerae bacterium
ATCCTCGTTTTCATTTGCGCACCGGCGGGACGCCGATGCTCCCCGAGACAGAGTGAACCACGACCACTGATCGGCGGCGGTGGTTGCCAGGCTTCGCAGCAGGCGGTTCAATACGCCGGCGTTTTCATCCTGGAATAGTGAGAAGCCACTACGGAGGTGGGGTGCGATGACGGCGAAGTCTTTGAGTGCTGATCCGCGTTCGATGGATGCTCAAACGGCCGAGTTGATCCGCAAAGCGCACGAATGCAACACGTCGGGCGCCATCGAATCCGCAGTTCCATACCGCAATCTCGGCGAGCTCTGGGCGAGCCTGGGCGAGCGCCACGCCGACAAACCGTGGATGATCTACTACCCGTGCGAATCGGCCGACGAGCCGACGACGACACTGACCTACGGGCAGTTCTCGCAGCGGATCGACCGCGTCGCTCGATTGTTGGCCGAGGCGTACGACATCGGAAACGGCGGCACGATCGCGACGTTGACGATCAACCAGCCCCTGACGGTCGCGACCTATTTCGCGGCGTGGCGGCTCGGCGCCCGCGTCGTGCCGATCAATCCCCGGGAGACGGATGATCGTATCGGCTACATTCTCGAAAACTCGGGCGCGACGCTGCTGGTGGCCCATCGGTCGGCGCGGCAGGACTTCACCGGGATCGAGCGCATGCTGCCCGGCGGCCTGAAGCGGGCGATGGTGTCGGACGAAGCGGACCCGGCGGCGATTCCCCCGGGGTGGGATGACTATGTTGCGCGCGTCGATGCGGCGGACCCGGAGCCGTCGCTGCCGCCGGTCGCCGACGTGTCGCCGGACGCCGAGGCGCTCGTTGTCTACACATCCGGGACGACGGGGCCTCCCAAGGGCGTCGTGTTGACGCAGAAGCAGATGTTCGCCGACGCCTACGGTATCTCGCAATGGCACAGAATCGACGCAGACACCGTGATGATGAACGTCCTGCCGATTCACCACGTCAACGGCATCGTCGTGACCTTGGTGACGCCCGCGTTCGTCGGCGGAAGCGTCGTGGTCAACAAGCGGTTCCGCAGCCGCGGGTTCTGGGAGAAGCTTGCGAAGCACGGCGTGCACATCGTCAGTGTCGTGCCCACGCTGCTTCAGTTCCTGATCGACGCCGACGAGCCGCTGGACGCCGCGAAGATGCCGCGGTTTCGGCATTTCATCTGCGGTGCGGGGCCGCTCTCCGTCGAACTCGCGCGGGAGTTCCAGGATCGCTTCAAGCTGCGGATTCTGCACGGCTACGGCCTGAGCGAATCGGTGTGTTACTCCTGCTTCCTGCCGGTGGACCTGCCGTGGGAGACGCACCTGCGCTGGATGTATGACCACGGGTTCCCGTCGATCGGCTGCCCCATCGTGACGAATGAGATGGCCATTCACGATTCGGACGGCCGACCGGTGCCGGACGGCGAGAAGGGCGAGATCGTCATCCGCGGGCACAACATCATGGCGGGTTACTTTCGGAACCCGCAGGCCAACGCCTCGACGTTCAAACACGGCTGGTTTCGCAGTGGGGATGAAGGTTTCAAGCTCCGCGGCGAGGACGGGCGGGACTATTACTTCATCACCGGCCGCCTCAAGGAACTCATCATCCGCGGCGGCGTCAACATCTCACCGTTCGAGATCGACGAGGTCCTCAGCGCGATTCCGGGGGTACGCGTCGGTCTGGCCGTCGGGTTTGAGAACCGATACTACGGCGAGGAGGTCGGCGCCTATGTGCAGCTCGAGCCCGGCAAGACGCTGACCGAGGCGGAGGTGATTGCGCAGTGCCGTGCGCATCTGCCGTTCTCCAAGTGTCCGAAGGTCGTGCACTTCGGCGACGACATCCCCGTGACCTCCACGGGCAAGTACCAGCGCGGCAGGCTGAAGCACCTGTTCGAGCCGTATCAGGATCGGCAGTTTCGGGGCTAGGAGGTTCTCCCAATACCTCTTGTGGTACCGTGCGGCCGCTTGATGACATCGCGCGAGCCCCGCGCCCGAGCGATGGGCGCCCGCGGTTCGGCCTCAGGCCCAGTGCTGCTCGACCCAGGCGACGAGTTGTTTGACGTGTTCGACGCTCGCCGCCAGCAGCTTGCGTTCTCCATCGTCCAGTTCAAGCTCGATTACCTTCTCGACGCCGTTGGTGCCCAGCATGCACGGCACGCCGACGAAATAGCCGCCGACGCCGTATTCCTTGTCGCAGTAGGCGGCGCAGGGGAGAATGCGACGTTTGTCTTTAATGATCGCCTCGGCCATCTGCACCGACGCCGCGGCCGGCGCGTAATAGGCGCTGCCGGTCTTCAGCAGGCTTACGATCTCGCCGCCGCCCTTGCGCGTCCGCGCGACGATGGCATCGAGTCGTTCCTGAGGAATCAGCTCCGTGATGGGAATGCCCGCGACGCTGGTGTAGCGCGGCAACGGCACCATGTCGTCGCCGTGGCCCCCCATCAACACCGCGGTAATGTCCTCGACGCTGCAGTTCAACTCCATCGAGATGAACGCGCGGTAGCGCGCCGTGTCGAGGATGCCGGCCTGGCCGACGATCCGGTTCGTCGGAAGCCCCGACGC
Organism: Phycisphaerae bacterium; assembly: GCA_046753965.1. Lineage (GTDB taxonomy): Bacteria > Planctomycetota > Phycisphaerae > UBA1845 > UTPLA1 > JBHHUY01. The sequence goes on from JBHHUY010000096.1 coordinate 2,555, forward strand.
CTTCCAGGCCGTCTGCACCATCGCATCGAGCGGATTGGAGACGATGATGAACACGGCCTCCGGGCTCTCCTTCACCGCCTCGCTCGCGACGCTGCGGACGATCTTCATGTTCGTCGCCATCAGGTCGTCGCGGCTCATGCCCGGTTTCCGCGCGATGCCGCTGGTGATGATCACGACGTCGGAACCGGCGGTGTCGCCGTAGCTGTTGGTGCCGATGATGTCGGCGTCGAATCGCTCGATCGGGGAGGCCTCGCGGAGATCGAGGCCCTTTCCCTGCGGCAGCCCCTCGACGATGTCCAGCAGGACGATGTCGCCCACCTCCTTCGACGCGGCCCAGTGTGCGCACGTGGCCCCGACGTTGCCGGCCCCGATGATGGTGATCTTCGGCCTTCGCATGATGTGTGCCTCCTAAGGTATGCAGTTCACCGTCGAACGTGACGTGATGATAACCCGGACCGCCGCCTCCGAAAAGCCGCATGCTCGACCGAGTGGCAGCCGCTATACTCTTCGGATGAGGGCTTCCCACAAAGCGCATGATCTCCGCGGCGTCGTCTACGTCACCATCACCCTTCTGGGCTGGTCCAGCGTCCTGCTCTTTCTGCGCCATCTGCACACCTACATCGACGGCTGGACCGCCAACGGCTGGCGCTACGGCATGTGTGCCCTCGTCCTCCTGCCGACGCTCTTCACCCAGAATGCCCGAGAACGGCTCCCGGCGGACCTCTGGCGCCGCGCGATTCCGCCCGCGCTGCTCAACAGCGCGGGGCAGGTCTGCTTCGGATTCTCCATCTATTACATCGAGCCCGGCCTGGCGGGCTTCCTGCTTCGCGTTGCCCTGATCTCCTCGACCTTCGGGGCATTCATTCTCTTCGCCGACGAGCGGGTGCTGCTGCGCAACCGCGTTTTCTGGGGCGGCATGTCCCTCGTCGTCGCCGGGTCCATCGGGACGATCACCTTCGACGACCAGCCCATCGCGGGCATGACGGCGACCGGTGTTTTCCTCGGCGCGGCGTCGGGGGCCTTCTTCGGCCTCTACGGCGTCTCGGTTCGCTACTGGATGCGGGGCGTCCCCTCCATGCAGTCCTTCGCCGCGATCTCCACCTGCACCGCCTTGGTCATGGTCGGCCTGATGCTCGCTTACGGCGATTCGCAGGGCATGAAGGTGTTACAGCTCGCCCCACGAGAGCTTTCGTTTCTGATCCTCTCGGCCTTCCTCGGCATCGCCATCGGCCACATCGCCTACTACGCCTCCATCGCCCGACTGGGCGTGGCCATCGCCGGGGCCGTCGTTCAACTGGCGCCGTTCCTCGGCGGCGCCGCCTCCGTGGTCATCTTTCACGAAATCCTCACGGCCGGGCAGTGGGTCAGCGGCATCATCATGCTCATCGGCGGCGCCTTGTTGCTGCGGGCCGAGCAGCAGCGGCGGCTTCCGATCGCGGAGCGCCCGGTCGAGCCCGCATTCCCGGTCGAACTGGAGGACGCGGGCGACCCCAGCGCGCTCTGTGCCGAATCGCCCGAGGCCGTCGGCGAATCCGCGATCGTGACGGAACCGGGCACGATCGGCCCCGGGCCACCGGACCTGGAGGCGGGGCCTTGAACGGATCTTCGCTGGATCAAGCCGTTGCGACTCTGGCCGGCTGGCTCCGCGATGCCACGCGCGGTGTGGCATTCACCGGTGCAGGCATCAGCACCGAGAGCGGCATTCCCGATTTCCGAAGCCCCGGCGGGGTTTGGTCGCGTCACCGGCCGGTGATGTATCAGGACTTCCTCGCCGATCCCGCCGAACGATGCCGGTATTGGCAGATTCGCAAGGAGAGCATTCCCGGTTTCCTCGCCGCGCGGCCGAATGCCGGCCACCTTGCGTTGGCGAAGCTGGAGGCGCAAGGCCGCCTCCGCGCCGTCATCACCCAGAACATCGACGAACTGCACCAGCGGGCCGGCAGCCGGCGCGTTCTGGAGATTCACGGCACGGCGATGCGCGTCCACTGTCTCGCGTGTGACAAGCGCTGGACCTGTGAGCAGATTCAGGCCCGCCTCGACGCGGGCGAGGAGGAGATCACCTGTGATGCGTGCGGCGGCCTCGTCAAGTCCATGACTGTCTCGTTCGGTCAGGAACTCCCCGCCGACGTGTGGCAGGAGTCGATGCAACTCTGCCGGTCATGCGACGTGTTCCTCGCGCTGGGTTCGAGCCTGGTGGTCTACCCCGCGGCACAACTGCCGGAGGCCGCCCGACAACACGGAGCGAAGCTGATTATCATCAACCGCGACCCGACGCCGATGGACGAATCGGCGGACCTGGTGATTCATGCGTCGATCGGCGAGACGCTGGGCGCGGCGATGCAGGCGTTGGAGACGGTCTGAGAGCCTGTCCTCAACTCTCTTGTGGCACGCGCGGCCGTCGGCCGCAGCCAAGCTGTGGAACCGCCGTCCCGCCTGCGGCGCCTCCGGCGAGACGCCGGTGCCACAGCTTGGAGACAGGTTCTAGGGCGCGCCCGCCTTGGGGATGCGGCCGAAGCGATCGAGCTGATGGAGCGTCGCCCGCAGGTCTTTCGGCGGCGCAACCTCGAATTGCAGCGGGCGGCCGCTCATCGGCTGCTCGAACGAGATGCGCCAGGCGTGGAGCGTCGGACGCCGAATCAAAGGGCGTTCGGGGCGGCGCCGGCTTCTGCGATAACCGGCCTTGAACGAAGAGAGCATCAGAGACTCGGCGCCGCCGTAGCGCGGATCCACGGCCAGCGGCAGGCCGGCCGCCTCCAGGTGGGCGCGGACTTGATGCCGCACCCGTGTTCGCGGCGTGCATTCGAGCAACGCGAAGCTCACGAACCGATCTCGCAGCCGCCACTCCGTCATCGCGGGCCGGCCCCGCCGCGCATCGAGCCGGACTCGGAGAGACGTTTCGCCCGGGTCCAGGATGGGTTGGTCGATGACGCCCGAGTCGTCCAAGACCGTCGCTCGAACCACGGCCAGGTAGACGCAGCTCAATCGCCGGTCGGCGAATTGTTCGCCAAGCCGCTGCCGCGCGGCGTCGTTGCGCGTCCAGACCATCAGCCCGCTGATTTCGGCATCGGTCGGCCACAGGCTGACGGGTGTCGGCGGCGAGGCGTCTCCGGCGCCGGAGTGCGGTTCGCCTCCGCTTGCCGGCTGCATCCATCCCGGCTCCTCGGCGAGGCCCGGCGGAACGTTTGCGGCGACCAGGTCCGCGTCCTCATAGAGCACGTCGATGCGCGCGGACCTGCGCGGACGCCGGGCGCTGCGCGGGGGCACCCCCGGGCCGCTTGGATTCAGATCGATCTTTCCATGCATGCTTCACCCCCTGAGAGAGCCGAGGGACGTAACCGGTCTTGGGCGACGGCGGACGGAACCGCGGGCCGTTCCGAGACTCATTCCATCCCCCCGTCCGCCGGCAGCAGCGGAATCACATGAACATACCGGATTTGGTCGAGCGGCACATCGGGCTTGACGATCACATCGAACACGAGGCGTTTGGTCGGGTCTTGTTCGAAGGCGACGACCCGGCCGATGACCATCGGCTCGGGCAGGCCGAGTTGCCCCGGCGCGCTGCAGACATAGTCACCGATTCGAATGCGGCGCGGTCCGCTGCCGGCGTTCTCGTCCGGCTCGGCCCGCACATGGTGGTAGTCCACGTCGAGAATCGCCATCTCGCCCCGACCGCGGCCCCGGAGGCTGCAAGGATAGTCCACGAACTCGAACCCGCCGTCGCGCGGAGCGCCGACGCGCACCTCGATGGGCGGGCAATTCACATCCGTGAACAACTGCACCCGCGACATGTAGGGACTGACCTGCTCCACCCGCCCCAGAAGCACTTCGCGCGCGATGACGGCCTGTCCTTGGCGAACATGGCTGAAGCGTCCCTGATCGAGAAAGAGATGCGATGCGAGCCAATCCTTGCGCCGGACCCCGAGTTCCGACCCGCGTTCGATCAGCAGGGATCGCCGCCATTCCGCGATGTCTCGGGCGACAACCTGGGCCTGCAGGGCGAGGGGGATCGCACGGTGTCGCAACGCGCCGAGCCGCCGGTTTTCGTCGCGGAGTTGTTCGATGAGGCCCGCCTGCGAGACAATCTGTCGCATGAGCGCGTCGTGGTCCTGCCGCGCGAACGTATCCCCTTCTCCGATCCGCGAGACCGACCGTGACGCCCAATGCGTAGCGTAGTAGACAAGGTCCTGGAATGGAACGAGAAGTTGCGGGGTGTGTTTCGCGGCGTCGGTGACCTGCGGCGGCAGAAACACCGAAACGGCCGACAGCAACATCAGCACCACGAACACCGACTTCTTACTGGGACGGCGGAGGTCGAATGACATGCCCGTATCGTACTCAAACTGAGCGGTTTGTACTCAATATGCTCGATGAGATTGGCGAGCCGCGAGCTTTCGCTCGCGCGGCCGTTTGATGCAGAGGAACGCCGACCAAGGCCCGGAAAGCCGCTCGGACTGAAGTTTGCGGTTCTTCCTCCAGAGGCCGCGCAGCTTGCGTATCGTAGCGGACCGTTCAGCCCGTGCCGACGGAGCGACCCGAAGCAGTTCCGCATGGCAGGGGCCCCCGAGTGTCAAGAGGGGCAAGACGCGACGCCTATGGCGATCGGGTAAGGTGGGTTGCAGGTAACTACATGTTTGACAAAGGATTGCGCGAATTGTAATGTTCTCGTCGAAGCGTTCGCGGCCGCTCGGACGGCCGCGACGTCCATCCGCAGCCACGCCGCTTCCGTGGACCGGGGAGGTTTGGGTACCGCCACCTGAGCCTCCCTTTCCGCTGCGCCGCAGGCCCGAAGGCCCCGACGGCAGTTGGTATTAGGCGGCTCCCGCGTCGCTTGCTCATGCCGAGCGCACGGCTTCCCTGTTGGTGAACCGCGAATAGAATCTGACCCGATGAAGACACGCGGCGCCTGGAGCGACCAATTGCAGTATGCGGCCGTCCGGCTCGTCGTGCTGTTCCTCAGCATGTTTCCCCTTGAGACCAGCCTGCGGGCCATGCGGTGGCTCGGCGCGGTTTGGTGCGACTTGCCCGAGGCCCTGCCCGATTCCCGTGTGCCGCCCCGGATCGCCCGGCTGCGTTTCATGCGTTGGGCCGTCCGGCTCTCGGATGCCGGTAACCGCCTGCTCTCCCGTTTTCGGGAGCATCGCCGCCGGGCCGAGCGGCACATTCGTCTCGCCTTTCCGGACCTGGATGATGCGGCGGTCTCAAGCATGGCGCGGGCCTCGATGCAGCAGTTGGCGATGCTCGCGGTGGAGGTGCTCCTGACCCCGCGACTGATCACGCCGTGGACCTGGGCGCGACACATCACCTTACATCGATTGGACGAAGCCATCCGCGCATTGTTGGCCCGCAAGGGCTGCATCATGCTCACGGCGCACTACGGCAACTGGGAGTTGCTCGGTTATGCATTGGCGACGCTCGGCTTCGACGTCGTGGCCGTGATGCGGCCGCTCGACAACCCGTATCTCAACCGCTACCTGCTCGAACGGCGCGAACGAAGCGGCCTGCGATTGCTCTACAAGAAGGGGGCCAGCCGTTCGGCCGCGGAAGTGCTGGAATCGGGCGGCGCCTTGTGCTTCATCGCGGATCAGAACGCCGGCAGAAAGGGGCTGTTCGTCGATTTCTTCGGGCGCAAGGCCTCCACCTACAAATCAATCGGCCTGCTCGCGATGGCTCACGATGTGCCGATCATCGTCGGCTGCGCGCGACGGCGCAGCCGGAGATTCGAGTACGAGGTCTGCGTCAATCGCATCATCCGCCCCGAAGAATGGCGAGACCGCGAGGACCCGCTGATGTGGATCACGCAGGCCTATTCGCGCGCGATGGAGGACTTCATCCGCGTGGCGCCGGAGCAGTATCTGTGGATTCATCGTCGCTGGAAGACCCGGCCCAAGGAGGAGCGGCTTGCCCTCGAGGCGGAGACCTCGCGAGCAAACGCGTGAAGCGCGCACTTCCTCACTGGTGAGGCCGCGAGGCCGGCCGGCTGCCCGGAGACACCGGGAATCCTTCGCGCCCTGCTTCTGCTGCGCCGGCGTGTGGGCATGAACCTGCTTCGTAATCCGGCGCGTCGGTGGGCGGCGCCGCGCCGACGGGATACAATCACTCCGAGAGGGGAGGGCGGGCGCGCTGCGGAGCCCGAGACCCGAAGAACAATGCCAAACCCATGAGGACCTTACATGACAGACGAGGCGAGAATCGAACAACTCCGCCGGGCCACGGAGCGGGATCCGAACGACGAGCTGGCTCAGTTCAGTCTGGGCACGGCCCTGTTGGAGGCCGGCCGCGCGGACGAAGCCGGTCCCTGTTTTCAACGCGTCCTGGCAATCAACAGCCAGCACTCGAAGGCCTATGAGTTGCTCGGCCGTTCTCAGCAGCAAACCGGGCACGTCGACCTGGCCGTGCAGACACTGACCAACGGCCACCGCGTGGCCCGGCGCCGTGGCGACCTGGAACCCATGAAGGCCATGGCCGCATTGCTCGAGGAACTCGGGGCGCCGGTGCCGGCGGCTGGCGAGACACCGGCCGCGACCGGCGCGACGCAGGCCGTCGAAGGCGGCTTCACATGTCGGCGCTGCGGCGGAGCAGGACCCAGGATGGAAAAGCAGCCGTTCAAGGGCGATCTGGGAGCGGTGGTCTTCTCGACGGTTTGCGCCGGGTGCTGGCAGGAGTGGGTCGCCATGGGAACCAAGGTGATCAACGAACTCCGCCTGCCGATGTACGATCCGCAGGCCCAGGCACTCTATGACAAACACATGAAAGAGTTCCTCTTGATCGACTAGGGATCGAGCCCGAGCGAAGGGGTCGATAGCCGAGGTGAACCCGCCGACCGGCTTCGCCGTTTGGCGGAACACAAGCTTGCCATGCTCCGGCCCGGCGTATCATCGCCGCCGCGCCGACTATTGGGTGCGGTTGGGCGGGTTGTTGCCTTATGTAGGGGCCTGACCCGCTTCAGGCGGCTGGGGTAGATAAGCCAGGGTATGGGCCCCGGCCATCAGAGGGGCGGTGCGGAGCATGGAGCGCCCGTGGCGACGACTCTCGCGGCAGAGTTCCACGGCCTGACGGTAGCGGCCGTCGCGAAACGCCGCCCGCGCCGCCGCGAAAAGCACTCGGGCCAACCGGGCTTTCGCCACGGTGGGGTCGAGGTGGCCGTTGGCCGTGTTCGATTCGAAGAATCGCTGCAGCACCTTGGCCTTGACCGCCAGGTTGCGGCTCATGCAGGCCTTGCTCAGCCGGTCCCGGTGCAGTCGGCGCAGCGCGCAGGGTTCCTCGATGAGCGCGAACGGCTCGCGGACACTGACCCTGAGCCAGAGGTCGTAGTCCTCGCACACCGGCAACGTTCGGTCGAAACAGTTCGCTTGGAATAGCAGCGCCTTGCGGCAAACCACCGTCGGAATGTGGACGAAGCTGCTGCAAAACAGCTTCTCGGTGATCCATCCGTCGTGGCACGGCTTGGTTCTACCGGGGACGAGGTTGCCCGCTTCGTCGATGGGGGACATCGGACCGTAGAACACATTGATGTCGGGCTGCGCCTGCGTCGCCGCGATGAATCGCTCGAGCTTGATAGGCTGCCACAGGTCGTCGCTGTCCAGGAACGCGACGAGATCGGCCGACGCCTCCTCGATGCCGAGGTTTCTTGCGCCGGCCGGGCCCTGCCGTTGCTGGCGGACCACCCTGGGCCGGACCGGATGATCGGCCACGCCGGAGGCGATCTCCTCGGTCGAGCCGTCGTCGATGACGATGACTTCGAAGTCCCGATAGGTCTGCCGGTGGATGGAATCCAGCGCTTCGCGCAGCAAGGACAGGCGATTGTACGTCGGGATGATGATGCTAACCGCTGGTGTGTTCATAACCCTTCGAGGCGCTCGGGATTCCCATGGCGACCGGGGCTCGCTGAAAAGAGTGCGGATGTGCGTAATCCGACGTTGGCCGGACCAAGACGAGAACCCTCGACCCACAGTCCTTGGATGGTTCGCTCCTTCTGGCCTATCTCAAGTCGCCTGCGGCCGCGAGGCAAGAACACCGACTCGAACACAGCCGTCCTTGCGTCACCCGGCGCCGTGACGGCCGGGGCGGCGGGCCAACGGGGCTGCGCTCGCCCATGTCATATGTCGGAAAGCCGCGTGGGTCAAGACAAATCGTCCGCCGTGGGCGGCCCGCGGGTCCGTGACAGTTCAGGCGGATGACCGCGCAGTCCTTCTTCGTAGCGTCCGCCCCCCGTGGCGGACGTCGGGACGCACAGG
>JBHHUY010000097.1:0-10775 GCA_046753965.1 Phycisphaerae bacterium
GGCGCGAGGCGGCTTCCGAATCGGTGCAGGACCGCGGCGCGCCTGTTGGCGCGGGGACGTCCGCGTCGGCAGCCGTGGTTCGAAACGATCCGGAGCTCCGGCGCGAGCTGGGCGCGATCCGCACGATGGTGCACGATCTGCTGAAGCACACTGAACGCAGCGAGCATCCCGAGGTGCCCGCCGAGCTGATCGAACACTACACCCGCCTGGTTTCTCGGAACGTGGCGGATGATCTGGCGATCGAGCTGCTGCGTCGTGTTTCGGAGAAGCTCCACATCTCCGACAAGAAGCCGGCGGCCGATTCCGTCGTGAGCGAAGCCGTCGAAGAGGAGTTGCACAAGGCCTTGTGCGAGATGCTGCCGCCCGCGGCGCCGCTGAAGCTGAAGGAAACCGATCGGCCGACGGTGGTGGCCATGGTCGGTCCGACCGGCGTGGGGAAGACGACGACGATCGCCAAGCTCGCCGCGAACATGAAGCTTCGTGAGAACAAGAAGGTCGGCCTCGTGACGATTGATTCCTATCGAATCGCCGCGGTCGAGCAACTGAGAACCTACGCGCAGATTCTCAAGGTGCCGCTGACGCCCGTGATGACGCCGGACGAGATGCGCGAGGCCATCGAGCGGATGTCGGACCTGGACCTCGTTCTGATCGACACCGCCGGCCGAAGCCAGCGGGACGAACTTCGCATCGGCGAACTCGGCGAGCTGCTTGCCGCGGCGCAGCCCGACGAAGTCCACCTTGTCCTCTCGACCACCGCCGGCGAACAGACCCTCCGCGAGGCCGTTTCGAAGTTCGGGAAGCTCGGCGCACGCCGTCTGATTTTCACGAAGCTGGACGAGGCGGTCGGGTTCGGGGTTGTCCTCAACGTGCTGAAGCGCGTGGACATGCGTCTCTCCTATTTGACGGATGGGCAATCGGTGCCGGATGACATCGCGATCGCCAGCGCCGGCCGCGTGGCCCGGCTGGTTCTCGGCCGGGACGAGCGCGGCACGGCCGTCCTCGAGACGGCCGGTGCGGAAGCGGCGTGCGTGAAGGGAGGCGCAGCGTGAGACCGCGTTTCACGGATCAGGCCGCCGAACTGCGGATGCTCGTGGCGGCGAGCGAGGCCGGCGCGCGGGCGCGGGCGGTTCCGGCGGCGCGCGTCGTGGCGGTGGCCAGCGGAAAGGGCGGCGTGGGAAAGACGAACATCGCCGTAAACCTGGCGATGCGCCTTTCACAGCGCGGCCGCCGGGTCGTCCTGGTCGACGCCGACCTCGGCACCGCCAACATCGACGTGGTGATGAACGTCCGATCGGCGTACGACCTGTCGCACGTGGTGCGCGGGCAGCGGACGCTCGACGAAATCGCGGTTCAGGTTGACGCGCGTCTTCGATTGATCGTCGGCGCGTCGGGGCTCGCCTCGATCGCCGAGTTGAGCCCTTCCGACCGGCACGCCCTCATCGAAGCGCTCGGGCGGCTGGAGCGTCAGTGCGACATTATCGTGCTGGACTGCGGCGCGGGCATTTCCCAGAACGTCCTGGCGTTCGCCCGCGCGGCAGAGGAGTTGCTGGTCGTCACGACGCCCGAACCCACTGCGCTGACCGACGCATATGCCCTGGTCAAGGTGCTGAGCCGCGGTGGACGAACGCCGCCGATGGGCCTGGTTGTGAATCAGACGCGAACGGCGGTCGAGGGGCGGAACGTCGCGGAGCGCCTGGCATCGACGGCCGCGCGGTTCCTCCGGATTCCCGTCGATTGTGCGGCGTTGCTCCCGAAGGACGAACACGTGTCGCGCGCCGTGCATGATCGTGTGCCGTTCGTGCTCAAGTATCCGCGATGTCCCGCCGCGACCGGCATATCAGCACTGGCAGCGCGGGTGGTTCGCCAGGCCGACGGCGCCGATTGCGCGCCGGGTTTTTTCCGCCGCGTCCTGGGGTTTTTCTGCTGAATCGCACGCGCCCGGCCGCCGATCCCAATTGAAGACTGAGGCCCGAAAACAGCTCGACGAGGTGAGGGAATCTTGGCCCGATTGTACGGTGCGTCCTGCGGGTTGCTCGTGTTCGGTGCGATGATTGTCTGCGGACTCTACGCGGGCAATCCGCCCGAGACCATCATCCTTCGCGCCATCGGCGGGTTGTTCGGCGGGCTGGTGTTGGGGCTGCTGGCGGGCTGGGTCGGAGCCTTCGTCGTCAAGGACCACATCCGCGTTCCGGCGGAGGCCGACGCGGGCGAAGCGGTCCGGCCCGAGCGGGTTGCCGAAGACAGGCCCGGAGGCCCCGCGACCACGGAAACCTGATGCGCTGCCCGCGCGCCCGTTCGCTCCGGGCATCGCGGCCATGAACTGATTCTCGCCGATCACCGACAGGAGTTGCCCGGATGCTCGCAACCGACATCGACGTCAAAAAGGTCTGGCGGAAGTACAAGAAGGCGCCGACGGATGAACTCCGCAACACGTTGATCGAGCAGTACCTGCATATCGTTCGTTTCAACGCCGAACGCATCCACGCCAAGCTGCCGACGGAAGTGGAACTGGACGATCTCATTTCTGCCGGGATGTTCGGCCTGATCGACGCGATCGAGGCCTTCGACCTGGACCGCGGCGTGAAGTTCGAGACCTATTGCTCACCGCGGGTGCGCGGCGCCATCCTGGACGAGCTTCGCTCGATGGACTGGGTGCCCCGACTGGTTCGGAATCGATCCCAGAAGATCCAGACCGCCACGAAGGAGCTGCAGAGCGAGTTGGGCCGGATGCCCAGCGACCAGGAGATCGCTTCTCGCATCGGTGTCTCGACGTCGGAGTTCAAGCGGATCGTGCGCGACGGGACGGCGGTGTCGATGACCTCGCTTTCGCGCAAGGCGTACACCGGTGATTCCTCGCGTGACATCACGGAGATCGACATCCTCCGGGACAATCGTGCCCAGAACCCGGTGCGTGAGCTGCAGAAATCGGACCTGAAGGCCCTCATCCAGAAGGGGCTGACGCCCACCGAGCGGTTGATCCTCATATTGTACTATTATGAACAGATGACGATGAAAGAGATCGGGATGACGCTCGATCTTTCGGAAAGTCGCGTGAGCCAGATGCACTCGGCGATCGTAGAAAGGCTGCGGTTCCACCTGCGGCAGCGCGACAAGGAGTTTCGGGTGTAGGGGAAGAAGTGATCAGTTATCAGTTGTCAGTATTCAGTTGTCAGTTATGGGTTAGAGGTCGGCCGCTTGAGGAGAGGCGCGAGTCGCGGGCGCGTGTGGAGGCAAACGCCAGACTTGGTGTGGATGCAAGTGCCCGGCTTGGCTTGATGCGGGTGCTTGGTTTGACTTGATGCAGGTGCTCGCCTTGCAAGCCTTCGGGTGCGGATGAACGTGAAGGCGCGGCTTGCCGTTTGGCGGCCGCCGCAGCTCCGGCGAGGATGAGACATGTCCGCCATCCCCCCCAACGTCATCGGATCGGTGCTTCAATCCGGCGTGGCCCAGCAGGCTCAGGCGACCGAGCGAGATGCGGCCGAAAACGCCAGGGCCCGCGCAGCGCGCGAAGGCGGTCGAACGACGAGCGGCGAAGACATTCTCGAAGTCGAGGCCACCGACGCCGACACACAGGTGCACACGGACTCCGGCGGCCTCGGCAGCCAGGGCCGCCACGACGCCCCGCCGGAGGAGGAAGCCGGCGGCGAGTCGCCGCACGACGAATCCGGCGTCACGGTTGACGAACAGGGCCGCCCGCATCTCGATCTGTCGGCGTAGGCCGCCAAACGGCAAGCCGGCCGCTTGCATTCTCAAGGGGGCGCAAACGGTAAGCCGGGCGCTCGCGTTCGCACGACGGCGCGAGCGGCAAGCCGGACACTTGCATTCTCAAGAGGGCGCACGCGGTCAGCCGAACTCCTGCATGGTGAAGAAGCGCAAACCGGGACCTGTCCGGGCGGCGCCCGGTCCGCTACCATGTCTCGCCCATGCGTTACGCCAACGTCCACATCGAAGCAATCGGTTACGCCCTGCCGCCCAATGTGGTCACATCGGCCGCCCTCGAGCAGCGTCTCGCGCCGCTCTATCAACAGCTCCACCTCCAACCGGGCCAGCTCGAAGCGCTCACAGGCATCCGCGAGCGCCGGTACTGGGATCTCGGCACGACCATGGTCGATGGCGCGACGCGCGCGGGACACCGGGCACTGGCCGCGTCGCGCGTCGCGGCCGAGGACATCGGCATGCTGATCTACGCGGGCGTCTGCCGGGACTATCTCGAGCCCGCCCACGCCTGCGCGATCGCGGAGGCCCTCGGCCTGTCGAGCAACGCACAGCTCTACGACGTCTCGAACGCCTGCTTGGCCGTGATCAACGGCATCGTGCAGATTGCCAACGCGATCGAACTCGGCCAGGTCCGCGCGGGGCTCGTGGTCTCGTGCGAATCGGCGCGCGACATCGTCGAGCTGAGCATCCGGAACATGCTGAAGGCCGGCGACATGGAGACGCTGCGCCTGTCGCTGGCCACACTGACCGGCGGCAGCGGCGCGATCGCAGTCGTCGTTTGTGAACGCACCCTGGCGCCCGACGCGCATCGGCTGCTCGGCGGCGTGATGCGCAGCCGGACAAAGTATCACGACATCTGCCGTTGGTATCCCGCGACGAGCGGACCGGATGCGAAGCCGATGCGGATGATCACCGACGCCTCGGCGGTTCTGGAACACGGCGTCGCGTTGGGCAAGGAAACGTGGGCCGTCTTCCTCGAGGAGGTGGGCTGGACGGCCGAGCAGGTCGATCGCACGATCTGCCACCAGGTCGGCGCGCCCCACCGCGAGACGGTGCTGCGCGAACTCGGCGTGCCGATCGAAAAGGATTTCCAGACCTACGAGTTCCTCGGCAACATCGGCACCGTGAGCCTGCCGATCACCGCCGCAATCGCGGAAGAGCGCGGCGTGCTCGAAAAAGACCGCCGCGTCGCGTTCTGCGGCATCGGCAGCGGTCTCAACTGCCTGATCCTCGGCGTTGTGTGGTGAAGCGGTTCGTTACTTGCGTTGCCGGTAAAGCGACCTGTCGACGACGCCGGTCATGGCCTCGGTGTTCAAGTTGCCGCCGAGAAACGTGTTGATCCGCGGGATGATGTCGCTCGCGTCCGCCAGAACGGCGTTGTAGTCCACCTCGAGCAGATCGACATCATCCCGACCCGCCATCGTCTTCAGCACCTGGTCGACGTGCATGAGGAGCATCTTGCCCATGTCTTCGTCGCTGACGCCGTCTTCCTTGTGGGTGCCGCGGCGGATCAGCATCTGTCGCTGCGAGGCGAGGATCTCCTCGATCTTGCGCCGCATGAACAGGACTTTGTAGGTGTAGCCCGCCGGCAGGTGAAGCAGCAACTGGGAGATCATCTTGACCGCCTTGCCTTTGGCGTCCGGCAGCCAGGCGGTGTCTTCCTTGATCTTCTTGACCCGCTCGAACTCGTAGTAGCCCTTCGGGTTGTCGTCGTCGGCGGTGCGGATGCCGTCCGACAGCGGTGGGATGCCGCCCGCATCGAGCATCATCATCATCATGCTCGTGCCGCTGCGGGGCAGGCCGGATACGATCGTGACGGTCTCATCTCGGTTCATCAGTTTCCGCGCCCTCTCCTGGGTCGAACGCCCGGCAGACACCGGCGCCTCGGCGTTCGGGTTGAAGGTTCCATGGAACCATGATAGGGGCGATGGTCGCCGGTGCCAAGGGTTGCCGTTGATCCTCCCGCGATCGGTGCAGGCATCGGTGTTCGTCTCTTCCAATGTCTTGCGTTGGCCCGCGCGCGTTTCGCCACACCTTTCCACACTGGCCGATGGTGTGAAGCCGCCAATCTGGAACGAGAGTCTCTTCCCGCTTCTCTTTGTCAATGTCGTTGCGCTCGTTGGATGGCGTTCACTTCGCCACCGTCGTTTCATACCGCACGCCGTCGGGCACCGGCACCGGCACGGCGACCGTCGTGCCGTGGTCGCCCGCGGTGACGCTCAATGAATCGACCGCCACGAAGGCGGTGAACTGCGACATCAGGCCGTAGGCCAGGGCGACCTGTCTGATTTGGTCCGGCAGGTCGTTGATCGGCTCGTAGGCGCTGCGGTCGGCCAGGTCCGCGATCTTCGTCCGCGCCCACACCGCGGCCAACCCGGGGTGTGACGCCGTGCTCGACGAGTCCAGCGCGAGCAGGAGGTCTCGCGTCGCGTCGCCGACGCGGCCCGTGATGCGGAGGGTGCCCTCGGCCGTGCCGCTGAATCGACCCGAGAGAATGACCGGCCGGCCGACGAACAAGTCCCCGATCCGCGAGGGGAAGACGTCGGAGACCGCCATCGCACCAAAGTCGACGGCGATGTCGGTCATGGCCGGGTGGCTGATCTGTTCAAAGAACCGGTCCATGATTTCGGCGGCACTGTCCTTGAGCGAGAGATAAGCAACGGCGCCGCGGCCGATCTTGGCCATCCGGTTGAGCAGGTAGCGATTGGGCGAGGAGCCGACGCCGAAGCTGAAGATTCGCGAGTCGCCCAGCCGGTTGTGCACCTCGCCGAGGATCTCCGTCTCGTTGCCGATGTAGCCGTCCGTCATGAAGCAGACGAATCGCAGCCGCCGGGGGTCATGCGGGAAGTCGAGCGCCGCCTTGATCCCCTCGATCATCATCGTTCCGCCGCCGCCGCCGTGCAGGCCGCTGAGGTATCGCAGACCCCGGCGGATGTTGGCGGCGGTCGCCTCGACGGGCGCCGGGCCGAGTTGGGAGGCGTTGTTCGAGAAGCGGATGATCTGAAACGTGTCGTCCGGTCGCAGCCGCTTGAGCGACCGTTCGATGGCCCGCTTGGCCTGTTCGATGGGCCGGCCGCTCATGCTGCCGCTGCAATCGAGCACGAAGATCATCTCCATCGCCCGGCGCCCGATGCCGCGCAGGTCTTCCGGCGGATAGATCATCAGGGTGAAATAGCCCTCGCCGTCGTCGGTCCGGTGCGTCAACAGGGCGGTCTTGATCTGCCGCCCCGCGACCTTGTACCGCAGGACGAAGTCCTTGTTGGGAATCGTGTCGAGCCGGCTGAGCCGGATCGAGGCGTGCTGCCCGTTGTCCTTCCCGACCTCCACAACATGGCTGGTGCAGCGGACCTCCTCGACGGCGACGCCCGCGTCGATTTCGACGGCCAGCGAGATGTCGTGACCGCTGCGCTCGTCGGGCCGAAGGTATTGCACTTCGGTCGTCTGTCCGGACGCGCCGCCGCGGCCGCGGGCGACGGCGCCGATGCCGTCGGTGCTGCCCGGCGGGTTGAACCGCGGCCCGACGACCATCGGAAAGACGTATTCATACCAGCCGTTGTCATAGGCGAGGGTGTGGAAGTACTTGATGTTGATGTCGATCTGTTTTCCGGGCTCGATGTTGGCGACCTTCTGCGTGAAGATATTGGCCCGCTGCTGGGTGAGCAGCGAGGCGACGTGGCCCTGTTGTCGGGCCTCGTTGTAGATGCGCTGGGCCTCTTCTTTCTCGCGGATGATGCCGCGGATGTGCCGCTCGCCGATGGTCATGAGAAAAGCGTTGATGGCGGCGTTCTGCGGCAGCGGAAAGACATAGACCGCCTCGATCTTCTCCTCGAAGGGGTTGGCGTACTGCTGGGTGACATCGACCTGCGCGATGTAGGCGCTGATGTGCGCCTGAACATCGGTGTGGTTCAGCGGGACGGGGACCTTCTTCTGTTCGCCGGGCACCACGGCGAGCAGCGCGCCGCAGCCGGGGGCGTCGGGGTCAACCGGCGCGGCCGCGTCGGGCTTCTGAATGATCCAAAGCTCCTCGTCAGGCGAGGGCATCGCGCCGGGTACGGCGGCCACGCGGCCGGGCATTCGAGTTGTTATTGCGGACATCTTTCCGCAGAATGCCATCGAGGTTATCGAGGCGTGGCCGGCGGCAAGCGCCTCGTACTCCACGATGGGGCGGCCGTCAATAATGATCTGGCTTTGCGGAGAGCGCTCCGGGCACCCGCGCGAACGGCCAGCTTTGCGTGAACTCGAGAGTGAGGCGCATCCCACCTCCAGGGCGGCGACCGCGATCGCCACGCACGCCGTGATCGCTCCGATTCGGATCCATGTCTTTCGTGTCATTTCGGTTCCCTCACTGAAACGGTGGTCGATGTCCGGATTCTGTCACCCGCCTGATCGGCGGCCACGATGAGTTGGACGCCGAAGTCCGGCCGCGGTTCCCCGGAAATCCGCACGTGGATGCGGGCGACTCTCGTCTTGCCGGTCGGCAGGTTCTCGGCCGTGCTGAAGGCGGCGATGATGATGCGGTCCTGCGTCAGGGCCCGGGGGTCGTAGTAGGGCGGGGCCTTGAAGGCCGGGTGATCGCCGCCCTCGACGCCGTCGTCTCCTGCGGCGGAGCCGTCAGGTCCGCCTCGCCGCCTTCGGACGACGGGGCAGAGAAACGTCGTCATCTTCGCGGTCAGTTCGAGGTTGCCGGATCGGTTCAGCAGATAGGTGAAGGTATCCTGCAGGATGTCGAGGGCGTCCGGCTCGATCAACGGATGTTGCGATCGGGCAGCGGCCGGCGCAGTCGGATGCGTTCATACCCGTCGGCCAGCGGCTCGCGAAGCTCGACCTGCTCGGGATGCATGAGCAACACGCGCCGCAGCTTGGGCCAGAGAAACCGCTTGGTCTCCGGCGGCGTCTGTCCGGGCCAACCGCCCTGAATCCAGTCCCACGTCCGATCGATGTCGGCGGTCTGGACGATGTAGTCGATCGGCGCGTCTTGCTTGAGCAGCGGGAAGTAGTGTTTCAGTCGCGGCCAGAACGACTCGAACTCGATGGTCCGGCAGCGCTGCCGCGTCAGGTACGAAAGCAGGTGCGCGTCGAGCGGTTCGGCGACGGCCGGATCGATGCCGCGCGCCACCAGCAGGTCGGCGACCTGTCGCAGCGGGTGCGGCGCGCCGAGCTGGCGCGACATGGCAGCCTGCCCGCTGGCCCACGCAACAAGGAGGCAGCACGGCGCGAGCGTCGCGGCGATCTTGAATCGCCGGCTGACGAAAACGGCCGCCAGGAGGCCGGGCAGAAAGACCCAGAGCGGAACGAGATAACGGATCGTCGTGAAGTCGAGCGTGCATCCGCCGAGCACATACAAGGCCAACGTCCCGCCGGCGCCCAGCAACAGCAGCACGGCCGGACTGTGGTTCGTGGGCCGCAGGCGAAGCAGCCGCGACAGCCCCCGGCGCTCGGCGATGAGCAGGACGACACCCGCGCCGGTCAGCGCCCCGATGATGAGCCGGTTAGCGCCGACGAGGAGGCCGGAGGTCAGCAGGTCCAGCGGAAGCGTGACGGTGTCTCGACCGACGCCCACGAGTTGCAGGAACGGCCTCGGGTCCGCCGAGAAGAGCAGGGGCAGCCCGTGGATCAGATAGACCAACGTCTCGCCGGTTTTCCAGATCGGCCGCAACCCGAGCGGGAGCGACGGATCCATCGTGCGCGAACCGACGACGGTCTGGAAGACGTACAGAACGGCCGGGGCGGCTCCGACGAGAACGCCGAAGATCAGCATGCCGTTTCGTCCGGCGAGCGCGCGGGCCTCACTGATGAGTGTTGTGCGTTTCGCAAGGAGGAGCAGCGCGGTCGCGCCGATCAGCCCGAGGACGACCACGGCCGCCGGCTTGGGCACGAGGCCGAGCAGCAGTTCGCTGTGCACCCGGCCGCCGCCGACCCAGGTGGTCCAGAGCAGGTTGAACATGAGCACGGCGCCGAGGAGCGCCAGCGGCAGGGCGCTGTGTCCCGCTCGCTCGACGACGCGGGAGATGCGCGGCCCGAGCCCGGTTGCGCACCGAAGCCGGGCGAGCGGCCTGTTGAGCAGGGAATGTGCGGCGATGGGAACGAGAAACAGGACGATCGAGGGATTGATCCACAGGCCCGATCCGATCAGTGCGCCGAAGGCGAACCTGCGGAGGTCGCGCCGGCCGCGGGCCACCGGCGGCACGAACCATTCCGAGTAGGCCCAAAGCAGTCCGGCGCCCCACAGCAGGATTTCGACGTAGCCCCCGCGCGCGGAGATGGACCACTGCATGAACATCGGCGAGGCCGCGAGCAGCGTGGCCACTCCGATGAGGCCGCCCCGTCGGCCGAACCAGCGCGTCAACATGCAGAACTGCACGACGACCATCAACGCGAAGAAGCAGGCCGGCGCGAAGCGCAGGGCCTGGATCGGGTCCTCGAACAGCGGCGAGACGGCGGCGACGGCGTAGGCCTCGAGCGCGCCCATGTATCGTTGTCCGTAGAAGTAGAGGGGATAGCGCGCGCCGGCGGCGATGTCCTGCGCCATGAGTCCGACGATCGCCTCGTCGGAGTGAAGCAAGGTCTCGCCTTTCTGGATGAAAGGCCATCGGACCAGCAGGGTCAGGGCGAAGCAGCACACGGCGAGGACGGCGTCGAGCCGGCGCAGCCGATGCCGAGACCAGGCCGCGTCGGCGGGCTTTGGGCCGCGATAGGAAGCCGGCCCGATCCAGGTCGCGGTTTCGCGGCCCGGCGCGCGGGTCGGCGGGTCGGCGGGCCCGGCTGCGAGGAGGGTCTGGTGGTTCGGATCGGCGCCGGTCATGGAATCCCCCCGGATCGGCCCCGGCCCTACGAGAGCTTGCCGCTGCGCAGGATCGCGATGATGAGCCAGACGGCGAGAAACAGCGCGGCGGCGTAGCCCAGGAAGCCGAGGTAGCGGATCGGCACCATGCCGAAGATCAGCACATCCACAGGCATGCTGAGGAGCATCGATCCTCCGACGATGGTCGATGCCATGATGACGGCCGCCGCCAGCCGATTGCTCGATCGATCCAGTTCCCTGGCTAGATGATCGAGGT
>JBHHUY010000098.1:0-10770 GCA_046753965.1 Phycisphaerae bacterium
CGGTGCAGTCCATCTTCGTAGGGTCCGCCCCCCGTGGCGGACGTTGCGCGGCGGAGCACACGTGCGTCCCGACGTCCGCCACGGGGGGCGGCGCTACAAAAGAGCCGCCTGAACTGTCATGGACCCAATCGAAGACCCCATGGCAAACGATCATGGAAACGGGCTCCGGAAACTGGTACGATACGCCTATCTCCCCGTCTGCTCGGTATCGGGCCGATCAGATATCGACAAGAAGGCACAGGCACCAGGCTCGGTGGATCGCGGCCGAGTCGCAGGTCCACGCCTTGATCCGCGATTCAGGAGACGGACGGAATGACCCACCATGGAAGTATCATCCGAGGGAATCGATCTCGCGCCCTTCTGTGGCTCGGGCTGGTCGCTGTGAGCATTCCAATGGGGTGTTTTGCGGGTCGCGGTGGATTAGGTCCCAATACAGTCGCACGCTGGGGGGGCATGTTTGATGTGCGCCCGATGTTCATCTGCGAAGGCGAGTCGGTCGCGGCAAGCTGGGAGTTGAATCCGACGGATGCGGCGGGCGCGGCACTCGGGCTGGAGATCTTCCTTGCCTGGGCGTTGTTGACCGGCGACATCGTTCCGGACGGGACACGGGAGAACCGCGTTGTGGGCGGTGACATCGTAACACCGGATCCGAACATGGGCAGTCGCACGTTCTTCCCGACGGCGGACAGGCGATTCTTCTTCGATGCCACGATCGAAGGCCTCGGGGCGCTCAGGCGAGAACAGCGGGACGTACGCGTGGTGGCGGCCGGGGGCGCTCGAATCAGGACGGAGGCCTTCCAGTTCAGATGTTCGACGGGCGATTCCGGAGGACCGGGCTGGACGACGGTTACTTATGAACGCGGTCAGTTGGCCTCGGCCGGCCTTCAAATCACAGGTGTCCAAAACGTCAACCATGAGACGATCATGCTCTCGGTGAAGCGGGATCGAGATGACGAGATGCTGCCGCCGCTGATCGTGGATGAGATCATCGCACCCGGTGACATGTCGACGGTTTTCAACGGAGAATACTACGGTGTCTGGACGGCGGTTCCCGTTTCCTTCTCCGACGAGGTCGGCAGACTGATCTGCGAGACGCCGGTGACGGTGGGCGTCCTGGGGCTTCCGCCGGCGGCGCCGGAAACGCCGCCAGAGAATCGGTTGGAAGCGATCCGAATCGAAGTCACCTTCGGGTGCGTTGTGGCACCGCCGGACGGAGCCGGCGGCGGCAAGGGGTAACACATCGCCGCAGTTGAATCTGCGCCGGCGGTTCGCCCGGACACTCGCATCCGTCGACAACAATAAGACGTGAAACAGCCGGCGGTGGGATTCGAACCCACGACCCCAGCTTTACGAAAGCTGTGCTCTACCACTGAGCTACGCCGGCGACGGATCGAACGGGCGTATCATCGGCCGATCGAGCCCCGGCGTCAAGCAATCGCGCTTGCTCCGGCAGCGCCGAATGCAATGAATCCGCCCAACCAACACCCGCGGACACCGCCCATGGGCCGGGCGAAGCACGGCCAAGCGTTTCTCAGAGGTTCCATGCCGGGCGATGCAGCGCTGCCGTATTACGGACACGGGCACGTAACCTTCAGCGGGATGAAGCCCAGCGCGCCGGCGTCGAAGGACGAGACCTGGATCGTATAGGTGTTCCCGATGGTGAGGCCCGTAACGCACATTTGCGAAGAACGCCCGCACGCGCCGCCGGCATCCTCGTTGCACGCGATCTCATCCACCGCCGTCGGACACGAGACGTCGTACACCGCCACGATCGTATCCACCAGCGGCAGGAAGAAGTCACACGTGCTGATGAAGGCGCTCGTGTCGGTCGCGACGAACTCGAACCAGAGGGTCCCGGCGCCCTGGGCGGGCCCGCCGGCCCGGCAACTGTAGGCCGGATCGCCGGGATCCGTCGTGGCGAGCGTGTTGTCGAGGACGATGACCGTATCACAGGAGATCGAGAGCGCGTTGGCGCAATCGTCATTGCCGGGCACGGGGCACGGAGCAGGGTTGAGCATCAGGGGGACGAAACCGGCGACGTCGCCGCCGTCCACCTCGTTGTCGCCGTCGATGTCCGCATGGCAGAACGCGGTCGTGCCGAGGGCCGGCGGGTTGAGCAGCGCGGCGACGAAGCTTGCCGTATCGAGCGTGTCCACCACGCCGTCCTCGTTCGTGTCGCCGACGCAGCATTGAATGGCCAGCGGCGGCGGGCATGGGTTCGGCGTACACAAAGTGCCGTCGCCCTGAAAAGCCCCGCCGGCCGCGAGACACTCGTCCGATCGCATCTCCGAGCAGGTCCCGTCGGAGAAGCAGCAGGCGCCACGCGGGCAGGGAGAGGCCAGATCCAACGTGATGTCGCCCTGCGAGGCCGCGTCGAACGACGCCACCTGAATCGTATAGACATTGCCGGGGATCAGCCCCGTCGCGCAGACCTCCGACTTCCGCTGGCAGGTGCCGCCGGCATCCTCGCTGCAGGCGATCTCATCCTGTGCCGTGACGGGACACCCCGCTGCGTCGTAGACCGCGAGGAGCGTGTCCGTAACGGGCGGCACGGTCGCGCAAGTGCTGACGAGTGCGTCGGTATCGGTGGCGATAAAGGTGAACCAGAGCGTCCCGACGCCTTGCGCCGCGCCGCCGAAGTGACATCCGAAGGGCGGGTCGTCGACTGCGTTCGTCGTCGCGAGCAGGTTGTTGAAGACGATTTGCGTGTTGGAGGAGAGCATGATCGCGGTGGCGCACTCGTCGTTGGGCGGCGGCTGGGGCGGCTGGGGGCAAGGGTTGGGTGTACACAGCGTGTCGTTCCCCTGATACACACCCACCGCGTTGAAGCAGTCCTGCTGCGACAGCTCGGTACACGTCCCATCGCCGAAACAGCACGCGCCGGTCACGGGTGCCGCGCACACCGCTCCGGTGAGCAGCAGATTAACGAACGGCGCAACATCCAGACCGTCCACCGCCGAGTCCTGGTTCGCATCGGCAGCGCAGAACGCCGGCGCAGCCGGCGCCGGTGGATTGAGCAAGGCGGCCACCATCGGGACGAGGTCGCCCGTATCAACAAGACTGTCTCCACTGACATCGCCGAGGCAGCACGCCGCGGCGGGCGTGCAGGTGACCGTCATCGATCCGGCTCCGACCGCGGCCAGCGCGCCGCCGACCCGGATGAGGTAACAGTTGCCCTGCACGACCGGCAGGTTGCGAATCTCGCTTGCCCCGGCCGGGCCGCAGCCGTCGTTGTCACAGGCGATGGGGCCCCCGGCGGGCGGGCAGGTGCAGCCGTCGTAAACGGCCAGCGCCGAATCAAAGGCCGTCGCTCCGCAGAGGGTGACATCGAGCAGGCCGTCGCACTCCGCCACATACGTGAACCAGATGTCCTGGTTCACGTCGGTGCAGATGCCGCCCGGAGAATCGGCGGGGCCGTCGGTCGTCGCGCCGGTCGTATCAAAGGCGATGGTCCCGGCGCTGATCGCGAGGGCATTGGCGCAATCGTCGGTGTTGGCGGAGGGGCAGGTGATGGGAGAACAGGGCTGATCCTGGAAAAAAGTGTCGGTGCAGTTTCCCGGCAGCGTCAACGTACAAGAGCCTGTCGTGGAGCAGCAGGCCCCCATGCCGGTCGGTACGCAACCCACGAGTAGCTTCCCGCTCCCCGTCGCGCCGTTCAGGCCGCCGACGCGGATGAGATAACCGACACCCGGCACCGTGGGGATGGCCAGGGTACTCGGGCCGCCGGCCGGGCCACAGCCGTCATCGTCGCAGGCCACTAGGCCGGTGAAATCCGTGGGGCAGATGTTGTCGGGCTGGTAGACTTCGAGGATCGAATCGAAGTCGGTTTCCAGGCAGAGGCTGATCGTGAGGGTGCCGCCGCATGTCGAGAAGTACTTGAACCAGACGTCATTCTGCACATCGCCACAGACGCCGCCGGCCGGGCCGTCGGTTGTGGCGCCGACTGTGCTGAACGGATGGACGCCGTCCGTGATGAACTGCGGCGCGATCGCGCAATCGTCGTTGTTGGGCGGGCATTGGAACGTCGCGCAATTGCCTGCGCTCCATGAGCCGCCCAGTATGGAGCAGTCGGTCGGGTTCAATTCGAAGCAGCCGCCGCCGGGCTGACAACAGGCGCCCAGCGCCGTCGTGCCACAGGGCGGATTTAACGCCGCGCAGGTTCCATTCTCCTCGAATCGCATTCCGGCGCAGGCGGCGATGTTGACCGATTCAGTGCAGATGCCGGTCGAATCGTCACAGCATGCCCCGGTGACGACGTTGCACTGCACGAACTGGCAGACGGTGCCGACGTACTGCGTTTCGTTGGCGAGGCAGTTCGACGGCGCCGTGATGTTGCGGCAGGTACCCGTGGCGGGATCACAACAAGCAATCGAAGACGACGATAACTCGTCGCCGTAAATCTGAAACGCGACGTCGAGCATCGTGCCCGCGGGAGGGGGCGTCGGATCCGTGCATTGCAGAAACTGAACGTTGCCCTCGATCTGCGTCCAGAAGGCGAGGTCGAAGGTGGAGCCCCGTTGGGCCGCGAAGCCGCTGTTCAAATCCGACAGGACCCACGCGGTCTGCGGCGGAGCGGCGTACTTCGGCGTGATCGACAACCAGTAGCGAGTGTTCTTGGCCAGGACGAAGTTGACGGGCATGTCCACCTGCCAGTAAGTCCGACAGCCCGTATCCACGAGGGTCTCCGTCAGGCTCGCGGCGGGCACCAGTTGCGACGCGACGACCTGACCGGTGAAGCCGCCGCCGCCCGCCGGGTTGAACGGGTCGAAGGCGGGAACGCCGTCCGGTTGGTCCAATGCCGAGTTGCCGTACACGGCGACATACACGCCGTCGGTCCAGGTGATGGAAGGCTGCGCCGTTCCGGCGCCGGACTGGAAGAAGGCGAAACCGGCACGAATCTGGGTAATCTGAAAGGCCGTGCTCGGTGAAACGGTGTCCACCAGCACGAAGTCATCGGCCGTGGCCGCAACAAACCGCCAGACGCCGGCGGCGCCGTCCACCGCGAGGCTGAGCTGGCTGGCCGGATCACCGAAGTCGTTGAGCGGCTGCCCGTTGTCGTAAAGCAGGAAGGAGGGGCCGCGGAACGCGGATCCGCCGGGGGGGCTGCGCCAGGCGCTCGTCGCGTCTGCGCCCTGATGTCGGCCGGGCGGAACCAGGGTCGGCGTCGTTCGTCCGACGGGGCCGGCCGGATCGGGCGGCGCCCCGGTGCCGGAGCGCGCGTTTCCGACAACCAGGCCGCATGCCAGGACCGTCACCACGGTGACCGCGACTCGGCGTCTTCGTTTCGCTCCCATGCAACCCACTCCTTACTTGCGAATCCTCGGCGTCGGGCGACGCCCGCTTCAGCCCGGCGGTGGATGTCCGGCTCGCGATTCACGCTGTGCTCGATGGAACCGCCCCCGGCAGTCTCCGATATTCCCCCCAGGCCGCCTGGATTCTCCCCCCGAATCAATCGACCCTATGGGGCTCCACCTTGGCATGTGTCCCCAAGCTCGTGACATCGCCCCTTTGAACGCTAAGGAAACGCGTGTTGTCGCCGCGTGCCGGGGGGAGCCTTCGGGAGCCACGCTTTGCGCGGGTCCGGGCCGGGTGTGCCGCAAGCTGCCGGTCGTCCGCCGGCCGGTTGCCGGTCCGGGTCGGCCGGCGGGGTGTGCTGTTTATCAGAGTATACCGCCAACCCTATCTTAATCCTAGCCCACGTGTCCGCGGCGGGAGAGCCGATAAGGATGCGTCCCTGAAGCCCTGCGGCGACGCCGGTTCGATGGCGAGGTCACAGGACAGATGCCGACGTGAAGGAACCCGGCGTCAGGAGGACTCCCCTGTGCGAGGGAGGCCGGAGCCTCCTTCTCCGCGGGCGCTGATCGCGGCATCGCCGTTGGCGCAGGCGGCGTTTCGGCCGGGTTGGGGCGGTCCGGAAATGGGATCCCCGCGACGGCCGGCGGCTGGCGACCTGTCCCGCGTTGCCTTCGGAGCCGAACCGGCCTCACCGCCGGGCAGCCCCCGCCGAAAAAGATTCCGCAGAATGACCAGGAGCGTCTTTTCGTAGAAGTAGTGATCGGGCAGCCGCCAGTAGAGCGTGTGGTCGTCCGGCAGGCTGATCTCGCCGGTGGCGCCGGCAAAGAGTGGATCGAGGGCCCGTACATCCCCGTCGAAGTGAAAGATGACATCCGGCGCCCGCTTGATGATCGACTTCACGCCGAAGCCCGCCGCGCGGACGCGGATGTCCGTCAGTGTAATGAGCGTGTCCACCGTTTCAGGATAGGGACCGAAGGCATCGGCGAGATCGGCGGCGAGCTGTTCGACGTCGCGCGGCGTCCGACAAGCGGCCACGCGCCGGTAACATTCCATGCGCTGGCGATCGGAGGCGATGTAGGCTTTGGGAATGTAGGCTTCGACGTCCAGCTCCAGGTGTACGGCGACGCGCTCCTGAAAGGGCTCTCCGCGCATTCGCTTTACGGATTTCTCAAGCAGTTGACAGTACAGCTCGTAGCCGACCGCGGCGATGTTGCCCGATTGCTCCGGGCCGAGGATGTTGCCCGCGCCCCTGATTTCCAGATCGCGCATGGCGATGCGAAACCCGGCGCCCAGTTCGCTGAACTCCTCGATGGCCTTCAACCGGCGCGCGGCCGTCGGCGTCAGCGGCCGGTCGGGGCTCAGCAGCAGATAGCAATAGGCACGGTGCTTGTAGCGGCCGACGCGGCCGCGCAACTGATGCAAGTCCGCCAGGCCGAAACGATCGGCGCGGTTGATGAAGATCGTGTTCGCGTTGGGGATGTCCAGGCCGGCCTCGATGATCGTCGTGCAGACCAGGATGTCGGCCTCGTGGCGGATGAAGCGGAGCATCACGTCTTCCAACGCCTCGCCGGACATCTGACCGTGCCCGACGACGATCCGTGCGTCCGGCACGAGCGCGGCGATCCGATCGGCGACCCCTCGGATCGACTGGACGCGGTTGTGCACGAAGAAGACCTGTCCCTCGCGGTTAAGCTCGCGGACGAGCGCTTCGCGGATCGTCTCGTCGTTCCACGGACAGACGTGCGTGACGATGGACCGCCGATCCATCGGGGGCGTCGCCAGGCTCGAGATGTCGCGCATTCC
The DNA here is from genome assembly GCA_046753965.1 of Phycisphaerae bacterium. Lineage (GTDB taxonomy): Bacteria > Planctomycetota > Phycisphaerae > UBA1845 > UTPLA1 > JBHHUY01. Next base: position 7,099 of record JBHHUY010000098.1, read on the forward strand.
CACCATTGCCATGTGCAGTGTACGGGGGATAGGCGTGGCGGTGAGCGTCAAGACGTCCACCGTCGCGCGGAGTCTCTTCAACCGCTCCTTGTGTTCGACGCCGAAGCGTTGCTCCTCGTCGACGATGACGAGCCCCAGATCGGCGAACCCCACGTCCCGCGACAGCAACCGGTGCGTTCCGATCAGAACATCGATCTGTCCCTTCTTTGTCGCGCGGATGATCTCGCGCTGCCGGCTCGGCGAGCGGAATCGGTTCAGCCGCTCGACCACGAAGGGAAAGTCGGCCAGCCGTTCCGAAAAGGTCCGGTAGTGCTGCTCGGCGAGAACCGTCGTCGGCACGAGAACGGCCACCTGCTTGCCGAACTCGGCGACCTTGAACGCCGCGCGGACCGCCAACTCCGTCTTGCCGTAACCGACGTCACCGCACAACAGTCGATCCATCGGACGGGCCCGGACCTGGTCGTGCTTGATGTCTCGAAGGGTGGTCGTCTGGTCGGGCGTTTCCGGATAAGGGAACGCGCTCTCGAACTCCGCCTGCCAGGGCGTGTCGTGCGGATAGGCGATGCCCGGTTGGGACTCGCGCGCGGCCTGAACTCGAAGCAGGTCGCTCGCGAGATCGCTGACGGCCTCTTCGACCTTCTGTTTCGTGGTCTGCCAGCGGGTCGCGCCGACCTTTGAGAGCGCCGGGCGCATCGCCTTGGCGCCGACGTACTTCTGCACAAGGTCGATCTGGGAGACCGGCACGTGCATCGTCGCATCGTCGGCGAACTTCAGCGTCAGGAACTCCTCGCTCTTGCCCGAGTCGCCCTTCCGCATTGTCTTCATCCCGACGTACTTCGCGATGCCGTGCACGATGTGCACGACAAAGTCGCCGACGTCCAGATCGAGAAACGATTCGATCGGGCGTGTCGAGGGCGCCTTGCGGAAACGGCGCCGTTGCGCGTAGCGGTGAAAGATCGCGTGATGCGGCACGACGACAAGGTCCGCGCCGTGCCGCACTTCGGCGTCCGGAGCAGCGCCCCGACGATCGGCTGCGGGCGACCCTTTCGACTTGTCCGCGGTGCCGCGCCACCGAAACCCTTCGTGAATCAGGCCGATTCGCGTGTCGATCCGGCCGGTGGGTTCCGTTCCGGCGTCGGCCCGGCCCGGCGGCGCTTGATCGATCAACTCCGCCAGACGGTCTCGTTCGCCCTGATTGTCGCAGTAAACGACGACCCGTTGATGTCGAGCCAACTCGACAAGTTGCTGCACCGCATCCGATGCCTTCGCGTCAAACGACGGGAGCGCCTCACAAGACAGCCGGAACGAATCCGCCTCGGTGACCGACGCCAGCGGAAACCGACTGAGGTGAAGTTGCCGGAATGCGCCGAGCCGCTTCAAGATGGATTCGAACGAGAAATGCCCGATCGGATGGCCGAGGCGATCCAGCACCGTTTTCGCGATCTCGGCGATGTCCACGGATTCGTGAAGCACGACCAGCGCGTTGGGCGGGAGGTAGCTCAGAAAGGTCGTCGTTTCGGACGGCATCGCACGCGCCGCATCTGGACATGCCGTCACGCGCGTTTCCTTCAGGTCGCGCGTCGAGCGCTGCGTCCCGACCTCGAACTGGCGGATCGATTCGATCTCGTCGCCGAAGAACTCCAATCGCACCGGGTCGGCGTCCGCCGTGGCGAAGATGTCCAGCACGCCGCCGCGCAGCGCGAAGTCGCCCGGCTGCTCGACCTGATCCAGCCGCTCAAAGCCCCGCTCGACGAGCCAGGCGGTGATTGACTCGGGCGCGCGTTGCTGCCCGACGGTCAACCTCAGGGTATGCGCATCGAGACTCGCAGGGGACGGCACAGGTTGAATGAGCGCCTGGATGGGGGCAATGATGAACTGCGGCAACCGATCCGTGGGCTCGCGTCGATCCGTTCCCTGGGCGGCGGCTCCTGCCGGCGAGGCGCCCCCGCCCGCAGTCCCATCGTCCGTCGCCCCGGGATTCCGTCCGGGGACGGCGGTCGTGCGAAGCGCGTCGCACAACCGCGCCCGCTCGGCGCCGATCTCGCTGTCGCCTGCCCCCTCGCCCGGCAGGGTCTCCCATGCGGGTAGCAGATCGACGCTGCGGCCCAAGGCGGTCTCGATGTCGTCGCGGGCGCGGTCAGCCTGTTCGAGGTGCGCCGTGATGTAGAGCATCGGCCGGCCCAGGTCGCGTGCGATCAGGCCGGCCAGGATGGACGCACAGGACCCCCACAGCCCATTCGCCGCGAGGGGGGAGCCACCGGCGCCCAACCGCGAGCAAAGGGCCCGCACGCGTTCATCCTTGGACATCGTGGCACAGATGACCACAGCTCGTTTATCCTCTCCTCGGCTCAGCGCGACACCCTGTTACAATGACGCTTGGTCGTGCCGACCATCCATATGCCGCTCCAGGCCGAAGAGACGCAGCGTGTGTCAGCGCCTGTGCTTGCCGGGCGAGCGCCGGGCGGTGGGTTCGCTGCGGGCCGCCTCGATTAGCGCGTCGAGTTTCTCCAGGATGGCTCTGTCCTTGGCCGCGAGACAGCCGATACTGAATCTCTCGTTCGGCCGATACCAGAGGAACTGCTCGACCAGATGCGCTTCATCCTCGGCCACCGCCGGTTTGCCCATCGCCGCGAGCAGAATCTCGCGGAACCGCATGAGTTCGTCCTGCCTCGGCTTGGGCCCGTAAGCGTTCTGGATGACCAATCCTAATGCTTCGGGTGTGTTCGGGATGAACGTCGCAATCAGTCGAATTGAAACCGGCGGACCGGGTTTGTAATCCTTCAGGCTCAACAAAAGGCCGTGCTCCGAATCTCGCCAGCCGTCGGGCATTGCGCGGATGAAGACACGCGGTTTCAAGTGCAGGAGTGTCCCTGGCCATTTTGAACCGGAAGCCCCCCCAAAGAGCTGAGCAAACGTTTTCTCCTCAAGGTAGCGCCTGAAGGGTTCAACGTTCACTCGAAAGACAGCGCCCTCGATCAAACCTGCCCAAGAAGCACCAGTCTCCGTAATGTAATCGACACGGTAGATGAGGCATCCGCCAAGAGCCTTCTCCAGGTCACCCAAGGATTCGACTTTTTCCGGATCACGTCTCGCTGAAGCAAGTTCGAACGCAATCGGGAGCTGATAACGAATCGTGAGCTTGCGTGTCTCATGGGCGCCGAAGGTCATCTTCCAATGGAGAATCCAACGGGAGGGAATGATCGCATCCAAACCCAGTCCGACGTGATACGTGTCGGTCTCGTCTCGCGCGATGAACCCGAGATTCAGCACAAGCTCAGTCACTAGGTCCGACCGCCACAATCCAGTGCGAGCCCGCTCGATGGAGTCATCAGAATCAATTGGGAAACCCACCTTGATTGTCGTCAACTCCGAAGTCAGATTCTTGAGGACATACTGTCCGATGTAGGTCGCGACGCCATGGCTGGAACCCCCTGCGCTCCAAGGGAAGGCATTGATGGAGACATCCTCGGAAACGAGTTGGATTTGTGAGCTTGTCTTGAGTTTGAGCGTGTGACCCGATCCGAAGTAGATCCCGACGTTCGCACGAACTGAGGAAGCCCACATGATTACAAGCGACACGCAGCACAGGCGGTATGCATCCATCGCCATATCCTCCAAACCCGGACGCCGACATATCAAACGGCGCAACTGTCCGCTGCCCTTGTCCCTCTG
>JBHHUY010000099.1:0-10528 GCA_046753965.1 Phycisphaerae bacterium
CCCGTTTCCTGCTGAAGCAGCGACTGGATGCGCAGACGCTGGTAGGGGTTCATCAGCGGTGAGAAATAGAAGACCGGCGCGGCCACCAGTCCGAGGAACAGGACGAGCGCCAGGTGCCGCAGCTTCGCCCCGGCCACAAACAGCATCACAAACAACGTCGGCAGCAGGAGGATGCTCGTGCCGAGGTCCGGCTCCTTCAGGATCAGGGCCATGGGGATCAAGGTCAGAATGAACGGCATGAGCAGACCGGGGATCGACCGGTAGTTCGTCCGGTAGCGCAAGTAGTAGGAGAGCGCGAGGACATAGACGATTTTCGTATACTCCGAGACCTGGATGTTGATCGGCCCGAGGACGATCCAGCGGTACGCGTTGCGCCGCTCGGGAATGATCGGCGCGAGGTTCACCCTTCGAGCCACCACCAGCAGGGTCAGAAGGACGAGCACCAGGCCGAACGCCGGATAGGCCCATCGCCCGAGTTCCCGATAGCCGACGAGCTGGACGGCCAGAAAGCCCGCGAGCGCGATACCGAGATAGGTGAGTTGCCTGAGGGTCTTCACCGGCGGTCCGTCGCCGCCCGATTCGCCGGCATAGACGCCCACCAGACCGAGGCTCGTCAGGATCAGGGCGGCAACCAGCACGACCCAACCCAGCGGCGGCAAGACTCGAAGGACCGAGCGATTCATGGCTGGGGGCCCGATGGAAAGGTCACGGCCTCCCGCGCGACGAAAGACTGCGTGCTCGAAACCGGCGTCGACTCGGGTCGGCGCGTGGTCGAAGGCTCGTCTCCTGCCCCAAGATAATCGTGCGGGCCGGCCAGCAGCGTCTCGAAGATCGCACGACCGATGGGACCGGCGGCCCGCCCGCCGCTGCCGCCGTGCTCGATGATGACGGCCAGCGCGATCCGCGGCCGGCGATAGGGGGCGAAGCCCGCGAACCATGCGTGCGTCGGCGGACCCTTTTTCTCCGGTCGATCGGGCGGCCAGCGTTCGAGGACCTTCCGTTTCAGGCATCGGGCCGACTGCGGCAGGTCCAGCATCTCTCGCGCGCGTTCCACGGTCGGCGCGGCGACCGTCCCCGTCCGGTCATCGCCGAGATCGAAGGTGTATTTCGACAGGACGGCGCGCGAGACGCATTGCGCGCTGCCCGTCTTTCCGCAGATTTCAAGATCGTCCATCCTTGCGTAATGGTAGGCCGTCCCGCCGACTTCATTGACGACGCGGTCGACGCCCCGCCGCGCCAGCCTCCAGGCTTCGTCGGGAACGTGGGGAATCACCCATTCCGGTCGCGCCGCGCCGTCGTTCGCGATGATCGTCGGGTCGCGATAGACGCCCGTCGCAAGGGTCGCGAAGATGTTCGCCGCCTGGAGGGGGGTGATCTGAATCTCGCCCTGGCCGATCGCATAGTTGCGCCCGTCGGCAGGCCGGAAGCCGCGATGCCAGCGTTCGCGCATCATCCGGGGTGAGGGAATCAGGCCGCGGCGCTCCTCGCGGAGGCCGGTGCCTTTCCATTGCCGGGCGTCGACGACAGGGCCGTAGATGAAGTCGCGGTAGAAGTCGGTGAGGCGTCCGGCCTGGAGCCGCTGGCCCAGCCCGTAGAAGTAGACATTGCAACTGTGCATGATCGCCTCTTCGGCGGAGATGTAGCCGTGGCCGGCCAACCCCCGCCAGTAGGTCCAGCAGTGCCACTTGGACGAACCGGGGATGAAGCTGCCGTCGCAAAAGACCTGAGCCTGGGGATCGACGAGCCCGTAGTGGAACCCGGCCAGCATCGCGACCGGCTTCATGATGGACCCGGGCTGGTATTCCTCTCCGACGGCGCGGAAGAGCAACGGCCGATGCTTGGCGTCGTCGCGCAGCGATTCGTAGTCCTGCTGGAACTCCGTCAATGAGTAGGTCGGCACGCTGACCAGCGCGAGGATTTCTCGCGTCTGCACGTCCAGCACGACACAAGCGGCGCCGGTGCGCTGTTCCTCCTCGGCCAGTGCCGATTCCAACAGCGCCGCGACCCGGCGTTGCAGGTCGAAGTCGATCGTCAACCGGACGTCGCGCCCGTCGACCGGCGGCTGTGTCGCCTTAATTTCGCCGTCGAGCGTTCGTTCTTCAAACCCGCGTCGGCCTCGCAACATCCGCTCGCCGAGCCACTCCACGCCGGACACGCCGGCCTGATCTCCCGCCCGATAGCGCCCCAGGGGGTCTTCCTTCAGCGGATCGGTCTCGATGCGCTCCGCCGACACCTCCCCGAGCCGACCGATCAGATGGCACAACGGTTCGGCGTCGTCGCACCAGACCCGGCGCACCGAAGGCTCGATCCTCACAAACGGCAGCGAAGCCAACGAGAGTTCCAATCGGGTGCGCACCTCGGGGGAGCAGTTCCGCAGAATCGGGTAATACCACCCTTCATCCACGAGATGCAGATGACGGAAGGGCTCGTCAAAGCCCTTTCGGCGCCGGGCCTGCCAGATGTGCCGTCGCAGCCTCTCGACGGAATCACAGATCGCATCGCGCCGCCGCCGCAACTCTCGCAGGGGGATGCCCGAGATGCGCGCCAGCGTCGTCCACATCGTGTGGATGCGCCGCCGCACCTCCGCCTCGAGGGCGGCGGAGGAAGCCGCACGCCAGTGGTGATCCCGGCGGCGGAGGTTGATCGCCAGTTTTTGGACGTACGCGTCGCGCATGCACAACGCGCCGTAGTACACCGTCACGTCGTGGACCGGCTCGTCGGAAACCAGCACTCGGCCGTGGCGATCGAGGATGCGGCCGCGGAGCGGGGGCAGAAACCGCCGCGGAGCCAGCAGCGCCTCGTCCGCCAGCCGTTGATAGCGTTCGCCCCGGACCACCTGCAACTGGAACAACCGCCAGACGAGAATCAACCCGCAGAAGATGGGGATCATCAGGACGATTCGCAGGCGTCGCTCAAACATCAGCGTATGGGCTCATCCGGAATCGACCGCCCCCGCCGGGGCGCGTCGGAATCCCTGTTCGGCCGGGGAGGGCTCGGTGGTGCGCATCCCCTCTGTCTACGCGCGGCGCGCCGGCATGTTCGACCCTCATCGTACGCGCAATCGGTGGGCGACTCCAACCCCCAGCACCCTGCGGAAGCGCCGCAGGACCCAGTGGGCGTAGGGCGCGAGGACGGCCGTGTACACCGCGGACCAGATGGCCGTCGTGAGGACTTCGCCGAAGCGATCCCAGGCGTCCAGAACGTAGAGCATGTGGAGGCCGACGAGCAGCGCGAGGGCGAGCTTCACGATTAGCGCGAACGCAAGTTGGGTAACGGGGCTTTCTCGGAATGTCAGCTCTCGAACCTTGACAATGAACAAGCCCAACAGGCCGAGGGCCAACGCGTTCACGCCGACATTGGAATGCTGCGCATAGCTCATGCCCGCCAGGTCGATCACCAGGCCGATGCACCAGCAGGCGAGCATTGCGTCGGCGGCCGGCGCCAGCAGGGCATAATGGACGGCGAGGATCACCATCAGGTCCGGACGAACGGTGTGCACGGCCAGGAACGGGACCGCCGAGGTCTGCAGGACGGTGATCAGATAGAGCAGGATGGCAAACGCGATCCAGCGCATGGCGTACTTTTCCCTCGTTCCGCTCCACCTCTCCCGGCCGGCGGCGGCCGGCCACGCTACGGCGGCGACGGCATCGAGGTCGGGCCGGCGGCTGCCGTTTCCGCCGCGCGCCACTGTCGGGCCCGATCGATCGTCCGGATGGCGGCTCGGGCGATGGCGATTCGAACGTAGGCGGACTGGCCCCTGGCGTAGAACGCCCGCTTGAGAAAGGCGAGGGCCTTGGGCTCGGCCATCACCTCCAAGGCCAGCGCGGCCAGGCCGCGCACCCGATCGATTTGCCGGTCGGCGGGGTCTTCGGCGCTGACATGCCTGGGCGAGTCGAAGAAGAGCTGCTTCAAAGCGAGCGACATGCCTTGGTTCGACCCCAGCAGGGCCAGTCCCCTGGCGGCCTGCAACGGCACCTCCGGGAACTCACATTCCTTCTCGAGTCGCGTCAGAAAGACATCTTCCGCCTCCTGCGCCTTCGCATTCGCCAACATCATCAGCGCCAACGTGGCCTGATCCGGGTACTCGCTGTAGCCGTCAAAGATCAGCCGCTCGATCGCCTTTCGGTCGCCCAACGCCGCCAGCGATTCAAGGATCTGCATCTTGGGCACGGTCTTCTGCTCTTGGCGCAGCGCACTGCGCAGGAGCCTGGCGTGCCGCTTTTCGTTCAATCGGCCGAGCACCAGCGCCGCGTTCGCGCGGACCCGCGCATTGGGATGCCGAAGCAGGTCGGCCAATTCACCGGTCCGACTTCGATCCCCGAGTCGGTGCAAGGCGAAAATCGCGGCCATCCGAACGTTGGGATCGGCGGATTCGGCGCGGGTGCGGATCTTTTCGATCAATGAGCGCTCGCGCAGTTCCCCCGCGGCCATCAGGGCCGCGAAACTCGCGCCGGGATAGAGGTTGTCGATGTTGAGCGGGATGACCAGCAGGTCCATCGCTTGCTTCGGCGCGACTTCCTTGAAAGCCTCGATCGCCGCCATTCTCAAAGTGGGCGAGTCTCCGAACGCGGCCTCCTCGAGCGCCTTGACGGCAGCCTTCCGAAAGGCCTCCGTCTCGGCGGGCGACAGCGGTTCAGGCTCGGGATGAAGGCAACCCGTCACGACGGGCAGGAGAAAGAAGAAGGGCACCACCGCCGATGCGCGGCGCAACCCAAGGCCCGCGTCACGGGTTTCGAGAGACCGCCTGAAGGTCAGGCCGTGACCGGCTCGACGATCCGATGGCATACTCATCCGTGAGGACCTTCCGTGGTCTGTGCCGGCGGTGACCGCCGCCCCGAACGACAGCCGCACCAATCTAGCACCATCAGCGCGGAGAGTCCAACCGCAAGCCAGCAAAACCAATCGCCCAAACGGGTGTACAACGTGAGTCGCGCGTCGGTTCGGGCCGTGTCGATTCCGACACTCGGCGCGGTCGAGGGCTGCGCCCGCCAACGCGCCACGGTCTCGATGTCTCGGTCGAGGCGAAGGCGAACCATTTCGACGGCTTCATCCAGTCTTGGGTTCCGCGGTGTGAGGTTGCCCTGCAAACGGGCCAAACGATCCGCGATGTATTGAAACTCGTCCCCCAATGCAACCAAAGCAGGGCGGAGGTCTCGCGCCAGCGTCTCTCCCATTTTGCTGCGTGCCGTGGCGACCGCCTCGCCGTTCCGCCCGGCCGCGGCGACGGCGTCCAGACGATCGCGCAGGCGATTTAACGCGCGACGAACCGGATCCAGCCCGGCGATCTGCTCAGCCGACAGGGCGACACGGCTGTGGATCTTGCCGTTCGGCAAGACCATCGCGCTGGTGCCGGTGTTGACGCTTCGCGCGACGGAGATGCGGTTCTCGACGGCGCGGAACACGGCGGCGGCGAGGTGCTGCTCCTGTTCGCACGAATGGAGAAACCAGCCGTCGTTGCTGATGCTCAGGAGGAGGTCGATGTTCTTGCCGTCGCGCCCGTCCTCGTCGGGCCGCGTGAAGTCGCGCGCGATGTAGGGCATGATCTCTTCGTAACAGATCGGAACGGCGGCGCGATAGCGCCGGCCGTCGCGCGAGGCCGCGGCAAGAGTGAAGACGTTATTGGCCGCTCCGGGCGTCAAGGAGTATTCACGGCCGTCCTTGCCCCACGGCGTGATCGAATTAAGCCACCGATGAAGCCATCGGAAGCGCTCGCGAAACGGAACGTATTCGCCGAAGACGACGAGGTGCTGTTTGTCATATCGCGCCGCGGGCTTCGAGGCCCCCGGTTCGATCAGATAGGCGGAATTGTAGGTATCGACGCGCGGCGGCCGCGCCGCCGGATTCCACTCGCGCGAGGAGGAACCGAGGACGATCGGCACGCCCGTCTCCGTGCTGAGTTTCTGAAACGCGCCGTAGACGTCGTTGGCGAGCCTCTGCAGGTACCGGATGTCCGCCAGGGTCCAACGCTTCGGAAACCTGCGCTTGAGGATTTCCTTGAGGACCGACGCATCCGCGCGGCGGAACGCCTCGTTGATCGAACCAATACAATCAGGTCGGGATGTTCGGCCGCCGCGCGTCGCGCCAGGGCCAGGTGTGACGAGAAGACCGTCTCGGGACGCAACTGCTCCCACGGCTCCGCGCCCACAAACAGCGGCAGGTCATGCTGGACGATGGCAATGCGGGGACCCTTGGGCAGATGGCGCGTCGAGGAATTGGATACGCCGTAAAGCACCGTGCCCGCCACCACCAACAGCGTGGCCAATGAGCCGAACGGCAGCTTGGCCGACCGCTCGCCGCGCCAAAAGAGGATCGGCTGGATCAACAGGTCGGTGAGCCAGCCGTTGACCATCACCAGCATGAAGCTGACGCCGTAGGCACCGACCAGGTCGCTGATCTGAACGACCGTCAAGACACGGTACTGGCTGTGACCGAGCAGCAACCAGGGGAACCCCGACCAGAGCGTTGAGCGCAGGTACTCGGTGGCGACCCAGACGAAGGGGGCCGCGACGGCGACGGACACCCCGCGCCGGCGATAGAGATGGCGGATCGGCCAGGCCGCCAGTGGAAAGAAGGCGGCCATGTACGCGCAGAGCGCGAAATACCCCGGCGGCGTCACCGCGAACATCCAGCGGATGTTGACCAGGAAGAACCCCAGGCCGAACAGGTAGCTGACGAAGTAGACGAACCGGGACTTGGCGCCGCGACAGACGCAGACGAGCCACGGCACCAGGCAGACATAGGCCACCGGCCACCAACTCACGTTCGGAAAGATCAGGCAGGACAGGCCGAACGACAGGGCCGCAAGCAGGAGAAGCGGCCGGCGATTCCTGATTTCATCCAGCCCGCCCACGAGGCGCGCCGGTCGCCGGAACCCGCCGCCCTCGAGTACAGAGCCCGGTCCGGCGTCGGCAGGTTTTTCCGTCGCCCCCGACGCTCGCGGATGGTCTGGGCTCGATGCCTCCGACGCGCGACGGCGGCGATTGTGTGTTGTTTCGGACCGTGCCATCCATCCATCCATTGTTCGATCTCGGACGCGCGGCGGCGGCATCGAGCCGCGGATCGCACGCTGTCCGAGCGGCCCCGCTCGAATCCGTCAAAACAGTTCCGTCACGCGCTCGGCGAGCGCGGCGGCCGTCGGCTCATCGGCCGCCTCGGCGATGACGCGCGCGATGGGCTCCGTGTTCGACGGGCGGACGTGAACCCACCCCTCGGGCCAGTCGATCCGCAGGCCGTCGCTGTCGTCGATCCGACCGGCTGAGCTCATCCGAACCCGCTCGAGCCAGGCCTGGATCGCATCTCGATCGGCCTCGAACTTGCGCTTGATCATGACGTAACGGGGCATCTCATCCACAATCGCGCCGAGCGGGCGCCAGTCCGACGCCAGAAGATTCAGGATCAGTCCCATGGCGACAAAGCTGTCGCGCACCGCCACCACGCGCGGGTCGATGACGCCGCCGTTGCCTTCGCCCCCCAGGATGCAGCCTTTCTCCAGCACCGCCCGCGCGACGTTCGCCTCGCCCACCGGGGTGCGATGCACAACGGCATCGGGCCCTGCCGTTTTCGCGACATCCTCCACCATGCGCGAGGTCGAGAGATTCACGGCGATCGGGCCCGCGCGCTGCGACAGGATGTGTTTCGCCGCGAGGACAATCGTGTATTCCTCGCCGATGTATCGCCCCGACTGATCGACGACCGCCAGCCGGTCCGCGTCCGGGTCCTGCGCAAAACCGACGTCGGCACGATGCTCGCGAACCGCCTCGCACAAGCCCCTCAGGTTGGCTTCGGTCGGCTCGGGCGTGTGGGCGAACTTGCCGTCCGGCTCACCGTTGATGTGGATCAGCTTGCACCCGAGCCGGTCGAGCAACATCCGCCCGCCCAGGCCGCCGGCGCCGTTCACGCTGTCGAGCACGACGCACAATTGGCGGCGGCGGATCATCTCCACGTCGAGAACCCCGCAGACCTTCGCGACGTGGGCGTCGTGCGTGCCGAGATCGCGCTCCGCCGTGCCGACGCGATCGGCGCCGACGAAGGCGTACTGCTTGCGGTCGTAGCGTTCGAAGATCTTCTGCGACAGCTCGGGCGGCGGCGCGCAGCCTTCAGAGGTCAGAAACTTGATCCCGTTCCATTCGCCGGGGTTGTGGCTGGCCGTAATCACCACGCCGCCCGCCGCCGAGCGTTCGCCGATCATCAGGGCGACGCCGGGGGTCGTGACGATGCCGAGTTCCACGACGCGACACCCGCAGGCCATCAGGCCGCTCTTCAGCGCGGTCTGAAGCATCTCTCCGCTGGGGCGCGAATCCCGCCCCAGGACGACGACTCCGCCGCCGACATGCGAGCCGAAGGCCGCGCCCATCTCGGCCGCCAGCATCGGCGTCATCTTCTCGCCGATGATGCCCCGAACCCCTGACACACTGATCATCAACGTCATGACTGCGACTCGGCCTCCCATCCGGCGCGCCGATCCCCTCGTGCGTGCTCGCGTGCACGATCTTGGACGCGCGGCGTGTCGCGCCCTCGTGCGGCCGCGCGGATTGAAGTCGGCGGCTCTTCAACACGGCTGAAACCCGCGGTTCAGCGCGATCAAGATGCGTAGTCTATCCCGGCGCGGGCTCGGACGCACGGACGGCCGTTCGCGGATTCACGATTCCGAACGCTGTCGGTCGAGATCCGCCCGAACCTCCGGGGGGAGGTAGCGCGTCTCGATTCCCGGCAGTGACGCGAGCGCGGCCAGGGTTCGATCGTAACGCGCGTCCAGATCGGCCGACGTGTCGATGAAAAGAACCCGTCGGCCCTTGATCACGCAGAATCCCCCGCCGTCTCCTCCCAAGGGGACGCGCCGGATCACGAGGTCGAGCGACTCGGCCACGCGCACCAACTCGTCTAATCGGGCTTCCAGTTCCATGCCGGCCATGTTCCGATTCTCCGCGCAAGGATTGCCGCGTGTGCGCCCAATGACGCCGATGTTCGATGTTTGCTCACGATTCCGCCGATAAGACGAATCGAACCGTCTGCACAAGCGCCGCGGGAGCCAGGAACATGCTGCACGAACCGACCCCCGACATCAACCGGCCTTCGGAACCTCAGGCCGCCGACGACGTGTCGCACGCCGTGGAACGCCAGCTCGACCATCTCGAACAGCACATGGCTGACCTGCACCGGCAGGTCCAACGGCTTCAGCGCATGGCGGCCCTCGGAACCATCTCCGCCATTTTGGCCCATGAGTTCAACAACCTGCTCACGCCGATCCTGACGTATTGCCAATACGCCCTGAACCGCGATGATCCCGAACTGCTCAAGACCGCCGTGCGGAAGACCCACAAGAACGCCGGACGTCTCTCCGGGCTGTGCGACAAGATCCTCCGGATGGCCGTCGACGACCGGATGGGGCCGACCGACACGGAGATACGCCCCCTGCTGTCCGACGCGGTCGAGTGCATGGGCCGAGACTTCAACAAGGATCGGATCTCGGTCACGATCGATGCCCCCGAAGACCTCAAGGTCCGGGCGCACGCGGGCAGCCTGGAGCAGGTGCTCTTCAATCTCGTGCTCAACGCGCGGCAGGCGATGGTCGAACAGGGGGGCGGCCTGACGCTCACGGCGAGGCCCGGCTCAGACGGCCGCGTCGAGATCACGGTCGCCGACACCGGTTGCGGCGTCCCGCCGGAAAACCTGGAGCGTGTCTTCGAACCCTTCTTCACCACCCGCCGGGACGAGGCCGCCACCGACCGTCGCGGCGTCGGGCTCGGGCTCTACATCTGCCGCCAGCTCATGGAAGAGCAGGACGGCACCATCACCGTCGAAAGCGCGGTCGGCCGCGGGACAACGTTCACCTTGACCCTGCCCGCAGCCCACTGAGGGATCGAGCAAGAATAACATGATCGACCGCTCGGTCGAACTCGCCGCTCGGCTTTGCCGTTTGGCGGCCCACATGTTTGCCTTGTTCTTGCCCGACGCGTGAGGCCGCTGCGCACTCGGCAGAGTTGACACGCGCCGACATCCTATGTACTCCGATCACGAACCCGCGGTTCGACGGGCGAAGGCCATCCGGCCGACGCGAGAAACAGACGGGAACACGGAATCCGCCTTTCCCGGCGGACATCTCGAAGTGAAAGGAGCGAGTAGAACGATGGACGTCAGAGTGACCCTGCGGTGGACGGGTGTTTTCTTCCTGCTGAGTCCCGCGTGGATGGTCCAAGGGGCCGGGCCCGCCGCCCTGCCGAGACTGTCCGAACAGAGCAAGGCCTGCATCGCCTGCCACAAGCAGACCGATCGTGGCATCTTCGAACAATGGGGCGGCAGCCTGCACTACCGTGCAAACGTGGGCTGCTACGAATGTCATCGGGCCGCAAAGGGCGAGCCCGACGCGTTCGAGCATTTCGACGAGACCATCGCCGTCATCGTTTCGCCGGCCGATTGCGCGAAATGCCACACGCGCGAGGCCGCCGAGTTCCGCGCCTCCCATCATTCCAAGGCGGGGCGCATCCTCGGCTCCCTGGACAACGTCTTGGCCGAGGTGATCGAGGGCAAC
>JBHHUY010000100.1:0-10519 GCA_046753965.1 Phycisphaerae bacterium
GTGCGTCTCGACGTCCGCCACGGGGGGCGGACGCTACGAAGAAGGGCTGCGCCGTCGTCCGCCCAAACTGTCATGGACCCGCGGCGATTCCGTTCGCACACCGGAACTGGCAACATCCTCGACCCGGAGCTACGCTGGCGACATGCTGCGACACCGGCTCTTCTTCGGCGCGATACTCATCGCTACCCTCGTCGGCCTTGTTTACGCCGACAGTCGGCTGGCCGAATCGGCCGCAGCCCACGCGGCGCCGCGGCTGTTGCAGCGCCTCGGCCTCCTCACCCTCGACGGCGTCCTCATTGCCGCGGTCGTGGTCGTCCTCGTCGTCGTCGGCACCCGCGAACTGCACGGCCTGTTGACTGACGCCGGCCATGCGCCGCTTTACGTCTGGCCGATCCTGGCGAATGTCGCCCTCGTGCTCACCCCCTTCGTCGCCGCCAACGGTCTGCCCGCCGACGCCGCGGCGCTCCACGCCGCCGACACGGCCGGCACGCTGACCGTTCTCATGGTCGCCTTCATCGGCACCGCCGTCGGCGTCGCGGCCCGGCGAAAGACCGCCGGCGCGACCGCGGCAATCGGGACGACCCTGTTCATGATCTTCTATCTCGGGGTGCTGCCCCAGTTCGTGCTCCGGCTGCGTGTCTTCGGTCCGGTCGGTTCCGCCTGGCTGCTCCTCTACTTCATCGCGACGGTGAAGGTCTGCGACATCGGCGCCTATTTCACGGGGCTCGCCTTCGGTCGAACGCCGCTCATTGCCTGGCTCAGCCCCAAGAAGACGATCGAGGGCCTCGCCGGCGGCGTGGCCGCATCCGTTCTCTTCGCCGTGGCGGTTCCCTGGCTGGCGGGCCGCATCGTTGGTTCGCCCGGATCGCCGGACACGCGTTTCCCGGACCTTCTCACCGCGGCGATCTTTGGCGCAACCATGGCCCTCGTCGGACAGGCCGGGGACCTGCTCGAATCCCTCATCAAGCGGGACGCCCGCGC
Source organism: Phycisphaerae bacterium (assembly GCA_046753965.1). GTDB lineage: Bacteria > Planctomycetota > Phycisphaerae > UBA1845 > UTPLA1 > JBHHUY01. Next base: position 982 of record JBHHUY010000100.1, read on the forward strand.
GAAGGACTCCGCCCGCGCCATCCCCGCCTTCGGCGGCGCGCTCGATCTGATGGATTCCCCCCTGCTGGCCGCTCCCGTCGCCTGCTGGATGTTGCTACAATAACTCAAACTGAGGAGTCTCCAGCGGAAGCGCCGCGGACTTCAGTCCGCGCGGCCTTTCGAGCCCCGGTCGGCGTTCCTCTGCATCAAGCGGCCGCGCGAGCTAAGGCTCGCGGCTCGCCAATGTAGTGTGGCATATTGAGTAAAAACCGCTCAGCTTGAGTAGAATAAGGCGTGACCCCGACGCGGCAGGAGTACGAAACATCTCGGAACTCGTTCTGACACTTGACGGCGACCACGACGCGCGGATGGAGATCTACGGCCCCGGCGACTGCAACATCCGCACGATCCGCCAGGCCCTCGGCATCCAGATCTTCGCCCGGGACGGGGTCCTGAAGCTCGTCGGCCGGGCCGATGCCGTGGGCAAGGCGGCGGCCGTCTTCGAGGCTCTCCAGCAACAGCTCAAGGAACGAGGTCATCTGAGCCGCGAAAGCGTCGCCGACACCTTGGCCGATCTCTCCACCGACAACGGCGAGCCGCCCGTTGACACGATCGAGGTCTATCGCAAGGCCGCCGCGATCCGGCCTCGAACGCCGGGCCAGCAGGCCTATCTCCGCGCCATTGCCGAGAACGACCTCTGCTTCTGCCTCGGGCCGGCGGGCACGGGCAAGACCTATCTCGCCGTTGCGATGGCGGTCTCGCTGCTCAAGCGCGGCCAGATCAAACGGCTCATTCTCGCCCGTCCGGCGGTCGAGGCGGGCGAAAAGCTGGGCTATCTGCCGGGCGACCTCCGAGCGAAGGTCAACCCCTATCTGCGCCCGCTGTTCGACGCCATGCACGACATGATGGAATACGACCAGATCAAGCGCTTCATGGTCAACGACGTGATCGAGGTCGTGCCGCTCGCCTTCATGCGCGGCCGGACGCTCAACCGTTCCGCGATCATCCTGGACGAGGCACAGAATGCCACCCCGGGGCAGATGCTCATGTTCCTCACCCGTCTGGGTCACCACAGCAAGATGATCGTGACCGGCGACGACAGCCAATCCGACCTCGGTGATACCGCGAAGAGCGGCCTCGTCGACGCCACTCGCCGACTCCGAGACGCCGAGGGCATCGCGATCGTGCGCCTGACTCAATCGGACATCGTCCGCCATCGGCTCGTCACGCAGATCGTCCACGCCTACGGCGAAGACGGCCCGCCGGCGCGCGCCAACGACTGACCAACCGCCACGCGCGAAAAACCGAGCCGCGGGCTTCAGCCCGCGCGGACCCCGCGCAGTCCGAGAAACGGATCTTGCCGGAGAGTCCCTGAACAACGGACGCTGAAAAAACAGCTTACAGGCGGCGGGTGATCCGGCCGCGCGTCAGATCGTAAGGGCTCAGCTCGACACGGACGCGGTCACCGGGCAGGATGCGGATGAAATGCTTTCGAAGCCGACCCGAAATGTGCCCCAGCACTTGGTGCTTCTTGCCTTCGTGCTCAAACTCCAGCCGGAACATGGTGTTCGGCAGGGCCTGGATCACATCGGCCTCGACTTCGATCTTGTCTGGATTCGCCATACGGTTTCTCTGCGACGACCTCTCACACACGTTTCTTCGACCGCGGTTCCCCGCAACCTTGATTCAGCCACATGGGAACCGCCGACCGCGTCCTCCGGACGGCGTCGAACCGGATGAAAACCGCGTGTCTGTGACCTGGCGCCCCCGGAGAGGCCGGGCCGGAACCCCGTCAGACGGGCTTGCGGGCCCAGCGCCGGAATCCTACCCGGCCGGTCGACGATCGACAAGTGGCGTAGGGGACCGAAGGGCCGAGAGGGTCCGTGACAGCTCAGGCGGCTCTTGTGTAGCGGTAGCCCCCCGTGGCGGCCGTCGCGCGGCGGGGCACATGTGCGCCCCGACGTCCGCCACGGGGGGCGGACGCTACGAAGAAGGACTGCGTCGTCGTCCGCCTGAATTGTCATGGCCCCGGGCCGAGAGGGGATTCTCGGTCCAGCCTGCCTTTCCGGCCTGTGAAGGTGCGTCCGGGACGCACCCCACCGGGCCGGGTCTCGCCTGGGATGCAGCGAGATCAGACCGCGGGGAGGTCGGGCGCGCAACGGCCGGCGTGGAGCCGGGATATCGGCCGTGTGCACGGGTTGCGACCGACTCCTCGGTCGACGCGGCGGGCGGGCCGAGGTATACTCAGAGTCCCCCGTGGGATCACGCCGGGGCGGCCGATGTAGGGAGGGGATTGCCCCGCGGGCGATGGTCTGAAAGGGTCTTTCTGGGCGGCTGACCGGCACATCAAGCGGTGATTCGGCTTCGTGCTTCGGTCTGTCCGCAACGCAACAAGCCGAGGCACGCGCTTATCCCAAGACTGAGCTGTACGGGCCCGAGACCGGGTGGCACGGGTGCCGCGCGCGAGGGCGCAGTTTGAGTATCGCGGATTCAACGATGAATCAAAAAGCACAAAGGCCGTTGAGCGGGGCCGGCGATTCGCTCGACATGGAACGGCGGGCGCGGCAAGACCCCCACGGCGTTGGCCGCCTTGGCTGGGCAGCGGCGGGCGCGATCGCGCTGGGTGTGTGTCTGACATCGGCATCCCCCGCCGAGGCCTACATTGGGCCCGGAGCGGGGTTCGCCGTCGCCTCCTCGCTCTTCACGATCCTCATCACCATGCTGGGCGCGATGCTGGCCCTGCTGGCCTGGCCGATTCGCTGGACCATCCGCTCGGTCAAGGGGCGCAAGGCTTTCGCGCGAAGCAAGATCAAGCGGCTGGTCATCCTCGGCCTGGACGGCCTGGAGCACACCCTGGCCGAGCGGTTCATGGATGAAGGCAAGATGCCGAACCTCAAGCGGCTCAAGGAAACGGGCAGCTACCAACTGCTCGGCACGACGACCCCGCCGCTCTCGCCGGTGGCGTGGTCGAGTTTCCTGACCGGCGTCAACCCCGGCAAACACAACATCTACGACTTTCTCAACACCGACCGGCGGAACTACCTGCCCTATCTGTCGTCCGTCGACATCCATCCCCCGACCAAGACGCTGAAGCTCGGCAAGTATGTCATCCCGCTGAACAAGCCGGACATTCACTTGCAGCGCAAGGGCAAGCCCTTCTGGAACATCCTGGGCGAGCACGGCATCTTCACCTCGGTGATTCGCGTGCCCATCACCTGGCCGCCGGAGAAGTGCCGGGGCGTTGTGCTCTCGGCGATGTGCGTGCCGGACCTTCGGGGAACGCAGGGGATGTTCTCGTTCTACAGCACCCGGTCGAGCGAGGGCCGGGAGCACACCGGCGGCGAGCAGATCCACGTCAAGCGGGAGGGCAAGCTGATCCGCAGCGAACTGGTCGGCCCCGACAACAGCCTCAAGCCGTCCGCCGGTCCGATGAAGGTGCCCTTTACGGTCACCCTCGGCGACAAACCGGGCGAAGCGACCCTGAAGATCGAAGGCGAGAAGTACCCGCTGAAGATCAACGAGTACACGCCGTGGATTACGGTCAAGTTCGCCGCCGCGCCCACCGTCAAGGTCAACGGCATCTGCCGGTTCATGCTGGTGAGCACCGAGCCGGAGTTCGAGCTGTACGTCATGCCGATCAATCTGGACCCGGAGAAGCCGGCGATGCCGATCTCCCATCCCGCGGCGTACAGCACCTATCTGGCGAAGCGATTCGGGCCCTATGCCACGCTGGGGCTCGCCGAGGACACCTGGGTCCTGAACGAAGGGCTGGTCGATGACGACGCCTTCCTGAAGCAGTGCGTCTCGATCGACGGCGAACGCGAGAAGCAATGGTTCGACGCGCTGGACAACACCCGGCGCGGGCTCTGTGCCGTTGTCTTCGATGGGACCGACCGGCTCCAGCACATGTTCTGGCGCTACCTGGAGAAGGACCATCCGGCGCACCCGGCCAATCTCGATCCGAACTATCAGCCCAACGGCCACGAGAAGACGATCGAGGAACTCTACGTCCGGATGGACGAGCTGGTCGGCAAGACGATGGACAAGGTGTTCGGCAACGGCGACGGCCAAGACACGATGCTGATGGTCATCTCCGACCACGGTTTCAATCCGTTCCGTCGCGGGATCGACCTGAACGCCTGGCTGCTCGAGAACGGCTACCTGAAGCTGAAGGACGGCGCCAAGCTCGGTTTCAAGTACCTCTCTGAAGTGGACTGGGAACACACGCGGGCGTACGCCCTGGGCCTGTCCGGGATGTTCCTCAACCTGAAGGGGCGGGAGGCCCGGGGGATCGTTGAGCCCGGCGACGAGGCGAAGAAGCTCAAGCGCGAGATCATCGAGAAACTGACCGGCCTGAAGGACCCGAAGACCGGCGAGGTGGCGATCCGTCGCGTGTTCGACAAGGAAACGGCCTACAGCGGCCCGTTCAAGGATCCGGCGCCGGATTGGGTCATCGGCTACAACCGGGGGTATCGCGTCGATTGGGACACGGCGCTGGGCAAACTGACCGATGCGGTCTTCCACGATAACACAAAGGCCTGGAGCGGCGACCATTGCATCGATCCGGAATTGATTCCGGGCGTGTTCTTCTGCAGCCACCGTGTCGAGAGCGCGTCGCCCCGGCTGATGGACCTCGGACCGACGGCGCTGGACTTGTTCGGCGTGGATGTGCCGTACCACATGGACGGCAAGCCGCTGAAGATCGACGTCGGAACAAGCAATGGGAAAGCCGCGGCCTCAATGCCGGCGGCATGAATGCTGCGGGACGAAGCGGCGGCGAACGTGTAAGGCGGAATCCTATGATCATGCCTCGAGTACCGCGTAAGACAATCTTGACCGTGTTCGCCCTGTTCGTGTTGTGCGGGCCGGCGGGCTGTAAGAAGAAAAGCGCCGCCGAGGGCAAGAAGGTGCTGGTGCTCGGCTGTGACGGAATGGACCCCAGGCTTGTTCGGCGGATGATCGCCGAGGGCCGGTTGCCGCATTTCGCGACACTCGCGCGACAGGGCGGGTTCAAACCCCTGGAGACCAGCATTCCGCCGCAGAGTCCGGTCGCTTGGTCGAACTTCATCACGGGCGCCGGCCCCGGTGTGCACGGCATCTTCGATTTCATCCATCGCGATCCGAGCCAGCAGGCCTCGCCCTACTTCTCGACCAATCGCGTGGAATCGGAGGAGGAGGACCCGTGGCTGGAATGGGGGGACTACCGCGTCCCCGATATTTCATCACAGAACAACCTCCTGCGACGCGGCAAACCCTTCTGGGAGTTCCTGGACGAAAAGGGCGTTCCCGTTCGGATGTATCGCCTGCCTGCGAACTACCCGCCGAGCAAGTCGGCCCACGGCCACGTCTGTTGCCTGCCGGGCATGGGCGTGCCGGACGCCCTGGGCAACCAGGGGACCTTCCAGCACTTCACCACGAAGCTGCGCCGGGAATCCAGGGGGGCCGAGGGCATGAAGCTCCGCATCCGGCGGGACTTCAAGACCGGCGGCTACTTCGCCAGGCTCCTCGGCCCGCCGAACGTCTATAAGAAACCCCTGCCCGACGCCGACGGCCCGCCGGAAATGACGATGCGCTTGAATATCTACCCCGATCCGGATCGGGACGTGGCGAAGATCGTCTATGTCAATGAAGACGTGGCGGGCGGAGAGACCGTCGAGCTGGTGCTCAACGCCGGCGAATGGAGCGGGTGGAAGGAAGTGCGCTTCTATCAATCGCCGCTGGCCGGCACGTTTGACACGATGGTGCGGTTCTGCCTCCAGCAGGTGCATCCCGAGATCAGGCTTTATGTCTCGCCGTTGAACTTCATCCCGACCGCGCCGGCGGCCCCGATCAGCGAGCCTGAAGACTTCATCCAGAAGATCGGCAAGGCGATCGGGCCGTTCTACACCCAGGGCTTCGCGGAGGAGTTCAACGGGCTGAAGGACGGCACCCTCACCGACGAGGAGTACCGGGCGCAGGCCTGGTATGTGCTGGAGGAGCGCTTCAAGATGCTCGATTACGCCCTCGACCGCTTCGAGGACGGCCTGTTGTTCTTCTACTTCTCGAGCACCGATCTTCAGGCCCACATGTTCTGGTGGGATTCGCAGGAGAAGCACCCCGTCCGCGTGCCCGAAGCGGCCCGCAAGTACATGGCGGTGGTGGAAGACGTCTATGTGAAGATGGACGAGGCGCTGGGCCGCTGCATGGACAAGCTGGGGGAGGATGCCACGATCATCGTGATGTCGGATCACGGCTTCTGCAATTTCCGGCGCGGCGTGAGCCTCAATACCTGGCTGCGGGACGAGGGCTACCTCGTCACCCTCGACCACCCGACGCATCCGGGCTACATGTTCAACACCGAGAAGGAGTGGCGCAAGACGCGGGCCTACGGGTTGGGCCTCAACGGGCTGTACCTGAATCTGAAAGGTCGCGAGAAGTACGGCGTCGTGACCGAGGCCGAGCGCGGGCCGCTCCTCGACGAAATCACGGAGAAGCTTCTCGCGCTGCGCGATCCGCAGAACGGCCGACAAGTTATCAAACGAGTGTACCGCACGGAGCGGTGCTATTCGGGGCAGGAGGCGAAGCACGCACCGGACCTGATCATCGGCTACGCGCGGGACTATCGGGCGAGTTGGCAGACCTGCCTGGGTGATTTCGACGACGCATGGGTGATCGACAACGACAACCCCTGGAGCGCGGATCACTGCATCGCGCACGACGAGGTGCCGGGGATCGTTCTCAGCAATCGAAAGATCCGGTCCGACGCGCCCGCGTTGATCGATGTGGCGCCGACGATCCTGGCGACCTTCGGCGTGGATCGGCCGGCCTACATGACGGGCCGGAGTCTGTTCGAGACATCTTCTGAAGCGAAGCTGGCGCGCCGATGATGACCGCCGGCATGGAGAAGGAGACCGCAGGTGTTTGGAGCGAATGTCAAACTGGACAAGGCGCTGCTTGAGCGTGTGAAGAAATATGCCCGGGCGGCCGGCTACAGCAGCCCCGATGAGTTCATCGCCCACGCGATCGAGAAGGAACTGGCAAAGCTGGACGAGGCCAAAGGCGACGGCGCGGAAACCGATCCGGCCGTGCTCGAGCGGCTCAAGGGACTGGGATACATCGAGTAAGGCGCCGTCGTCGGCTCCCCCTCTGATTGTGGCACCGGCTTCCAGCCGTTGAGGTCCGCAGGCACGGGCTCAGGGGCACGATGCCCGTGCCACGCTCGGATTTCGGGCGCCGTCCTCGCCGAATCTGCTCGCCGACGCAGTTTGGATCTCAAAAGGACACTGATGGATTCGGTTCTCGACATCGTGACCCGCGTGATGGTCTGGCTGGGGGATGTCGCGTTCGGCGCGCTCTCGGTCTTTTCTCCCGTGACGGCGCTCTGGATCATCTCCGCCATCACCGGCGTGCTGATGCTGCTCATCTGGCGCTACACGTCGAACCAGGACGCGATCGGCGACGTTCGGGCCAAGATTTCGGCCCACCTGTTGGCCACGCGGCTGTTCAAGGACGATCTTTCCGTGACCTTCCGCGCCCAGCGGCAGATCATCTGGCAAGCCCTTCGCCTGCTGGGCTATTCGGTCCAGCCCATGCTCATCATGATGGTGCCCTTCGTGCTCATCATGGTGCAGATCGGCCTGCGGTACGAGTTCCGCCCGTTTGCCGTGGGCGAGCGCGCACGGGTGACGGCTGTCTTGAAACCGACCGCCAAGCTGACCGACCTGAAGCTTGACCTCGTCCTGCCGGACGGCCTGCGCGACGATCCCCAAGATCCCTGCCGATCCGAGGCGATCCACACCGTAGACTGGCGCGTCACGCCTGAGAAACCCGGCGCCCACGCCCTGGTTCTCGTCGCGGGCCAGGATCGCGTGCGCGTCCCGCTGGTTGTCGGGGACGGGTTCGAACGCGTGAGCAGCGTCCGGGGCGGCAGTTTCTGGGATCGGCTGCTCTACTCCGCCGAACCTTCGATCGCGTCGTCGTCCGTCGTCGAGTCGATCCGAATCAACTATCCGGCGCGATCCACGCCGATCTTCGGCTGGGACGTGCACTGGTTGATCAGTCTGCTCGTCCTGTCGATCCTCTTCGCGCTGCTGTTCAAGCCGTTCATCAAGGTGAACATCTGACCGGCCGGACCCTCGTGGTCTCGTCACGCCGAGTCGATCGCGCCGGCGCCGCGATCAACGCCGGCGCTCGACGGTCCACGCCGTGCCGCCATACTTTCGCTCCAATGCCGCCGCGGCCGCGAGATCGGTCGGCCGCCACGCGTCGCGGTCGAGGTCCAGGCCGAGCGCCGCGGCGAAGGCGGGGATCAGTCGATCGAGCGCCGCGGCGAAGTGGATGGTCTCTCCGGCCAGCGCCGACCAGGTCGCGACCGGCTGCTGGGCGAAGCGGCTACCGAGGATGATCGATCCATGTTGAAGAACGGCCTGCGGGGTGCGTCGTTGGGCGGAACCGGCGATCTTCGACACGCCGTCCGCCCCATCGGGGTCGTCGACGACAAGGTCCAGCCCGCACCGCCGCGCAAAACAAAAGAAGGGCCCGTGTCGTGAGGGCGCGTCGCAGTGCGGAGGGTGTGTCTCGTCCTTGGAAGGGGCGGGCGATGCGGTCGGCACGTCCGCACCGAGAAGCCGCACGCCGTGACCGATCGCCGCGGCAATCGCCTCGTGTGCGAGTTGGTAGAGTCGATCGGGTCGTAGTCTGACGAGCGGATGGTCTCGCGGCAGAGCCAGCGAGTAGGTGATTTCGAGATCGTGCAGGATGGCCCCGCCGCCGGTCGTCCGACGCACGACCGCCAGTCCGCCCGCCGGCGGGCCAAGCCCTTCATAGGCGGCGTAGTCCTGGAAGTAGCCCAACGAAATCGTCGGTGAGGACCAGGCGTAGAAGCGGAGGACCGGCGCGGTGTTCGGCGGCACGCAGGCGCGCAGCAGGGCTTCATCGCGGGCCATGTTCTGTTCGCCGGTCAACGGCGGGTCGATCAGCAGGCGGGCCGTCTCCATGCGTCCATGCTACGGACGAATGCCGTGTGCGTCAGGCGGTTCGATCCGGCTCCGGCTGCCAGGTCTTGCGCGACCGCAGCAGGAACAGGCCGGCGGCGATAAGCAGGGCCTTGCTGACAGGCAGAATCGCCAAGGCCGCGAGGCCGGCGAGCAAGAGGGTGCGGTCGGTGATTCGTCCGTTCATCTGGGTGCTCCGTTGGAGCATTATCCGGGCACGCCCTATGCCGGACGGCGTGTCGTATGCGCACAGGGCGACCGAGACGCCGCGCGTGCGACCGACAACCGCGGTGAGAGACCCGCGACGGCGGAGCAGTCGCCGCGCGGCATCGCTTACCGGACGCCGTTCGGACTGGGCCGGATGTGAGGGTTGTGAGCAGGCGTTCGCATGCGGCGAGCCGTGTTGCTGAGAAAGTAGTCATCGAGCGAGCCCGTCCGTCCAAGGCATCGAGCGAGAATGACATGGTCGATTGCCGGGTAGGACGCGCCGGCCGGAAGCCGATGCTCTGCAATCCAAAGTGGGCCACCGGGCTCCATGACAGTTCAGGCGGCTCTCATGTAGCGGCCGCCCCCCGTGGCGGCCGTTG
>JBHHUY010000101.1:0-10358 GCA_046753965.1 Phycisphaerae bacterium
GCCGTCGACCGCGTCGCCCGGTGTGCCGTCGCCGACGCCCACGCCGCCGTCGTTGTTGTCGCCGTAGCGGAAATGGGGCAGGTCGATTCCCCGGACGGGAATGCTGATGAGCCGCTCCCCTTCCTTGCCGAGGAGCTCGCCGCGCGTCAGAAACTTGCGCAGGTCGTCGCGGATCTTGCCTTTGACGATCTGGCGAAAGCGCTGGTGGTCTTTTTGAATCCTCAGGGCCATCGTCGGGCCTTCGTCGCGTCTTGCCGCCGCCGTTCGATCCTGCCCGCGCCCGCGCCCGCGCGGGACGGCCGCCGGAACACTCGGGCAGGCGGGCACTTGCGGCCGTCGCGGCCATCCAATTCTAGCATCTCCGACCCCGCTACGCTGAATATCGGACAGCGCGAGGCCCCACTCAAGCAAACGCGCGGCGGCGGTCGAATCGGCCGCCCGACAGCCCCCCGGGGAGCGGCGGATCGAAGCGAAACGCGAGGAAGCTGGCCTCGGCGACGCCCGCAGCGGAGAATGAGGGCATGACTCCGGAAGTGGTTGCGTTCGACGTCCACGAGACCCTGGCGCACTGGCCGGCCGACCGCGTGCAGGGGATCCAAGTCCAGGAATTGCTCGACCGATACGGCATCCCCGTCAGCTACCAGGCGCTGGAGGCGGCGCGTCAGGCCGTGTTCTTCTTCGACGCCGCCCGGCGCGAGATTCACGGCTACGTCGACTTCCTCGCGCTTCAGTTCGATCGGATGGGCCTCCGCGTTTCGCTCGATCTGATCGAGTCCATCGCCGCAATGTACGAATCGCGGAACGACATGGTGCTCTTCCCCGATACGATCGAGGCGCTCCGCGGGGTCCGCGCCGCGGGCAAGCGAACCTGTGCGTTCACCACCCTGCCGAAGTTCATGCTGGGCCGCGCCGCGGACGCGCTGCTGCCGCTGCTGGACGATTACTTCGACATCAGTGCGGTCGGACTGCCCAAGGGCGATCGCAGATTCTACGAACGCATCACCGAGTCCCTGGCGACCTCCGCCGATCGCGTGCTCTGCGTCGGGGATGATCCGCTTGGCGACTGTCGCGTGCCGGCCGGGATCGGATGGCAGGCCGTGCTGCTCGACCGATCGGGCCGACACGAGGCCCGCCACGCGGACGCGTTCCCCACGATCTCCTCGCTGTCGGAGTTGAGCCGATTCCTCTGACGGGAACCGTGATCTCCCGACCACCGGCGATACAACATTGGCGAGCCGCGAGCTTCAGCTCGCGCGGTCGTTTGATGCAGAGCAACGCCGACCAGGGCTCGAAAGACCACGCGGACTGGAATCCGCGGCGCTTCCTCTGGAAACTGCTCAGCTTGAGTGCTTGGATTCGGATCCTTACGGGGCGAAATGGCGTTCGATGAAGCCCGTGTCGACCTTGCCGTTGATGAAGTCGGTGTGGCTGAAGATCTTCCGCAAGAGCGGGATCGTCGTCTTGATCGGCCCGACCTCGAACTCATCGAGGCACCGGCGCATGCACGCGACGGCCTTCTCGCGTGATGGGCGGTGGACGAGCAGCTTGGCGATCAGTGAATCATAGTAAGGCTGGATCGTGTAGCCGGCGCAGACGTGGGAATCAAACCGGACGCCGAACCCGCCCGGAGGCCGGAAATCCAGGACCTTCCCGGGGCACGGGCGAAAACCGTTGTCCGGGTCCTCGGCGTTGATGCGGACTTCAATCGCCGCGCCGTCGCGACGGATGTCCTTCTGGCGCAGGCTCAGCTTTTCCCCCGCGGCAATCTTGATCATCCATCGGATGAGATCGACCCCCGTGATCAACTCCGTAACCGGGTGCTCCACCTGGATGCGCGTGTTCACCTCCAGGAAATAGCACTGCCCATCCTTGTCGACGATGAACTCGACCGTTCCGGCGGAGAAATAGCCCGCGGCCTGGATCAGTCGAACGGCGGATTTGCAGATGGCCTCGCGCGTCTTCTCCGGAATGGCGGGCGACGGCGATTCCTCGACCAGCTTCTGGTGCCGCCGTTGCAGGCTGCAATCGCGCTCCCAGAGGTGCACGCAGTTTCCGTGCTGATCGGCCAGAACCTGCACCTCCACGTGACGGGGGTCCTCGATCAGCTTCTCGATGTAGATGCGGTCGTCCTTGAAGGCGTTGGCGGCCTCGGTGCGCGCGTTTCGAATCTGCGCCCGCAAGGTCACTTCGTTGTGAGCAATGCGCATGCCCCGGCCGCCGCCGCCCGCCACCGCCTTGATCATCACGGGATAGCCGGTCTCGTTGCTGAACTTGACCGCATCCTCGTCGGTCTCGACCACGCCGTCGCTGCCGGGCACCGTCTTGACGCGCGCCTTCCTGGCCAGCTTCTTCGCGGCAGCCTTGTCACCGAGCAACCGGATGGAATCGGCGCTCGGGCCGATGAATTCGATCTTGCTGTCGCGACACTGGTCTGCGAAGTCCGCGTTCTCCGCGAGAAACCCGTAGCCCGGATGGATGGCGTCCACGTCGGCGATTTCGGCGGCGGCGATGATGCGATCCGCTCGGAGATAGCTCTGGGCCGGCGCCGCGCCGCCGATGCACACCGCGCGATCCGCCAGCTTCAGGTAAGGTGCATCGCGGTCGGGTTCCGAGAAGACCGCGACGGTCTCGATCCCCAACTCGTGACACGTGCGGATGATCCGCAGCGCGATCTCACCCCGATTGGCGATGAGGATTCGAAAGAACTTGCGCCGCTTCGGTTTGGATTGGGTGGATTTTGCCGCCAAGAGGATTCAAACCCTGGAACCGGGGCCGGTACCGCGCCCGCCGACCGTGCCGACAACGCGCGTCACGCGGGACGCAGCTTCATGAGAACCTGGCCGAATTCGACCGGCGCCGCGTTCTCGACCTCGATCGACTCCAGGATTCCCGAGGCCTCCGCCTTGATCTCGTTGAACACCTTCATCGCCTCGATGATGCAGACGACGGTGTCCGGCTCGATGCGGTCGCCGACCTTCACAAAAGGCGGTGACTCGGGATCCGACGCAGCGTAGTAGGTGCCGACCATCGGCGACTTGACGCAGGTCAGCCTGTCGTCCGCCGACGTGGGGGCGGCGGGCGCCGTTCCGGCGGAAGCCGGCGCCGGCAAGGCAGCGGCCGCGGGAGCGGCGGGCGCCGGCGCAGCGGCGTAGAGACCCGGCGGCAGACAGGCGGCCGACTCGGCCGGGCTGCCGCGCCGACGGAGCAGAATCCGCTTGTCCCCATCCCGGATCATAATCTCCGACAGGTCGTTCTCGACCATCAGATCGGTGAGCGTCTTGATCTCTTCGATGTCCATGCGATTGGGTTCCCGCACAGGGCGCCGGCTGTAAACGGGGCGATTCTAGCCACCGATTCGCGATGCGGTCAAGACACCCGCCGGTTGACCGCGCCTCAAGAGCGGACCCACCACGGCCTCGACGAACCCCGGCGCGGCGCTGGTCGTGTGATTCCCAAAGTAGCCGAATCGCACCCACGCCCACCGCCATCTCATCTCGACCAGCCGGGGAACACGCCGGCGCCACCCGACCAAGCCGGCCGACGGAGAGAATACGCGGTCGGAGGTGCCCAGCAGCAGGGTTCCCAGCCCCAGAAAGAAGACATCGCCCGCGCTGCCGACGGAAACCAGCGCCCCGTCGCACCGACCGGCCGCCGCGCGAAGATCATAACCGGGCGAGATCGACGGCGCCAGCAGGACGACGGTGTCCGCGCGAATCGTCTCCGGGAGGCGCTCGAGCGCCCGGACGGCGATCCAGCACCCGCCGGATTGCGCGACGAGGCTGACGGGGGCGCCGGGGTATTCGGCCCGATACCGACCGATGGACTCGACGAGTCGGTCGGCTTGGCGCGCATGGTGGCGGGTGTTCGTCAGATTCACCCAGGAGCGCCAGATCGGCGGGCCGAGGCTCCAATCGAATCGCACCACGCTGCCGCGGTACCCGGACCGCAGGATGCCGCGCACCATCTGCACGTTGAATCGGCTCGGACCTTCGATCCCGCCGAGGACCAGGGTCAGGCCGCGGCGTCTGCGGCGCGGCGTATCCGCGCGGGCAGGCAACGCAGGCCGGCAAAACCAATCGGTGACTCGAACCAGCAAACCCCACAGCGGGTCCAGGACGCCGGCGACAATCAATACGAAGATCGCGAGAAACGAGTGGCGATGCGTCGCGTGAGGAAGGCCGGGTATCATGCGTTCACCTGCCCGATAGGCCGCAGGAGCGCGAACGCCGGGAACGCGGACAAGACCGGTGCCCGCATCCTACACGCGAGAGATGTACTGTCCGGTGCGGGTGTCGATCTTGAGCGTCTCCCCCGTCTTGAGGAATGGAGGGACACGAACCTTGTAGCCTGTTTCCAGGACGACTTCCTTGCTCTGGTTGGTGGCCGTGGCGCCCTTGACCACGGGCGGCGCGTCGGCGACCTTCAGCTCGACGGTGTTCGGCAGCTCGACCTCCACGATTTCTCCGTCCAGCGCCTTGCAGGAAACCCGTTCGTTGCCCTGAAGGAAATGCTCCGCCTCGGGCATCAGGTCTTTCGAAACGTTCACCTGGTCGAAAGTCTCGGTGTGCATCAACACGAAGTCGGAACCTTCGCGATAGAGGAACTCATAGATGCGATCCTCGAGGAAGGGCGTCTCGACGCGGTCGTCCACGTTGAATCGGAAATCGACGACGTTGCCGTTGCGGAAGTGTTTGAGCTTGACCGCCATGTAGCTGCGCTTGTTGCCCTTCGCGACGTGCTGGGCCTCGTGAACGACCCAGAGCTCGCCCTCATGATTGATCACCTGCCCCTTGCGAACATCCACTGCCTTGATCATCGTGTGTCTTCCCGGTCGGCGGCCGGCGCCCCCGGGCGTCGCCCGATTCCGCCCCGCCGTCGCAAAGGTTATGGTAACCCCTTGCGGTTGCAAATGTTGAATCACTCTCGCCGGCGGATCTGTGCCGGGAACTCGCCGGTTCCAATCCTCCCGTCGCTTTGTAGCCGCCCGGCAGGCTTCCGGGTGTATAGTCTAACAGGGAAACGTGCATGAGGACAGGATCATGATCTTCGCGGAAATCGGCAAGGTTGTCGGGGCCAAGGTGGCGGGCGGGATCATCACCTGCGCCGCCGTTGCGGGCGGCATCTGGTGCTACTTCAACTGGGACCGCGTCGAGGCCTTCGGACACGTCGTCAAGCTCCTGCTCCTCTGGCTGGCGATCGCCGCCGCCCTGCCCTGGGCAAGCTACCTCTTCATGCGCCCGCTGATCCATTTCCAGAACAATCTCCAGTCGGCGCGCTCGGCCGCGGCAGTCAGCGTCGGCCTGATCGGCGCCTTCTGTCTGCTGGACATCCTCATCGCGCTCCGGCTCGGCGATTGGCACGATGCGGGCGGATTCACCTGGTTCGTGGCCATCCTTGGTTTCGCCGCGGCCGGTGCGTATAATTTCGTGATCTGCGAGTCTCTGGCGCGATACGTCGATGCCTGAGCCGTCTTTCAGCGGCGGGCATCCTCCGCCGCAACGAGAGGACCTCCGATGACCGGGCCGCAGGTGGGTGATCGAATCAGCGAATACCTGCTCGATGAGCCGGTCGGCTCCGGCAGCTTCGGCCAGGTCTGGAAGGCCCACCACCACATCTGGCGAGACAAGATCGTCGCCATCAAGATCCCCACCGATTCGCAGTACGTCCGCAACATCCGGAAAGAAGGCATCGCGATCCACGGCCTCCGCCATCCCGGCATCGTCCGGGCGATCGGGCTCGACCCCTATGCCGACGTGCCTTACCTCATCATGGAGTACGTGGACGGTTGCTCCCTGCGGGACCTGATCGACGCCCACCCGCAGGGCGTTCCCATCCGCGCCGCCCAGAACATCATTTGCGCCGTCCTCGCCGCCCTGGATCACGCGCATCGCGCGGGCGTCGTCCACCGCGACATCAAGCCCGCCAACATCCTGATCGCAGGCGGCAAAGAGAAGCCCGCCGAGCAGATCGAGGGTGAGGACGTGAAGATCACGGATTTCGGCCTGGGCCGGGCCGGCGAGATCACGACCCACAGCATCATGCAGTCCGGCAGCCTCCTGTCGGAAGAGGGGCGAAGCATCTCCGGCACCCTGGCCTACATGGCCCCGGAACAACGAGACGCGGGCGAGACCGACGCGCGGACGGACCTTTACTCGATCGGCATCGTGCTCTTCGAGATGATCTGCGGCGAGCGGCCGAGCGGCAGCGACATGCCGTCGGACATCCGGCCCGGCCTGCCAAGCTGGGTGGACCGGGTTCACTCCCGTTTGTATACGCGGCGTGATCGGAGATTCACGAGCGCCGCCGAGGTCCTGAGCGAGATCGAGTCTGCCAGCATACCGCCCGTGACCCGCCCGGCGGCGCCGCCCCCCCCCATGCCGACGGTCTGGCTCGACACCCCGCGCACCTGCCCGGCCTGCGGGGCCGAGGCGGAGCGCGGCGACAACTTCTGCATCATGTGCGGCATCCAGATCGTGGCCCGCCCGCGGCGGTGCGCACATTGCGATGCCTATCCGGCCCCGGACGACAAGTTCTGTATCTTCTGCGGCACCCCGCTGCCGCAGGTCGTGGGGTGATGCCTGATGATTTACTTCGCCGAAGGCTTCCCCTGTTTTGTCATCTTCACCGGTTTTGTCGCGTGCCTGTTCATCTTCTCCGTCCTGGCCAAGGGGACGCGCGGCGAACGATCGGAAACGCCCCGTTCAGGAGAGCGCCCGGTGCGAGGCGGCGGGCGCCGGCCTTCCGAACGTGCCTGGAGCTGCCGCAATCAGGACTGCCTCTCGAAGAACCCCGCCCATGCCCGGTATTGCCGGATGTGCGGCCGCCCCCGAAGACGGCGAGGCCCGGGGCCCTGAATCCGAGCGTCGGACCCGTTCGGCGGCGAGATTCTTCTACGAGAACACGTTACCATCTTGAGTAGGCCCTTGATATTCGACCCGTCGTCAGCAACACGTGGTTGAGGGCACGGAGGCCGTGTGCGCGGGAGGCCCGATAACGAAGCGATGAAGAATCAGGCCATACGAGCAAAAGAGACCGAGTCCGGCTACCTGGCGGGCGTGGCGGCGAACCTGAAGACGGCCGGCACCCGGTTCATCGCCGGCGCCTGGTTCAAGCGCGAGGAGCACGACCAGGGCGAGAAGGTCCGCGCCGCGATGGTGGACCGCCGCATCTACGACAGGGAGCGCTACGGCAAAATGCCGCACGGCCGCGGGTTTACGATCCGCGGGTTCGAACGGCGCTGGCTCTTCGGCAAGCGCCTTCGGAGCGTCACGGTCGCGAGCGTCCTGGCGCCGCCGGGACCGCTGCTGGATTCGGACGAGCCGCCGCCGCCGGTCACGAAAACCCAGTTGATGGAGCACCTCCGCGGCCTGGTGGTGGATGCCCGCGCCCCGCACCTCATCGGCGTGTGCAGCCCCAGCGGGTTTGAAGAGGACGCGTGGAACGCCCTGCCCGAGTCGCCGAACGTCAAACTCGTGCTGATCGCCCCGCGCGAGGAAGGCGACGGCTGGCGCGTTTCCTCGCTGGACAAGAAACTCGACGCGCGACTGTGCAGGCTGTTCGACCCCGAAGATGTGAATCAGAAGATCAATCGGGTTGGGCGGGCGGTGGCGGCCCGAAGCTCGGACCTGCTGACCGGCGGCCTGTCGGCGACCGCCCTGGCCGACGACCTGGATCTGCCGCTCCCGCTGGTCAACACGGCGCTGGAAGAAGTAGCGAAAAAGGACCCGGAACTGCGTGTCTCGAAACGCTCGGGCGTAAACCTGCTGTATCGCGGCGCTCCGGCATTGTCGGGCGAGGAGGACGGTTCGATGTCGCTGGCAGAATGGATCAAGAGTCTCTTCTCGAAGGAAGGCGAGGAGGCGAAGAAGATCAACGTCCTCTCCGAGCGGCGGGCCTCGCTGGCGAGCCGGCTCGACCGGCTCTACGAGGACATCGCCAAACTCGAGAAGAAAGAAGCGCAGTTGCTCGATGAGGGCAAGAAGACGACTTCGAAGGTGAGCAAGCGTCGAATCGCCGCCCAGATTTCCAGACTGCGCAAGGACATCGGCCGATACAACACCAGTGCGGCCATGTCGAGCAAGCAGATCAACATCATCAGCACCCACATCCACAATCTGGAACTCGCCCAGACCGGGAGCATTGCCAAGCTGCCGTCGAGTGACGAATTGACCGAGGCCGCCGTCAATGCCGAGGAGATACTCGAACAACTGAACGCGAGCGATGATCTGGTCAGCAGTCTCGACGTCGGCATGGCCGAATCCGCGATGAGCGACGACGAGGCCGAAATCTTCCGCGAGCTGGAGGGCACCGCGCCCGACCAGGCTTCCACGAAGGAGCAACGCGAGCCCGGCGGCAGCGAGGCCGCCCCCGAAACACCCGAGTCCGGCCGAAGCCGCAGCGCACAGGCAGAGTAAGACACATGGGACTTTTTGACTGGCTGACGAAAAAGAACAAATCGCTGTCACAGATGACACGTTCCGAGTTGCGGCGACAGGAATTGCTGCTTCAGCGCGAGCGCGACCAGCTCATCAAGCGCATCGGTCAACTGGCCGAGAAAAAGCAGGAGATCTTCGAGAAGGGCCGGCAGGAGAAGACACCCGAAGTCCGCAAGGTCCTCGCCCAGGAGTTCGACCTGAAGACCACCGAACAACTGATGGCCTCCCGCCAGCTCAACATCCGCAGCAAGGAAACCCTCACGGTCACGCGGATGCGCATGCTGCGTGAGAACGCGGACCGGGCCAAGGCCCGCGGCAGCCGGCTCGGCCTCATCAGCGAGAAAGACCTGATGGTGCTCGAGAAGCTCATCGAAAACGACAAGATCACCGCCGAGATGTACCAGGACCGCCTCGACGACATGCTCCAGGTCGGTCTGGAAGAAGGCGAAGGCGCGCTCTCGCCCGGCAGCCAGCAGGTCCTCGATATCTGGGATCAGATGGACACCGGCCTGATCCGGGATTCCGACGAGGCCTTCACCGAAGCGGAGCGCCGCGTCCGCGAACGACATCAGGCGGCAGAGGGCTGAGCGGGCCGGAACACGAACGGCGCGGGTGCGACGGCCGCCACAACTGCCCGAGCCGACCGGCGGGCATGACATCGGGCAGGAATCGCGACCATGGTGGAACTCACCGTCCAACGCGGCACCGATGAAGTCGAAGCGGCGATCGTCCAGTTCGCCGCTCGCCGGTCCTATCGCCTGAGCAAACCCTGGTGGATCGAGGGCCTCCGCATCGAACCGAAGCCGACCGTCCAACGTCACATCCGCCGGGGAGGACCGCTCGGCAGCTTCATCGCCGGGCTGTTCGATGTGGCCCAGGCCCCACGGATCGAGGTTGTTCTCAAGCGCCGCCGCGGCCGAACCAGACTGAAGATTGACGTCAGCAACCACGTCGAGAGCATCCAGCTCGCCTACGAGCTGCATGCCTACCTGCAGGACGACCGCTCCTACGACTGCAAGTGCCCGCCGATCTGCCCGCGCTGCGGCAACCCCGTGCCCAACGCGACCGCGCGGTACTGCGGCCGCTGCGGCCACGCGATGCTCCCTGCCGATCGCGAA
Organism: Phycisphaerae bacterium; assembly: GCA_046753965.1. Taxonomy (GTDB): domain Bacteria; phylum Planctomycetota; class Phycisphaerae; order UBA1845; family UTPLA1; genus JBHHUY01. The sequence continues at coordinate 9,554 of JBHHUY010000101.1, forward strand.
TCCTCCGCCAAGGCCACCGCTTCGGTGCCCCCCGCCCGCAGCGCCGCGCCGGAGCCCGCTTTGCCTGTCGCCGAGCTTCGCGAGGCCGTTTCCGTCGAGCGCGACGACGCGGCGGCCCGAGCCGCCGAGTCACCTGCGCCCGCTGCTTCGCGAGACGCCGTTCGCCAAGCGGGGTCCGTCGAAGAAAAGGATGACCATCCACCGCAACTCGCCGCCGCGGTGGACGACAATGACGACGACGATCAGCGCGTTGATGAGGCCGCCGTGCGCCTCGACGCGGTTTCGACGGCAGCCCCGACCGACCCTGTCCACGCGAACCCGGACGAAGCGAACACTCCGCCGCTCGTGGAGGACACGGCCTTTCCGGCGGCGGCGGGCGCCGCGCCGCTGGCAGAGGCCGAAGCCGAGGCAGACCCCGTCGCGGGCGAGACGGAAGAAGCGGCCGACGGCGGCGCGAGAGAGGTGGAATCGCCGGAGGAGATCGGCGAACCGGACGTGCCCGAGGCGCTTGCGCCGCCTCGCCGGGCGCTGGCAGAGGAGTAAGCGTATGGCGAACCAAGCGCTGCAACCGACGCACGAAGCAAGCACGTCCGCCGTCGCGGCGGCAGGTCATCCCCTGTCGCCGGCGCTCCCTCCCCGCCGCTCGCATCCGGCCGATCGCCGTTCCACCGTTTCGCTGTTTGCAGTTCGCATTTTGAGGAACGATCCATGAGCCTGTTCAAGTCCGCCGAAGAACGTCGCATCGAGCGGGACATCAAGATCCGCCAGGGCATCCGCCGGATCGAGAAGTCCATCGCCGAGCAGA
>JBHHUY010000102.1:0-10099 GCA_046753965.1 Phycisphaerae bacterium
TCTTCCGCCGGGAAATCCGCTCGGGGCACAGCCTTCGCCTCCGCGCGGCAGCGATCGCGGGGCTGGCCTCGTTTGGCGACGCCGAGGCGGCCGGGGAGGTGCGAAGCCTGCTGGCCGCGCCTGAGCCCGAAATCCGGCTGGCGGCCGTCCAGGCCCTCGGTCGCTGCGGGCGCGGCTCGGCTGATCTCGAGGCGCTTGCCGAACGCCTTGACAGCGGCCGCGAAACGAACCAGGGGATTCGTGATCGGGTCTGGGAGAGCTACACGGCGATCGCCCGCCGGGCCTCCCCGCAGGCCGAACTCAAGGCGGCCGGCCGATTCGCGACCCCCGCCGATCCGCCTGTCCAGCGGCGGCGCCTGTCGCTGCTCAGGGCTTTGAAGCGGAATCCCGCGCGCTTCGGGGCGCTTACGCCGGGGCAGCAGGTGGAGCTTCTGGATGCGCTGTCCGAGGCCCAACTACTCTTGGAAGAATACGACGCGGCGAGCACCAGTATCGACGAGGCCATGAAACTGCTCGCGGATGCCAAACACCCGACGACGCGGCGGCTCGGCCGGCGATTGGTCGCGGTCCTGCTCCGGCTCGGGCGCGACAAAGAGGCATTGGAGCGGTTGCAGGCGTTCCAGTCCTCGGGTGTGCTCGACGGCGTGGCGCCGGAGGCATCCCCGCCGATCGAGATCATCCTCTCAGAAGCGAGAAGAAGGCTCGCGGCGGCGGATGACGCGGGGAAGTTCGCGGCGCTGCTCGGCCTGATCGATCTGGCCCGCCCGATCGCCGCCGCCGCATCACAACCGACGCGCGACGCGCTGGAGCAATTGGAGCAGGAAGCGCTCGACAAGCGCCGAACGGTCATCGAGCGATTGCTCGGCCGCCTCGCCCAGGAATCCGATGCCGAAGGGAAGCTGATCGGTTTCGGGCGCGATCTGGTTCTGCCCGGCGTTCGGGCCCGCTTGTCCGAACAACCCACGACGTCGGCGCCCGCCGGTGACCTTGAACAGGCGCTGATTGCGCTGGCCAAGAAGCTGGTGCCGGGTTGGCCCGGCTTTGCGCCGGGCGGCCCTCCCGAGGCACGCGCGGCGGCCCTGGAACAACTGCGACCCGCCGCATCCGCATCTCAGCCGGCCGGGCCGGGCTGAGACTCCGAGACAACGAGGAGAAGGTGCGTCCGGGGCGCCCGACCGATGCTGAGAAAACCTCTCGATTTCATTTGCATTTGGTTGTTCTTGTTGTACATAATGAGATAGGCACAACGAGCGACAGCAGCGCTAAGCGGGGTGACGGCTGGCCGGCCTCGCAACCCGACTGACGAGCGCCCATGAGCGCCTGCGTTCAATCGCAATCAACATAACGGTAGGGTTGCCGCCTGTTGCTCGATGTGCCCTTTTTCTTGCGCCGCGGTTCCACGGGCTCGTGCGAGGGATAGGCAAGCGCACCATCCGCCGGACGGCAAAGCCGGCCCCAGGCGCGTCTATCCACCCAGCTCGCTCCAGCGCGCGAAGAACTCCGGGAATGTCTTGGCCACGCAGTCGGCCCCCCGGATCACCACGCCGTCGAGCCGCAAACCCGCCAGTGCAAAGCTCATCGCCATGCGATGATCGCCGTAGGTTCGGACCGCCGAGGCCGTCGGCCGCGCGGGAGGCGTGACGGTCAGGCCGTCGTCGTGAATCTCGGTCGACACGCCCATCGCTTCGAGTTCGTTCGACAGCGCGGCGAGTCGATCGGTTTCCTTGATGCGCAGGTTGGAGACGCCGCGAATCCGCGTGGGGCCCTCCGCGAACGCCGCGAGGACGGCCAGGGTCTGGGCGACGTCCGGCATGTCGTTCAGATCGACGTCCAGGCCGCGCAGCTTGCCGCCCGGCGGCCCCCAGACCGTCGTGCGGTCGGGCGCCCTCTCCGCCCGACACCCCATCTGTTCGAGGATCGAGACAAACCCCATGTCGCCCTGGCAGCTTTCGCGACCGAGCCCCTCGACCGTCACGCGACCGCCGGTGAGGGCGGCGGCGGCAAAGAAGTAAGAGGCGGCCGTCGCGTCGGGTTCGACTTTGAAACGGCCGGCTGAGTAGGTCTGGGGAGCTGGCACGATGAACCGTCTGAATCCGTCTTCGATGACCTGGACGCCGAATGCCTCCATGACCTTGAGCGTCATGGCAACATAGGGGCGGCTGGGGAGTGTTCCGGCCACGTCGATCATCACGTCGTGCATGGCGAGCGGCGCCGCCATCAGCAAGGCCGAGACGAACTGGCTCGATGGCGGCCGGTGGAAAGCGACCTCGCCGCCGCGGAGACCGTTGGCGCTGATGGTGATCGGGCAGTATCCCGGCGCCGCCTCGTACCCGACTGCGGCGCCGAGGTCGCGCAGGGCATCGACGAGAGGACCAATGGGTCGCTCGCGCATCCGCGGAGCGCCGTCCAGCCGGTAGGCGCCGCGGCCGGCGCAGCAGGCCGCGGTCAGGAAACGGATCGCGGTGCCGGCATTGCCGCAGAAGAGGTCGGCCTCGCCGTTGGGCCAGTGGCCGCCGCAGCCGGTGATCCGCGCGTGATGTCGCTGTTCATCGAGCGTCACGCGAACGCCCAGGGCTTCGACCGCATCGAGCATGAGGCGCGTGTCATCGGCGAGGAGGAGTTGCTCGATCTGGGACGTCCCCCGCGCCAAGGCCGCGACGAGCACCGCCCGGTTCGTCAGGCTCTTGCTGCCGGGCAGGCGGACCGTCCGATCGATCGGCGCGGCCACCGGCTTCAGTCGTACGTCCTGTTTCGACTGCATGTTGTCTCATGCTCCCATGGCAGCGCCGGATCGTCCGGCACGATGCCGCCGAAGCTTCCAACCGCCTCTGGCCCGCCCCATGGACGGTTGCCCATGGACTTTGACCGGGCGAGTTTGGCATCGGGCGGCCCCCGGTGCAAGACCGATAGTGTAGTGTCCGGCAGCGGCCGGGCGGTCGCGCCGGAACCGGTCGCTTGATCCGACCTGACGGGCGGCTATGATCTTTCAATGGGGAAGTATGAAGCGCCGAAGCGCGCCCCGCCGAACCAGACGACCTCCTCTTACGGCCTCCAATGACCGATCCAACGATGCCAGCCGGTCTTCCGGATGAGCGGCCTCCCCGCAGTACGAAAGTGCTGCGCGTCGCGGGCGTTCTCGTGCTTGCGCTGGCCGTCCCGGGCGGCGTTCTGCTGGGCCTGGCGGAGATCGGGCGACCCGCCTTCGCCGCCGCGCCGGCGTGTGTGGCTGCCGCCCGCGTCGCGCTGCTGCTTGCGGCCGGTCTCACCTGCGCGGGCATCCTGGTCGGCCTGGCGTTGCTCCTCCGCGAGCTGCGCGCGTTGCAGTCGACGTGCGCGCGCCTCGAAGACAACCAGAGTGCGATGAACGCCGCGCTGACGGCGCTCCGCGACACGGACGGGTCCTCCGAAAGACATCGGCAGCCGGGCGACGAGAGCGATTCGGCCGGGGCCTTGTCGGCGGCGCCGTGGAACGAGATTCGAGACTTCCTGGCCGACATCCGAGACAACACGCTGCTGTCCGACGCGGAGCGCGCTGAGAAGAAGCTCCGCGTCGCGGAAGCGGAAATCGAGGAGGCGTCGGCCAACATCCGATCGCTCACGCTCAAGGGCGAGTTCGCCCGAACGCGGGAAATCGCGGAGGCGATCCAGCGGAAGTATCCCAACGACGAACGTGTCCTCGAACTCGTCAAGCAGGTGGAAGAGGCCCGGGAGGAGCACGAGGCCGAAGACGTCAGAGCCTGCACCCGTCAGGTCGAGGATCTGATCAGCATCTCCGCGTGGGATCGCGCCAGAGAGCTCGCCGAACAACTTCAGCAGCGACACCCGGACTCGGTGGAGGCCCGCCGGCTTCTGCTTCGGATCGCGCGGGAGCACCGGCTTTTCGAGGAGGAGCAGCGGCGGCGGATGAACGCCGAGGTGCAGCGGTTCGTGACGCGTCGCCGTTGGGAAGAGGCGCTGGCCGCGGCTCACACCTTCATCGAGCGATTCCCCGGTTGCGAGGAAGCCGAGGCCGTCCGCATGCAGGTTCCCACGCTCGAGGCCAACGCCGAGATCGAGGTTCGCCAGCGACTCGAGGCGAAGATCATGGACTTCGCTCGCCACGGTCGATACATAGAAGCCGTGGAACTGGCCCGGCAGGTGATCGAACGGTTCCCCGGCTCGCCCCAGGCGGAAGCGTTGCGGAAGCAGATCGATCGCCTCCAGGAACTCGCCGACGATCCGGGGGCCGCGCCGGCCCGCATCCGAATCGACTGAGGCGGCGTACCGGCCCTGAAGCACGAAGCGCCCGACGGCTTCGCCCGGCGAGATCGAGAAGCGGTCGTCCATGAGCAACGCCGCAACCCCGCACCGCATCGCCTGCCTCTCCACGAGCCGCGCCGACGCCGGCATCTACCGGCCGCTGCTTCGAGCGCTCGCGTCGCGGCCCGAGTGGCGGGTGTTCTGCCTCGCAGGCGGCACGCACGGCTCGCCGGCGTTCGGCCAAACGATCGACACGCTGCGCGACCTCGACGGTGTTCGGATCGTGCCCGTCCGACATCGGGAAACCGGCGACAGTCCCGTAGACATCGCCCTTGCCGCGGGGCACGCGCTGGCCGAGTTTTCCAAGGCGCTTGCCGCGATTGACGCCGACCTGGTCTTCGTCCTGGGCGACCGGACGGAGATGCTCGCCGCGACGCTGGCCGCCGCGATCCACCGCATTCCCATCGCCCACCTGCACGGCGGCGAACGCACGGCCGGCGCGTATGACGACGGCTGTCGACATGCCATCACCAAGCTCGCGCACATTCACTTCGCGGCCGTACCGGAGTTCTCGCAGCAAATCGCCGCAATGGGCGAAGCGGCTTGGCGGATTCACACGGTCGGCGCGTTGGCCCTGGATGATGTGACGGGTTTCGAGCCGGAGCCGGTCGAGGAACTCAGCGCCGCGTTGGGCCTCGACTTCTCGCGACCGACCTTCGTCGTGTTGTTTCATCCGGAGACGCTCTCGATTCAATCGCCGGCGGAGCAGGTCTCCGCCTTGCTGAATGCCCTGGGCCGGACCGAGGCGAATCTGCTGATCGTCGGAACCAACGCCGACGTGGGCCATCTGGTCTTCACCGAAGCCTATCGCTCGTTCGTCGCCGATCGCCCGAGCGCGCGACTCATCGCGTCGCTGCCGAAGCGGCGATTCTGGAGTTGCCTCGCACACGCGCGTGTGTTGATCGGCAATTCGAGCGCGGGCATCATTGAAGCGGCGAGTTTCAAGCTGCCGGCGGTCAACATCGGCGAACGACAGACCGGCCGCCCGCGGGCCGCCAACGTGATCGACACGCCGTGCGAGGCCGAGGCGATTGCCCGCGCCATCGGCCGCGCAAGCTCGGCGGCGTTCCGAAACGCGATCAAAGACGTGCAGAACCCTTACGGCGACGGCCGGGCCGCATCGCGCATCGTCGCGGCGCTGGCGCGCCTGCCCGATCGACAGACGCTGCTCGTGAAAGCGTGAACACGCTACAGCCGGACCGTGCGGCGTTGTGGAATCCGGGCCGCGCGGTCTCGTCAGGGGCCGCACCCGCACGTCACCGTCGTTCCCGCCTGCAATGTCGTCGCATCGATGCTGCCCAGTCCGGACGGTTGCCCGTCGATGAACAACTGGCAGTTCTCACCCGGCAGACAAATCCCCGGACAGGACAGAATGGTCCCGACGATGTTGACCGGCCCGCAGCCGTTCGGGAAGAAACAACTGCACTGCTGGACGACATACGCCTGTCCGGCGCCGCCGATGATCACAAGGCTCGGCAGACATTCCTCGCCTTGGGGCGCCCCGGCCGGACAGTCGCTGGATTGCAGGCCCTTGCAGTGCTGGACGAGTGGCGGCTCCGGCAGTGGGCACAAGCCCGGCGGCGGATCATCGCAGGCGTCGTCAATGCCGTTCCCGTCGCTGTCGCCCAGGCAGAACGTACCGGCGCCTTGCGGCGTACCGCCGGCGGCGAGGCAGCACTGTGGATCGGTGTCGATACAGAGCGGGGCAAAAGGCGGCTCAAAGCAGCACGCCTCTGCGGGCTGACATACGGTCGGCTGCACCTGGCCGCCGCGCGCCAGGCAACACTCACGGTCCAGATCGACGCACGAGCCGTCCGGCAGGCAGCACCCCTGCACGGTCCCTGTACAGAGTGCCGCCGTCACCACACCGCCCAGCGCCTGGCAGCACTGCGGATCGAGATCGATGCAGGTGTCGTCCGGCAGACAACAGCCCTGCGGCGGATCACACGGATCGGGCTGAAACGTCGTATTGGGCGGGCAACCGCCGGCCGGCTCGGGAATGCAGGCGCCCATCGAATCGCAACAGGACCCGGTCGGCGGAGGCTGGATGCAGTCGCAGCAGATGGTGATGGTGCCGTCGCCGTTGTCGGTCTCGGTTCGGTCGCAGATCATTCCCGGCGGACAGACATTCACGCAATCGGCCGTTACGGCCGGTTGCGGCGGCACGTCCACGAAACACATGTCCTGCTTCTGGCAATTGCAATCGAGGCTGACGATCTGTGCCGTCGGCAGGTCGATGGTGATGCAACGCGGCACACATTGTTCGTCGGGATTGGGGCATTCGACCTGTTTGCAGGCCGTGTTCGCTTGATTGGCACCGCAAATCGGCGTCGGGCAGTTGGCCGCGAGACAACTGGACCCGGGGCCCTGGGGGGCGCCGCCCATCGCCAGGCAGCACGGAACGCTGACATCAACGCAACCGCCGGTGGGCAGACAGCAGGCCTCCGGCGGACCACAGGGACCGATCACGAGCGTCTGGCCGGGCTGACAGGATGTCTCTCCGGGAGCGAGGTCAAAGCAGGCGCCGGTCAGGTCATCGCAACAGGACAGTTGCTGCGGGGGATCCTGGCAGGCATCGTCGATCCCATTCCCGTCACCATCGCCGAGACAGACGGAGCCGGCGCCCTGCGGCGTACCGCCATACAGCGGTCCGCAACAAGCGGCATCGACACTGACGCAGGTCCCGTCGGGCAGGCAGCAGGCCTCGGTGCCCAGGCAGATCGTGCCGTCGCCGAGGTAAACCCCGCCATGAGCCTGACACCCTATGCTGTTCGTGATTCCGCAAGAGCCGTCGGGCAGACAGCACGCGCCCAACGGCGGATCAGGCTCGCAGTCGCAGCAGATCGTCGTACTGCCGTCCGGGTTCAGGACCGTCGTCTGGATGCAGCTCTCGCCCGGCAGGCAGGTGCCGACGCAGATCGGGGGACCCGCGCCGAACTCGACGTGGCAGGCATTGGGATCGCCACAGGTGCAGTCTTCCACCGTGAAGACCGTCGTGCCGCCGATGTCTACGCTCCTCACGCAGCGCGGCCGGCATACCTCAGTGGGATCGGGGCATTCCCGAGGGCAGCACTCCGACCCGTCGGGACTCGGCGCGCAGCAACACAGGCCCTTGTCGGCGGTGATCTGAGCGGAGACGTTCACCCCGGTGACAACGCCGTGCGAATTCGTCACTTTGATCTCGATGCAGTTCTTCCCGCACACGAACAAATCCTGATTCGTCACAAAGATATGCGTCGGCTGTGGCGTGTTGAACGAGTAAGAGGGCGGCGTGGCGCCAATCTGCACGCCGTTGAGCCAGACGGTCGCGAAGTCGTCGGCGCGCAGGTCGAGGGTGAGCACTGCATTCTCAAAACGCGGATCGAGACAGAAGCACAGCTCATAGACGTACAGCCCGTTGGGGCCGATCGCGTTTGCCGAAATCCAGCGCGTGCCCGGAATCGTCAGCCACGCCGGATGCGGCGTAATCACCGTCGCCGGGCGCGGGACGGTGCCGCCCGCGGCGTCCACCGTGACATCCCAGTCATCGTCGTCGGTTCCGATCGCGATGAGTCCGCCGGCAGCATCCACGCCTGAATCCAGATTCGAATCGAGATCGGCTTCATCGCAACAGCATCGGCCATCGACCGCGCTCATCGTCCCCGCGAGGTTCAAGCCCGTCACGACGCCGTTCGTATTGCTGACGACCACCGTGATACAGTTGTTCCCCACGACGAACAGGTTCGGGTCCGTCACGTTGATCGTCGTCGGCACCGGTGTGTTGAACGCGAAGGTGGGCGGCGTCGCGCCGATCGGATTGCCGTTGAGAAACACGGAAGCCTTGTCATCGGCCCGAAGCTGGATGGTGAGATTCGGATTGGTGAACCGCGCGTCCAGGCAGAAGCAGAACTCATAGGTGTAATCGCCGTTGGGGCCGGTGGCGTTTGCGCTGATCCAGCGGGTGCCGGGGATCGTCAACCACGCGGGATTCGCGGAGATGACCTTGGCGGGGCGCGGCAGGGTTCCCAGCGGCGGCGGTTCGCCGGTGACGTCCCAGTCGTCATCGTCGGCGCCGAAGGGAATCAGGTTGCCGTTGTCGTCCACACCGGTTCCAAGCGCGAGCAACAGATTCTCGGGCGGGCAGGCCGCGGGGAAACAGGGCTCACAAAGCAAGATGCGCTGCACGAACAGCGGTACGTCGAATGCATTCACGACGCCGTCTTCATTCATGTCCGCGCAGGTGCAGTTGTCGACCGGAAGCGGGTTGCCCAGGAAGCAATTCACGAAGCCCTGGATATCCAGGCCGTTGACGAGAAGATCGCCGTTGATGTCGCCCGGGCACTTGCACGGCCGTCGAACACAGTCACAGCAGATGTCCACGGTGCCGTCGCCGTTGTCGATTCTGTTCTCGACGCAGATATAGCCCGGCGGGCAGTCGCCCTGGCACAGCGCACCGATGCCCGGCACAAACTCGGCGTGACAGTCTGCGAACGGTCGGCAGTCACAGTCGAGAACGCTAAAGGTCCCCTGGGCGAGGTCTTCCCGGATGCAGCGGGGGCGGCACTCGTCGCCGGGAGTCGGACACACGAATGGCTTGCAGTCTTGAAGGTCGAGGGTCGGCTCGCACGCGGGCGGGTCATCGACGCAGTCACAGCAGAAGTCCACCGTGCCGTCGGGATTCGTGAAGACCGTCTGGACACACGTCTGGCCCTGCGGACACGTGCCGACACACATGGGACCGACAGCGGGGTCCAGCTCGAGGTGACAATCGTTCGGCGACTGACACTCGCACTGAATCACGGAAAAGGTGCCGTCGAGCTCGAGGCGGACACACTTCGCGACGCACTCCTCCGAGGGGACCGGGCAGGTCACCGGTTCGCAGGCCTGCTTGTCGGGCGTGGGGCCGCAGACTTCGATCGGCTCACAATCGCAGCAGATGATCTTCTCGCCTGTCAGCGGATCGAAACTGATCGTCTGGACGCACGTCTCGCCCGCCGGGCAGTCCCCATCGCAGAACGGCGGCACACCGGTATTGAACACAAGATGACAGGCGGTCGGACCGCGGCACGCACAGTCTTCCACGGTGTAAACGCCGAATCCGTCGTCGCGCACACAGCGGGGCTGGCATTGTTCAGTCGGATCAGGACAGGCGAACGGATCGCAGCCGAGCAGGTCCGCCGAGGGTTGGCAGACGACCGGCGGGTCCTTGTCGCAGTCGCAGGTCACCACGGTGCCGGACGGTACGGCCGTATTGACAACGGAGGTGATGCCCTGCGGCACGCCGTCGAAGTGAATCTGACAAAGGTCGCCCGGGATGGGGCACTGATTCGGGCAGCGGATCAGGTCGCCCAGGATCTCGACTTCGCCGCAGCCGACGATGCATTCGCATTGGATCACGTCGAAGATGCCGGGCAGAGTGAAATCGACGAGGACCGCCCTGGGCAGGCATTCGCCGGCGGGAGCGGCGACACAGTCCGTGTTCTGAAGGTTCGCGCACAGGAGGTCCTTGGGCGGCGGCGGCAGCGGACAGACCTGCGGATCAGGCGCGCAACCGCAGGTGACCTGCGTGCCGTTCGGAACCTGGGTGTTGACCACGCTGGTGAAACCCTGGGGCACGCCGTCGTAGTGAATCTGGCAGAACTCGCCAGGCGGCGGGTTGGGGCACGTTCCCGGACAGTTGATCAGGTCACCGAGGATTTCAACCTCGCCGCAGCCCTGGAGGCAGCCGCATTCGATCACATTGAAAATGCCCGGGAAGGTGAAGTCAACGATGACCACTTTCGGTTTGCACTCCGTCGTCGTCGGCAGCGGTGTCTGACAA
>JBHHUY010000103.1:0-10013 GCA_046753965.1 Phycisphaerae bacterium
AACAGCCGACGCGTGTTCATCCGTCTCGGCTTCCTCAGCGGTCGGCGCAACCGCCGCGGTGTAGATCGGGGGCGAAGCCGTGTCGGTCGGCTGCGCTGCTCCCGGCTCGTCGGCGATTGGCTTGGCCTGTACGGCGGCGATGGCGGGGGCGACCTCAGGCTCCGAAGCCTTCGGGGGAGCCGCCGCGTCTTCGGAATCAAGGCTCGTGTCTTCTTCCGAGTCGACATCGGTCGAGACCGCAATCACATCGTCCGCCTGGCGAGTCTCTGGAGCGTTGTCCCGCGCGGCTTCGACCGAGGCTTCTTCAACCGGGGCCGAAACGGAGGCGGTCTTGACATCGTCGCTCGCGGCCGGCTCGGTGTCTTCGACCTCGGACAGATCTTCCGCGATTGCGACCGATTCGATCTGAACTTCCTCCGCCGGTTCGGAAACAACCGCATCTTCGACTTGGACGATCGCCTCGGCGTCTGTGTCGCGCCGGTCGGATTCGTCTGCCTCCGATTCCAGGTTGGCTGCCGCGGTGTTCTGCTCGAGTTCGAGGGCAGCGGGCGCTTGGGTCTGCCCGTCGTCGGCGGCGACGGTCTGCACTTCATCCGCGTTCGGCTCCGGCGGGTCGTCGATCGCCACAGTCTCCGGGCACGGCGCCACGACCTGAAGCGGATAGGAGAAGGCGAGTCCGAGGTTGCCGGCTCGATCGCGCGCCTCGACGCGGAAGGTGATCTCGTGGTCGACGGCTTCCGGGGGAATGCGGTATGAGATGGAGCCCGCATCCGCAAGATCGCGCTGCAACTCGATGAAGTCCTGATCGTCGGCGGTGAAGTCCATCAGCATCCCGATGCGGACGGGTTGCTCCACCGGGTGCACGTCCGAAGCGCGCCAGGTGATGGTGACCAGCTCGCCGGGGTCGTACCAGGTCTGTTCCGGTGTGATCGAGACTTCCACTTCCGGAAGGACCGTGTCTACGTGATAGACGCGCTTGGGTCTGGCGAGGACGCGCTGAGCGGGCTCCTGTCCCGGACCGACGAATCGGATGCCGTAGTCGCCGTCCTTCTTGACCTCGAACGGGAAGTAGGATTGCCCGCGACCGAAGTAGCCCGCCTTCTTCCAGTGGAACCCGTTCGTGTCGGACCACCAGATCGCGACACGGGGGATTTCCTCGGGGTCATAGTCGCCGGGCTGGCGAATCATCACGATCTTATCGTTCGAGAAGAAGTGGAGAGGCTCACCGGGCCGGACGCGCTGCTCGGGAGCCGGTTCGTTGGGCGGTCGCATGTATTCGGGTTGGTCGTAGGCCCAGCCGGGGTAGGTGTTCGGCGGATCGAACGGCGCGTCGCGGTCGGCGCGGGGCGAGCGATCGACGGTGCGGAAGGGGGCAGGCGGCTCGTTGCAGGCCGCGGCGGCGAGGCCCAGTCCGAGTAGTCCAAACGTGATCATCCGTGAGCGTGTGAACATGTCGAGCATCCTTGCTATGGCAATCGTATTGACCCGGGCAGTGTACATCCGCGCGACGCGGACGCAAGACCTGGCGAAACGCTTTTCCAGGTTGTTCTCACGGCCGTCCCGCCGCCGGCGCCCGGCCCCGGCGGGAGGCATCAAGCCGACCGGAGTATCGACCCGTCCGCAGGCACGGCTTGACGCCGACCCCGTCGTTTCCTTCAGCATTGGCGGTGGGTGGGTTCAGCGGAAATGATCCACCGCGCGCCGGAAGATTCGGAGCCCGTCGCAGTCGCCACGAAGGCCGGTTTCAGGACTGTCAGCGCTTCCGCGGTCGGGCCGCTGAGTGGGGACGACATGACGCTCGGGGTGAGGCATCAGGCCGAGCACCCTGCCAGTCCTGTCCAGGAGGCCGGCCACGTTTTCAATGCTGCCATTGGGGTTTTCAGGGTAGTCCGGCGGGGTACCGGCGGGGTGAATGTATCTCAGCGCGACCCGGTCGTGGTCCGCCTGGGGGGTTGCGCCCTGCGCGCCGCCGGCGGTCACGACTCTTCCCTCGGCGTGCGCCACCGGGAGGTGGAGTGTCTCCCCCTGCTTGAGGAACGGGCACCCATCCGACTCGACCAGGAGGTGAACCCAGCGGGCCTCGAACCGTCCGGAATCGTTGAGCGTCAGGGAGACGGGCGCCGGGCAGTCGGGGCCGGGAAGCAGGCCCATCCGCACGAGGACCTGGAAGCCGTTGCAGATACCCAGGAGCAGCCCGCCGCGTTCGAGGAAGGCGGCGATCTCGGCCCCCAGATGATGGCGGAGTTGATTGCCGAGAATGCGGCCGCCGGCGATGTCGTCGCCGTAGCTGAAGCCGCCGGGAAGTGTAAGGATCTGGGCGGCCTTGAGCGGGGCAGGATCGGCCGTCAGTTGTTTGACATGGATGCGCTCGGGTCTTGCGCCGGCCAGTTGCCAGGCGCAGGCGGTTTCTTCATCGCAGTTGATCCCGGGCGCGCGGAGGACGATGACTCGCACGGTGGCCATGGCGGCATTGTAGCACGGCGCGTTTCGTCCGTGCGGATGTCCGCGGTGGAGCGCCGGCGTCACCGGTTCTTTGACTCCGATTCGCACAGCCGGGACAATGGCCCACGAGTCGCGATCCGATCGAGACAGGACGGGCGGTCCGCGCCGACCCTATTCGGCCATCCAATGAACAAGCGAACGGAAGGCAAGCCGGCGGTGTGGATGGCGGCGGGCATCGTCGCGCTGTGGGCGGGCGGTTGCAGATCGAAGCCGGCGCCCAAGCGATCCGCTGTGGGTGGGGTTCCGGAACGCATCGTGACGCTCGCGCCGAATGCCGCCGAAATCATCGCCGCGCTCGGCGAGGCGGATCGGCTCGTTGGTGTGAGTCGGTATTGTCGCGATCTACCGGAAGTGAAGGGGCTTCCGCGGGTGGGCGGGCTGGTCGATCCCGACGTGGAGGCGATCCTCCAGTCGCAAGCCGATCTGGTCGTCATTCGCGGACGGATTCCAGCGGTGGAGCGTCTGTGTGAGGCCGAGGGAATCCGCCTGCACCGCGATCCGACGGAGCGTTATGAAGATATCTTCACGGCCATCACGCAGCTCGGGTCTATCCTGGGTTGCCCCGAGAAAGCCGAGGGCCTGATCGGCGGGATTCGCGGGCGGGTGGCGCGCATCGAGGCGGCAGTGGCCGATCTGCCGCGACCGCGCGTGCTCTTCACGACGAATCGCGAACCGGATTCTCTTTCCCGGGTGACGACGGCCGGGCGACCGACATTCGTCAGCGCGATGATCGAAATGGCCGGAGGGCGCAACGTCTTCGGTGATCGCTCGGTCGCCTATCCCGAGGTGGGGCTTGAAGACATCCTCGTGGCGCAACCCGAAGTAATCATCGAGGTGATGCCCCAGATCGACCAACTCACCCCGGCGATTCGCGACCGGATCATCCGGCAGTGGCGCCGGCTCGGCTCGATGCCCGCCACCGAGCATGACCGGGTCTATGTCCTCATTGACAGTGACCTGATTGTTCCGTCGGCTCGGGTCGCCGATTCGGTCCGTCGCCTCGCGCGCCTGCTGCATCCGGAGGTGACGATTGACTGACGGTGCCGAACCGCTACTGAGCGCCGAGGATCTCTCGTTCGGCTTTCCGGGGCGGCCCGACTTCTTTCGGTCGATTCGCAGCGAGATGCGGCCGGGAGAGTGTTGGGGGATCATCGGGCCGAACGGCGCGGGCAAGAGCACACTGCTCCGGCTGCTCGCCGGGCTGTTGAAACCGGAAGCGGGCGTGGTTCGGATTCGGGGAAAGCCGCTGGACGGGATTCCACGCATGCAGCGCGCCCGTGAGACGGCCTTCCTGCCCCAGCACCTCGCGCACGACCTGCCGACGTGTGCTCGCGACATCGTGTTGATGGGTCGTCATCCCTACCGGCGCTTCGGCCTGTTTGAAAGCGGGGAGGACCGCGCCGTCGCCGATCGTGTCATGCGTGCGACGCGAACCCTGGCGTTTTCGGATCGAGCGCTGTCGACCCTGTCCGGAGGAGAGGCGCAGCGTGTTCACATCGCGGCCGCGTTGGCCCAGGAACCGGCCGTCCTTCTGCTCGACGAACCGACGGCCGGCCTCGATCTCCATTACCAGTTGACCATCCTCGAGATTCTTCGTCGGCTCACGGAGGAGGACCGGCTTCTGGTGGTCGTGGTGACGCACGATATCAATCTGGCCGCGCGCTACTGCACGCACTTGCTTCTGCTGCATGAAGGCCGTGTCGTCCAATCCGGGCAACCCGAAGACGTCGTCCGACCCGAGGTCCTGGAGCGGGTTTACGCGGTCCGCCTGACGTCAATGGCTCGCCCCGAGGCGGAGGCTCCCTGGGTCTTGCCGCTGTCCCCTCTACCGGCGCAGGCCGATGATGGCGGCGTCCCTCGGCCCACAGGTCGTGAGGAGGGCGGCGGATGAAGGCATTGGGCCCGAAACGATACTTCATCTGGTTGGCGCTCTGCGGCTTGCTTCTGTTGGCGGCCGTCGTGGTGAGCCCTGGCATCGGCACGCAGTCGGCGCGGGTCGGATTGCTCGATGCCTGGCGCGCGTGTATTCACGGCGAGGTCGATGCCCAGGCCTATCGGATCGGTTTCGTCCTGCGCATGCCTCGGACGCTGCTTGCGCTGCAAACCGGAATCACGCTCGGGCTCTGCGGCGCCGTGTTTCAGACGTTGTTCCGCAATCCGCTCGCGACCCCCTACACGTTGGGCATCGCCAGCGGCGGGTCGCTCGGCGCGCTGCTGGCAATCCACATCGGGATCGGGTTCTCAGTCTGGGGCATTGCCGCGCGATCGCTTTCGGCCTTTCTGGGCGCGTCGTTGGTGATCGTTGTCATCTTCCTGTTCGCGCGAACCGCGCGGCGGCTCGCGACGGCCGAGCTGCTCCTCGCGGGCGTGACGATGGGGTTGTTCTGCTCGGCGGCGGTCATGTTTATCACCTACTTGTCCGACCAGTGGCAGACGTTCTCCATGGTGCGATGGATGATGGGGTCGCTCGTTATCGTCAGCCTGTCCGACGCGACCCTGGGTCTGATGCTGCTGTTGCCGTCATGGGCCGTCCTGATCGGATGCGCGAAATCGCTGAATCAGTATGCGCTGGGCGAGGAAATCGCGGCGACCCGCGGCGTGCACGTGGCCCGGCTCCGCGCGGTCTGCATCCTCTTTGCTTCCCTCGCGACCGCCGTGGTCGTCGCGGCATGCGGACCGATCGGCTTCGTCGGTCTGGTGGTGCCCCAGATTACGGGCCTGCTGGTCGGCCGAGACTGCCGGATTCTGCTGCCGGTCTCGGCGATGCTGGGAGGCGTCTTCCTGGCGGGGTGTGATTGGCTGTCCCAGCTCGCCATGGGTTGGATCGGGGCCCTGTCCGGCCGGCCGCTGGGGAGCGTGATCCTGCCGGTGGGCGTGGTGACGGCGATGCTGGGTGTACCGGTGTTCCTCTTCCTGCTCCACCGCCGGGCCGCGTCGGCGGTCTGAGATGTCCCGAGATGGGTTCGCGTGGCCAGGTCGGAGAGGGGTTTTCAGGGTGTTGCCGCCGGCCTCAGGAATACCGCGAGCTTTCCGGTTGTTATCCGGTATGAGGGGGGCGTACGGTTGCCTGTGGGGTGGCAGCCGACGCGGGAACCCGGATCCGCGCCCGCGCGATACCCGCGGGCCCGGGTTCCACCCGCAGGCTCGCTGCGAGCCGGTTGCTCCTCCTTCCCGGCTCGCCGCGAGCCGCATTATGCGCGGCGGAAGCGCCCTCGTTCATCGGCGAGCTCAATGCTCAGAAGCAGGCGGCGGACCGCGCCCCAAAACGTGGCCCGGAGCAACGCCCTGCCTCTCCGCCCTCCGACGCGGTGGCGGCGAAGCCTGGAGCCCTTCGAGATCGCCGGCCGAATCTGGCCACGCACCCTGATTCTCTCTAGAATCCCAGCCTTCATTCTGTGGCAGGGTTTCAGTCCGTCCGCGAGCGGTCACGCGGTGCCGTTGCGGACGGACGACAGCCCGGAACCGAGGAAAGTTGCATGGTCGTAGGCGAACTGACACAGGAAGTCGATCTGCTGGTCATCGGTGCCGGCCCCGGCGGTTATGTGGCCGCGCTCGCGGCCGCCGATGCGGGGATGGCGACCACGCTCGTCGAAGAGGCCAAGGTGCCGGGCGGCGTCTGCCTGCGCGAGGGCTGCATTCCGAGCAAGGCCCTGCTGCATGTCGCGAAGACCATCGCCGACGCCGAAGATGCGGCGGCGTTCGGCGTTTCCTATCCCAAGCCGGAGATGGACATCGGCAAGCTCCGCGGATGGAAGAACGGCGTGATCCGGCGGCTGTCCACCGGCGTCAAGCAGCTTCTGGCGGGCCGGAAGGTGGACTACCTCAAAGGCCGCGCCGAGTTCGAGAGTTCCAAGATCGTTCGCGTTGAGGGCGACGAGCCGGTCCGGATGAAGTTCCGGCACTGCATCATCGCGACGGGTTCGCGGCCGAAACTGCTGCCCGAAGCGGTCCTGCCGAGAGCCCTGTGTTGGGATGCGGCCGACGCGCTCCAGGTGGAAGCGGTGCCGGATCGACTGCTGGTGGTCGGTGGGGGCTACATTGGGCTGGAGATCGGCCAGGTCTATGCGGCACTCGGCAGTGAGGTCACCGTCGTCGAGGCCCTGGACGGGATTCTCAACGGTCTCGATCCGGAACTGGCCAAACCGCTCGTGGCCAGACTCCGGAAGCAGATGAAGGCGATCCACACCGGCGCGGAACTGAAGGGCGTTGCCAAGAAAGGCTCCGCGCTCGAGGTGGTTTTCACGGCGGGCGGCCGGGAACGGAAGGAGGCGTTCGATCGCATCCTCGTGTCGGTGGGCCGGCGACCCAACTCCGAATCCCTCGGCCTCCAAAAGACAAAGGTTGCCGTGGATGAGAACGGTTTCATCCGGGTGGATGCTCAACGCCGAACGGCCGACCGGCACATCTTCGCGATTGGTGATGTCGCGGGGAACCCGATGCTGGCCCACAAGGCGATGCGCGAGGCGATCGTGGCGGTGGATGCGATTGGGGGCAAGCCCGCCGTCTTCGATCCGGCCTGCATCCCGTCGGTGGTCTATACCGATCCGGAGGTGGCCTGGTGTGGTGTGACGGAGGCCGAAGCGAAGGCGCGGGAACTCGACCATCAGGTGACGCGGTTTCCATGGGTCGCGTCGGGTCGCGCCGTCTCGATGGGGCGGACCGACGGCTTGACGAAGATGATCTTCGACAAGGCCACGCAGCGGCTGTTGGGCGTCGGGATTGTGGGCGTGCACGCGGGCGACCTGATTGCAGAGGGCGTGTTGGCGATGGAGATGGCGGCGGTCGCGGAGGACATCAGCGCTTCGATTCATCCCCATCCGGCGACGAATGAAACCCTGGCCGAAGCGGCCGGAGCGATGTTCGGCAGGGCGGTCCACGGGGCGCACTAGAGGGTTCCGATGCGTTCGGACGAAGTCGGACGCGGACGTCCGATTTGAGCCGATGGCGCTGCTCCGCCGCGCTCCGTCCAGCGCCCATTCGAGGCCGGTAGCCCAGGATTCTGCTCGAGGGCTCCCGAACGGAAATCACGCCTGCCGATGAAACCGGATGGAGGACCGCGGGGCGGCGGCTTGTCCGGCGGCCTGACAGGGAACGAGCCGAACTGGATGAAGGATTCACCCTTGACTGCGACGAAGACATCTTTGCGGCTGACGGCCGATCCCTCGCGCGTGCTGGCGCGCCAGTTCGTGCCGGGGAATCCGGGGCAGGTCAAGCAGATCGTTCGCCGCGTCGGCTCGATGCGCCCGTCGGCGGTTGAAACGACGCTGCGCGAGATGAAGCGCTCCTTCGGTCCCCGCTATAAAGACATCGATCGCATCCTGCAATCACATTATGAATCCGTGGCCGGCGGGCTGGATCGCAATGGGTCGTTGACCGGTGATCAGAAGCAGCTCATCGGGGCTTACTTCACGATGGAGTATTCCCTCGAGTCCGTCGCGCTGTTCAATCCGTCGATGGTGCCGCATCCCGATCAGACCGGGCTCAAGCCGGGAGAGGCGCGGTTCATCCTGAGCCTGCGCGCCTGCGGGGAAGGGCACATTTCGTCGATCGTTTTTCGTTCCGGCGTCATCCACGCCGATCTTCGGATTTCACTGGATCCCGTTTCTCGCTATGTCTTCACCGAGAAGCCCGTCGCGGACAAGCTCTACGAGAAGTACCCCTTCTTCTTGAAGTTGATCGAGATGGGGGCCTATGACAATCACGCCCAGGCGATTCTCAACCGCTTGGGGGACACGTTCACGATTGCGGTGCTGGAAGAGGTGATCGCCGCGCTCGATGCGGAGAGCGGTGCCGACCCTCACTTTGCCGAATCGGCGGAGAAGCTGCTATGGTTGGCAAAGTCGAACTACTCGCTCCACTTCCCCTCCGACATCCCGTTGTGCGAACGCGTGATCTTCCCTGTCACCGAACATGAGAGTCGCGGAATCGAAGATGCGCGATTCGTCCGCTTCACCGACGAGGACGGGCATCGCTTCTACTACGCCACCTACACGGCGTACAACGGGTTCACGATCCTCCCCGAAATCATTGAGACGGAGGACTTTCAGCACTTCAAGATCATCACCCTGAACGGCCGGTGCGTGCAGAACAAGGGCATGGCGATGTTTCCGCGCCGGGTCCGGGGCGAGTACCTGATGCTGGCCCGGCTGGACGGCGAGAACCTCTTTCTGATGAACTCTGACAACCGGCATTTCTGGAACGAGGCAACGCGGTTGACCTGGCGGCGCAGGCCGTGGGAATACGTGCAGGTTGGCAACTGCGGCTCGCCGCTCGAAACCGAGGCGGGTTGGCTCGTGTTGACCCACGGCGTGGGGCCGATGCGGCGGTATTGCCTGGGGGCGTTGCTGCTCGACCACGAAGATCCGTCACGCGTGATCGGCCAACTCGACCGACCGCTCCTGGAGCCCAACGAGCAGGAACGTGACGGGTACGTGCCCAATGTGGTGTATTCCTGCGGCGGCATGATCCACGGCGAAACGCTGATCCTGCCGTACGCGGTGGCCGACACCTGGTCGGGCGTTGCGACCGTTCCGTTGCCCGAGTTGCTGGCTCGCCTCGGGGGGTGACAGCGCGCTGCCGCTGTCGGCGACCGATCCAGGTCATTTCAGCGAACGAAAGAAGCGGGGGGGCGTCAGGTCGCGTCGGTTGCCGGCGCCGCGTCGGGGCTTTCCGGCGTCGGCGCGGCGGCCTCTCCGCCGGCGGTTTCGAGATAGACCTCCTCCCAGTCGGTCAGGTCGGCCTCACGTCGAAGGAGGAAGTAGATCACGGTGCTCGCGGTGTAGAAGAAGCTGACGACGACGGCCGCGACCATCCCCCAGAGCGTATAGATCCAGGCCTTGAGGCAGAACCGGCCGAAGGCGCTGACGTGTCGCAGTTGCGCGTTGCTGAACGTCCCGATGAAGGGGCGGGTCGCCGTGAAGTCGGGCGGTTGCCACATCGCGTCCAGTTTTGATTCGACTTTCACGGCCTTGCCGTCGGCATCGACCGCGTAGGCGCTGCCCCAGTTCATCGAGGCGCCCATGAACAGGCCGACGGCCCACAACATGACCATGACGAAAAGCTTGACGAAGAAGATGCAGATCGCGCCGTAACACGTGGCGAGCAGAGCGTAGAACCCCATCCGCCAGGGTTTGGCGGCGATGTAGTTGTAGGTCATGCTGATCGCGTCCAGGGCGTCGAGGTTGTCCGCGGCGATGGCGGGGGTCATCAGCGGGAAGCCGGCCACGCCCAGGATCAGGACGACCGCCACGAAGAAGCCGGCCAGCAGCGAGAGGAAGAAGAGGATGCCGACGAGCACTTCACCGGCGGCCGGGATGGCCCCGATCAGCCCGCCGATCCACAGAAACAGCCCGCCGACGAGCACGAAGATGACGGGAATCAGCGGCGCGACGGCGAAGCTCGTGAAATGGGAGCGCGCGTACTTGAAGGCCTCGCGTAATGAGATCTTCTCCTCCCGCGCGGCGTCGAGCGCCGCGGCGCGGCAGGCCGCGCCTCCGAAGAACGACCAGACG
>JBHHUY010000104.1:0-9871 GCA_046753965.1 Phycisphaerae bacterium
GCTGACCCGCCCTCTCCAACTGTGCGGGACCGGGCCCAAGACCGGTCAACCATTCGCAAAAACGGTTCTCTCTGCGATTCCGCCGTCGCGGCGAGTCTCCGGCGACCGACGATGCACCTCGTCATTGCAGGCTTGGCATTCGGCCTCGGACCGGCCTGCGGCCCGGCCGAACCCGCGACCACTCGGCCCACCGTCGCGCAGGTCGCTCGCGCGAAGAACCGATCGGCCGACGGGAACCCCCGCCGCTCGGCGGCGAGGCCGCGCAGGGATGATTTCGATTTCAGCCGGGTTCCGGGGAGGATTCACGTCGTCGAATCGAAGGACAACCTCTGGAACCTCGCCGAACGCTACTACGGCAACGGGAAACACTGGCGCCGGATTCTCATTGCGAATCGGAATCGCGTGACCAATTCCACCGAACTCCAGGTGGGCATGAAGCTGATCATCCCCGAGCCGCCCAAGAAGGACCGGGCCCCGCACGGCGGGCCGCGCAGGCGTGCTCGGCAGACCCCCTGACATCGAGTCCCCATGGCGGACCCCGGGCCGAGACTAACGGACGACATCCAGTATCTGCCCGGCGTCGGTCCGAAACGCGCCGACCATCTTCGAAAACTCGGCATCACATCGGTCGGCGACCTGCTGGAATACTTCCCCGCTCGTCATGAGCGCGAGGAATCGAGATCGATCGAGAACCTCGATGAGGGCATGACCGCGACCCTTGTCGGTCGTCTGGCCGCGGTGCGGACGCGCTTCGGCCGGCGCGGACGCGCCGTCACCGCGACACTCATCGACAACACGGGCCGATGCAGCCTCTGCTGGTTCAACGCGGGATGGATGGCCGATCGGCTCCGAACCGACATGGTTGTCCGTGTCACCGGCCGCGTGGGCGAATACCGTCAACTCCCCCAGATGGTGAACCCGCGGCTCACCGTTCTTTCCGAGGACGCGGCACCGGTCGACGAATCCGAGCCGGCGCGATTCGAGGCCGTCTATCCGGCAACGGCGGCGTTCTCCAGCCGCGCCATCGGAAAACTGATCACCGCGCACCTGGATCATCTGCTCGAACAGGTGGAGGAGTGGCATGACGCGGCTCATCTCAAGGCCCGCAACCTGCCGCCCCGGCGCTGGGCGCTGCGGGTCATGCACCGGCCGCAGCGCGAGGACGACGTGCAACGCGCGCGGCGGCGCCTGGCCTATGACGAACTGCTCCTGATGCAGATCGCGACTTCGCTGGTCCGCGCCGTTCGGCGCGCCCGGGCCGTCGCGCCGGCGCTGCGGTGCACGCCGGAGATCGACCGCCGCATCCGGCGCCGGTTTCCCTTCTCGCTCACTGCCGCGCAGGACCGCGCGATCCAGGGAATCGTGTCGGACCTGGCCCGCCCCAGGCCGATGAACCGGCTCCTCCAGGGCGATGTCGGCTGCGGGAAGACGGTCGTGGCGCTCTACGCGGCCCTCGTGGCCGTGGCCAACAAGACGCAGGCGGCGATCATGGCACCGACCGAACTGCTCGCCGAACAACATGCCCGATCGATCGAACGCTATCTCGCGGGCAGCCGCGTGCGGCATCACCTCCTCGTCGGCGGGCTTCCGGCGGCCGAGCGCCGCCGGATCATCGAGCAAATCGAGCAGGGCGAGCTCGACCTCGTCGTGGGGACCCATGCCCTGATTCAAGGCGATGTCCGATTCGCCCGCCTCGGGCTGGTCGTCGTCGATGAACAGCATCGCTTCGGGGTCCGGCAGCGCGCGATGATCCGCGGCAAGGGGCCCGCGCCGCATTACCTCGTCATGACCGCGACGCCCATTCCCCGCACGTTGGCGATGACGGTCTTCGGCGATCTCGATGTCACGACGATCGACGAGCTTCCGCCGGGTCGCAGCGAGATCGAGACGCGGATCGTGCCGCCCGCCCGTCAGGACGCCGCCTGGGGCTTCGTCCGAGACCGACTCGATCGAGGCGAACAGGCCTACGTCGTCTACCCGATCATCGACGAGTCCGACCGGCTCGAAGTCCGCGCCGCGACGACCGAATGCGAGCGGCTGCGCGGCACGGTGTTCGCCCGACACCGCGTCGGACTACTCCACGGCCGGATGCCGCGCGGCGATCGTGAGGCGGTGATGGCGGACTTCCTCGCAAGGAAGCTGGACGTGCTCGTGGCGACCACGGTGATCGAGGTCGGCATCGACGTGCCCGACGCCACCTGCATGGTGATCGAACACGCCGAGCGCTACGGCCTGTCGCAACTTCATCAACTCCGCGGTCGCATCGGACGCGGAAGCCGGCGGGGGTACTGCCTGTTGATGACGGGTTCGGACGACGCGGCCGCGAGCGAGCGGCTGGCCGCGCTCGCGGCGACCACCGACGGCTTCAGAATCGCCGAAGAAGATCTTCGCCAGCGCGGACCCGGCGAGATGCTCGGCACACGACAGCACGGGCTGCCCGAGCTGCGCGTGGCCGATCTGCTCCGGGACGGTGAACTGCTCCGACTTGCTCAGCGTGACGCGGGCGACCTCGTGCGGGACGACCCGCAATTGCGCCGGCCGCGGCACGCCGTGCTTCGCCGGGCGTTGCTCGCGAAGTACGAGAAGACCCTCGGCTTTCTGGATGTGGGATAGTGGCGCCAGGCCGCGAAGCTTCTCAACAAACCGACAGAAGCGACCCTCGGAGCGCTGCACCGAACCGGACCGCCAAGAGCGAGCCGGGCCGTCCCCAGCGAGCCGGGCCGTCCTCGGCCCCGGCTCTACCCCGGCTCTGATCAGCCGCGCTCTGCCTCGAAGGCGCTGACGACCAGGGTGTCATTCTGTCCGCCGAAACCGAAGGAATTGCTCAGACAGGTGCGAACCTTCGCTTCGCGCTTTTTGTTGGGCACGTAGTCGAGATCGCAGAGGGGGTCGGCATTCTGGTAGTTCATCGTCGGCGGCAGGACCTGGTCGCGAATGGCCAGAATACAGGTGATCAGCTCGCAGGCGCCAGCGGCGGCGATCAGGTGCCCCATCATGCTCTTGACGCTGCTGACCGGGACCTGGCCCGCCCGCTCACCGAAGACGCCGCGAATCGCCAGCGACTCGATCTTGTCGTTTTCCTGCGTGCCCGTCCCGTGCGCCGAGATGTAGTCGATGTCCGCCGGCTCAAGACGGGCGTCTTCAATCGCCGTTCGCATGGCGGCGATGCCGCCGCGGCCGTCTTCATGGATGTCGGTGATTCGGAACGCGTCGGCCGTCGAGCCGTAGCCGAGAACCTCGGCAAGAATCCGGGCGCCGCGGGCCCGGGCGTGCTCCAGCTCCTCGAGGATCAGCATGCCCGCGCCCTCGCCGAGGACGAACCCGTCCCGCGTGCGGTCGAACGGCCGCGAGGCCGTCGTGCAGGTGTCGTTCCGCGTGGAGAGCGCCGTGAGTCGATTGAAGCCGGTCACACCGAACGGATGGATCATCGAGTGGCAACCGCCGGAAATCATCACATCGGCGTCGCCGCGCCAAATCAGGTTGGTCGCCTCACCGATGGCCTGGGTGCTGGCGGCGCAGGCGGTCAGGGTGTTGAAGTTCGGGCCTTCGACGCCGAAGAGCTGCGCGATGTGGCCGGCCGCCATGTTCGGGTCCTGCTCCGCTTCGACGATTTCCTTGAGCCTCGCCGAAGCGACATCGGCCCATCGGCAGGTGTCCAGATCGCCCGCCGCGTAGTCCCAGCCTTCGACGGCCGCCGCGGTGAAGTTGTCGAAATCCATCGGCCCCTCACCGCCGCCGAGGTAGACGCCCACGGAAGTCCGATCGAGCTCCGCCTTGTCGGCCAGCTTCGAATCGGCCCAGGCCAGCTTGGCGGCCGCGAGCGCGAAGCCCGCCTGGCGGCTCACGTCGCGGTGGATGGCGTACTCCGCTTCGGTCAGGAAGGCCTTCAGGTCGAAGCCTTTGACCTCGGCGGCGAACTGCGTCGGGAACGATCGCGCCTCGAAGATCGTCGTCGGAGCAATGCCGCTCTCGCCGTTCAGGATGGCCTTCCACGCCGTCTCAATCTCGTGACCGAGCGGCGTGATCCAACCGATGCCCGTGACGACCACACGTCGGCTCATGCCTGGTACCTCCGGATCACGAGGGCGGCGGTCTGTCCGCCCGACAGGGCTCGCGCCAGCGAGACCGCCACGTCGGCGCGGCAGTCGATGGGATCACCGCGGACGACGTTGATGCCGCACTCGGGATCGACCGTTTCGGTGTTGAGCGACGGCGGAATCACGCCCCGTTGCATGGCCGTGCTCAGGACGCTCATGTCGATCGCGCCGCTGCCGGCGCCGTTGTTCCCGATCGCGCCCTTGATGGCCATGACGGGAATAGACGCGGCCCGGTCGCCGAAGACGGCGCGGATCGCGGCGGCCTCGGACGCATCGTGATCCCGGATCCCGACGCCGGAGGCATTCAGCAGGTCGACCTGGTCGGCCGTCACACCCGCGTCGGCCAGTGCCTTCCGGGTGGCCAGCGCCAGCCCCCGACCGTCAGGCTGCGGCCGGAGCCAATGACTGCAATTGACCGAGGCCCCGAACCCGACGAGTTCGGCGTAGATGGTCGCGCCGCGTTCTCGGGCGCGGTCGAGGTTCTCCAGGATGATCAGGCCGGCGCCCTCGCTGATGACGGTGCCGGTTCGTGCGACGTCGAACGGTCGACAGGCGGCCGTCGGATTGTCGTTGAAGTCGGTCGCGAGCCGCCCGAGCAGGGCCTGACGCATCAGTCCCATCGGGTTGAGCTTGCTCTCGGCGCCGCCGCAGATGCAGATGTCCGCCGCGCCGCGTTCGATCGTCCGAAAGGCCTCGCCGATCGCGAGGTGCGAACTCGCTTCGCCGCAGGTGATGGTGTTCGAGGGGGCCTGGCAGTCATGGACGATGGTCACATGGCACGCCAGCATGTTCGGCAGAAATTTGAGCAACCAGAGCGGGGTGAGGTTGGCCATGCCCTCGCTGCCCCACTTAAGGAGACTGAAGGCGCGATCGGTCGGCGATTCCGGGTGTTCGGCGGCGGTGGCCAGGGCGCCCGCGAGTTCGGTCAGGTCGGCACAGATCAGCCCGGCGCCGATGTTGGCGCCGAACCGGGTGGAGTCGACATCGACACCACCTTCGACCTCGTCCCGCTCGACCAGGCACTTGGTCTTCAAGCCCGCATCCTTCACCGCCTCATAGGCCGCCATGACGGCAAGCTCGATGTCCCGCGCCATCACCTTGGTCGCCTTGCGGTATCCCTTGGGGACGCAGTCGCGGACCTTGAAACCGGCGACCTCTCCGGCAATCTGCGAGGAGAAGCGGCCGGGATCGAAGGCCTCGATTCGACGGATGCCGCATCGCTTCTCGACCAGGGCGTCGAAGGTCTCGGTGATGCCCAGTCCGACCGGCGTGACGACGCCGAGCCCGGTGATGACGACGCGATTCTTTTTCATGGCGTGTGCTTCGATGCCCTCTGTCTGGTTCGGATCATAGTCGGGTTGTCAGGCCCGGTCCGCCTCGATGTTGTAGGTACGGAGGAGCGATTTGAACTCTTCGGTGAAGACGAAGTTTTCTTCCGGGAAGACCAGGCCGCTCAGGTTGTTATCGATGTGCGAGAAAACGATGTCGATCTCCGCCAGCGGCTCGCCGTCGATGGAGACCCGGCCGGCCGTCATGGCGGCCTCGGGGCTGAGCTGCTCGATCGTCGCGTCGTACCGCAATCGGTCGCCCGGGCGCACCTCGCGGTGAAAGCGGGCGCGCTTCACCTTGGCGAGGATGACCTTCTCCCGGAAGCCCCGCGCCTCGCCCACGAGGATGCCGGCGGTCTGCGCCATGCCCTCGACGATCAGGCTGGCGGGCATCACGGGGTAGGCCGGGAAGTGATCGTGCAGGTGCTCCTCGGCCAGGCTCACGTTCTTGACGGCGGTGGCGGAGACACCGGAGCGGAACTCGGTGAACTTGTCGATCCAGATCCAGCGCACGATCCTATGCCGCCGTCTTCGTCGTGACGTAGTTGACGATCGTCTTGACCGTGAAGAGGTTCGGCATCTTGGCGACGTCCGGATCGTCCTCAAACCCCGTAAAGTCCGCGTGGGGCATCGCGTTTTTCAGGGCGGTCAGCCCCTGCGACGTCAGCTTGCCGCCCTCGACGTACTCGGGATTGTTCAGAATCTCCTCGGGGAAGAGTTCCCCCCGCGGGATCTTGATGCCGAACGTCTTCTCAAGTCTGAAGACGATATCGAGAAAATCGATCGATTCGGCGCCCAGATCCTCCTGGAGCCTCGCGCCTTCCGTGACCTCGTCGTCGTCGACCCCCAGGGCGTCAACGAGCACCTCTTTGACTTTTCCAAACACGTCCTCGCGACTCATCGCCATACCTGTTTGTCCTCCCTCGGGACTCCTCAAC
This sequence comes from Phycisphaerae bacterium, assembly GCA_046753965.1. Classification (GTDB taxonomy): domain Bacteria; phylum Planctomycetota; class Phycisphaerae; order UBA1845; family UTPLA1; genus JBHHUY01. Next base: position 6,364 of record JBHHUY010000104.1, read on the forward strand.
CGTTGTTCGTCAGAGCGCCGCGGCCATCTTCAACGCAGCCGGGCCGCCAAGCAACTCGAATCGTTGCCGAAGATCGGCGACCAGCTTCCGGTCGGTTTCTTCCAGCTTCGGGTTCGTCTCCGCCAGGTTGTAGTGCCGCAGCTTCAGCCGCGCCTTGACAATCTCTTCTTCACCGCATCGCCCGAACGCCTTGAACTCGCTCGACGCCTCGTCGATCCGTACGGCTTCGGCCGTTACCTCGAGCGCGCGCCCCGGCGCGATGAAACTCTTGTAGTTGACGTTCTTCGCCTCGGCCAGCACCACCATGCTCCGGGCGTAGTCCTGCGACACCCGGACGAGCCACGCGGCGGTCTGCACCATCGCCTCCAGCATCAACACCCCCGGCATGACCGGGAATGTCGGAAAATGATCGGCCAGGTACTCCTCGGCCAGCGTCAGCGACTTGGTCGCGACGATCCGCGACGGCACCTCGATCGAGACGATACGATCCAACAGGATGAACTTCACGGCGAAATCGCTTCCAACCGGCGCCTGCGCGGGTTCCCTACGATCCGGCCTTCGTCGCTGCGAGGCTCCGGTCGCCTGCGCCAAACCCAGGTTTGTAGTCAAAGACGGGGCCTTTATCAACCCCTCCGGGGCAGTCCGCGGCCGATTTCATTTTCGCCGGCCGTTCACAACCTCATGGCCCGCTGAAAGTTCCGCGCCGGACGGTCGTTGGCGGCCCGAGCCGGGATTGTCCGGTAGGCCGGCCGCGGACGCCCGGCGAAGCCCGCGGCTGGGTTCCGAGGGTGCTCGGGCGGCACCGGGACCGGCTGCTCGCCGCTGAAACCACAGAGGGTCGGACGAAGTCTTGTTTGACGGTCGCGAGACGATACACTGACAAGTCGGCCAGGAGTTCCGGTCTCGACGCGGTTCCCCCCCAACTGCGCACCGGACCCTGGCCGCTTCTTCTCCGATGTTTGGCGCCCGCTGGAGTCCACAAGCCATGGCCGACGACGAATCGAAACTGCACATCGACGACGATTGGAAGAGCGAAGCCGCTGCCGAGAAAGAGCGGCTCGCCAAGAAGGTGGAAGGCGAGGCCGCGCGGAACCGACTTCCGGAGGCGAGTTTCCTCTCGCTGGTCGAGTTACTGGCGATGCAGGCGATGGTCGGCCTGGGCGGCATCGGCCCGGGCGGCCAGGAGATTCCGCCGAACCTCGACCTCGCCAAACATCATATCGACCTGCTGGACGTGCTGGACGCCAAGACCGCCGGCAATCTTGAGCCGGACGAGAAGCGGCTGCTGGACAGCACGCTGCATCAGTTGCGGATGGTCTATGTCGAGGCCGTCCGTGCCGGCACGCCCGGCGCCCCGCCGAAGTGACGCTCCGTCGTCGCCCGGCACGGCCCGTTCGGCGCCGCCGCGTCAGAGCAGGAACTCCGGCAGATCCATCATCATGACACAGGCGTTGTAGACGGCGTGCAGCATGATCGCCGCCGCGAGGGAACCGGCGGCGCCGTGCAGGCGGGGCCGGCGAGCCTCCTCCTCCGACCGGCGCCAGACGCGGACGAGCCCCGCCGCGGCGACGGCCGTGCAGGTGATGTGCAGAGCCGTGCAGAACATCCAGCGCCACAGCACCATCCCGAGCGTCGGTGCGGCGAGAATCCAGACGGAATAGACGCTGTTCTGCAACAACGCAAACCCCAGCGCCCCGCCGACCGCGGGGAGCCAGACCTCCCGGGTTCTCCGAAACAGAAACGGCCGGCTTTCCACGAGGTAGATCAGCAAGGCGAGCTTCAACACTTCTTCGAGCGACGGACCGATCAGGACCCGCGTCGTGAACGTGGAAGCCTGACCCACGACCGTGCCGAGGAACGGCAGGAGACTGCCGAACACCATCGCGAGGGCGAGCCAGCCCCATCGGTTGAGCGGAGAAACGCGCTGCCGCCGATCCCGATACCAGGCAGCGAGGCTCGGCGCCTCGTCCGGGGGCGGGCGGTACAACTCGATCTCACCGCACTCGGGACAGCGCCCGCCGGTCTGCAACCCCCGGCGGTTGTACCCACAGCGCCGGCAGAACCAGTCCTGCGTGATCGTCTCAGGCGTGCGGCCGGGGAGAATGTCGGGTTCGTCGAAGACGGAATGGCGCGCTTGTTCCTCTTGCCGGTCACCGGGGCCGCGGTGTGCTCGGCCGAGGACGCGGTCGGCCGCCCGTTCCGACGGATCGGGCCGGGCCGGCCGCTCGTCCTGAAAAGGCTCGCGATCGACCGACGGGTCTGAGTCGGGTCGTGACATGATGACGCGCTCGCGGGAGTCCGGCGGTCAGGCGCGGACCACGGCGGTGCCGTAGGCGTGAATCTCCACACACATCGCGCCTTTGTTGCCCGACATCTGAGAGATGTTGCAGTAGGAAAACCGCACGTTCCAGATTTCCCGCGCGCCGAGTCGGCGGCCCTCATCGATCATGCGGAGCAGAGCCTCGCGGCGGGCCCGGACCATGAGGGTTTCGGCGGCCTTCATCTCGCCGCCGACCAGGTTGCGCAGCCCCGTCAGAAAGGTCTTGAAGTAATCGGTGCCGATGACGACCTGGCCGCCGACGAGGGCGGCCTGCTTGACCACGTCGGGTTGGGGCACGTGCTTCATGTTGGTGACGAGGAAGTCGGCATTGGCGGCCTCCCGCCGCGCCAGGCTCGCAAAGTGACGGCGCTCCGTCACGCCGCCGGCGAGCACGCCCAGGAAAATGAGGCCGAGGGTGGGGAGGAGCCAGAAAAAAAACTCGAAACCGAACACCTTTCAGAAGCCTCCGAGCAGGACCAATCGCCCACGCGCTCCGGCAAGCGGCGACGATCCCTTGATCCACCCCGCCTGGAACCACCCCGCTGTGGCACGGGCGTCCCGCCCGTGTACGCACCGCCGACACCGCGATGCCGCGGGGCGCCCGGGATGCGCGCTAATCCAAGACCACGGCGGTCCCGTAGGCGTAGAGTTCGGCGGCGCCTTGTGTCACGGCGCTCGTCGTGAAGCGGACGTTGAGAATGGCGTTCGCGCCGAGTTGTTGGGCCTGGGCGATCATCCGCTCGAGCGCCTGGCGCCGCGCTTCGGTCAACAACTCGGTGTAGCCCTTCAGTTCCCCGCCGACCAGGTTCTTCAGCCCGGCGGCGATGTCGCGGCCGATATGCTTCGCCCGGATCGTGTTGCCCTGTACCAGGCCCTTCAACTCGAGGATCGTATGACCGGGGACGGTTTCGGTGCTGACGACAATCATGAACGGTGCCCTGAAGTCTGCGTACGCCCGCGCAAAGACAGCCCGAAGCCTGCCGATGGGTCACGCCAGCGTCTGTCCCAAACCCTCTTGCGGCAAAGCGCGGCCTTCGGCCGAGGCTTCGGGATAAGTGCTCATTGTCCGTCCGGCCCGATCGGCCGTCAAGCCGCGAGCGCGCGCCGCAGATACACGCGGGTCCATGACAGTTTAGGCGGACGACGGCGCAGTCCTTCTTCGTAGCGTCCGCCCCCCGTGGCGGACGT
>JBHHUY010000105.1:0-9797 GCA_046753965.1 Phycisphaerae bacterium
AGGCGGGGAAGGGCGCGTCGTACCGCGCCTTCGTCAGCGTCGCGATGAGACAGGAATAGACCAGGGCGCGGTCGGGAGTTTTCCCGGCCGCGAGCACATACTCCCCGGGCCGGGGTCGCGGGATCGGGAGTCGCAGCAGAACGAGCAGCGCCACATAGAACAAGTTGAACAGGAGGATCAGCAGCAGGACGGCCCGCATCCAATCCCAGGCGAGCCGGGCGTCTGTCGGCGGATCGGCCGGCCACGCCGCCAGGGCCGCCATGCTTGCCAGTGTGAGGGTGCCGGCGGCTCCGTAGATGATCAGTCGAACGAGCGCATCGAGAAAGACAAACCCGCGAAGCGCATTCTTCGAATCGTCCACACGCTCGCGTTCATCCGGCATGGCTTGGCTCGGCTCCAGTTCTTCTGCATGCGCACGTCCGCGGCGCGGAGAGGCATCGATCTCCGCCTGCGGCGGCGTTCGAGCATCCTGACGTGAAACGGGCGGCCCGTCAAAAGTGCGCCCCGAGGTCGAATCGGCGCGGCCTCATCGGCGGCCGACGACTTCGAGGGCTTCATCCAGGCAGGCGATCAGGAACCCGGCGTCGTCTTCGGTGAGGCACATCGGCGGTTTGATGCGGAGAACGTTGCCATAGAAGCCGCCCTTGCCGAGCAGCAGGCCGCGGGATCGGGTCTGCTCAAGGATTTCGGCCGCCTCGGTGTTCGCGGGTTCCTTGGTCCGGCGGTCGCGGACCAGCTCGACGCCGAGCATCAGACCCATGCCGCGGACCTCGCCGATGAGCGAATGCTTGCCCATCAGGTCTTCCAGGCCGGCCTTGAGTCGACCGCCGACCTTCAGGGCGTTTTCCTGGATGCCCTCCTCGTCGATCACCTCCAACGTCGATAGGCCGTAGGTGGCCTGCACGGGATTGCCGCCGAAAGTGTTGAAGTGGAGCTTGCCCGTCAGGGCCTGGGCGATCTCCGGTGTCGTGGTGACGGCACCGAGGGCCGTCCCGTTGCCGATGCCCTTGGCCATGCTGACGAGGTCGGGCACGACGCCCCAGTTCTCAAACCCCCAGAACTTCGTACCGGTACGGCCGAAGCCGGTCTGCACCTCGTCGGCGATGCACAGGCCGCCGGCCTTCCGGACTTCGTCGTAGGCGATCTGGAAGTATTCCTTCGGCGGGGTGACGACGCCGCCGACACCCAGGATCGGCTCGGCGATGAAGGCTGCCACCCGGCCATGCGTTGTGAACCGGATGAGGTCGCCGATGTCGCGAGCACACTTGACATCGCACGACGGATACTCGAGGCCCAGCGGGCAGCGGTAACAATAACCGGGCATGGCGTGATGGACGCCGAAGCCCTGAGGGACCGCGTATTTCCAGCTCGATTGACCCGTCAGCGCCATCGTCGACTGCGACCCGCCGTGGTAGGCGTGGCGCAGGGCGATCACGTCGTACCGCCCCGTCGCCATGCGCGTCGTCAGGATTGACAGGTCGTTGGCCTCGCTGCCGCTGTTGGTGAAGTACGTGACTTTGAGATCGCCGGGCATGTGATCGGCGAGCCTTTTCGCGTATTGTCCGACGGTCGGATGGATGTAGATCGTCGTCGTGTGTTGAAGGCGGCCGACCTGTTCGCGGACGCGCTCGGCGATCCGGGGATGGCAATGACCGACCGATACGGTCACGATGCCGGCGAAGGCGTCGAGGTAGCGCGTTCCGGCCTCGTCCCAGAGGTACTGCATGTGGCCCTCGACGACCATCAGCGGCCGCTTGTAGTAGGTGAGCAGGGCCGGGGTGAGGTACTCGCGCCGGAGAGCGAGCACTTCGTCGACCGAGGGGCCGTCGTAGGGTCGCGGGACGTGGTCACAAGCCGGCAAGACGCATCTTTGGGACGTTGTGGACATCGTGCGTGTTCCTTTCGAAAAACAGTCCGCCCCCGCATTGTCCCCAATCGGGGGGGGCGCGTCAAAAACGACGGCGAGCCGCGGCGGCGACGCGGGGGCCGTGCCGAAGCGCGCGTCGTTCGGTAGAATGAGGAATCATGGCCGTGGAAACGCACACGCTCCGAATCGAGACAAGCGGCGACAATCAGGTGCTTGACCTGACGCCTCGCCTGATCGAGGTGCTCAAGCAGGGCGGGATTCGCGATGGAACCGTCACGTTGTTCGTCATCGGTTCCACCGCCGGCATCACCACGACCGAGTATGAGCCCGGCCTGGTGAACCACGACTTGAAACACTACTTCAACAAGATCGCCCCCGAGGACGGTCGGTATCTCCACGAAGAGACCTGGCACGACGACAACGGCCACGCGCACGTCCGCGCCTCACTGCTCGGTCCGAGCCTGACCGTGCCGGTGATCGACGGCAAGCCCACGCTGGGCACCTGGCAGCAGGTCGTGCTCATCGACTTCGACACCCGCCCGCGGAGGCGGGAGATCGTCGTGCAGGTGATCGGGCAATAGCGGGACGCACTGAATCCCTTGTTGCACCGCCGTCTCGGCGGCGCGTACACGGGCGGGACGCCCGTGCCACAGAGGTGTGCAGGACGCATGCTCTGTCACGCGCGGTGGGTCGATGCCGCTTTGACGATGGCCGCGACGCGCCGGGCGTCGGGTTCATTCTCCCAGTGGCCGTCGCGCTTCAGGTAGCTGCCGACGATCAGCGCATCTGCGTGAGGGGCAAGGGCGGCGACGGTGTCCGGCGTCACGCCCGACCCCACGAACACGGCCTGATCGATCGCCTCAGCCGCAGCGGCGACCTCTTCCGGCCGCGTCGGTTCGCCGGTGGCGGTGCCCGTAACGACGACCCCGTCGGCGCCGAACCAGACCGCCGCCTTGGCCGTTTCCGCGAGATCGACGTCCGTCGTGATTGCGTGTGACGCATGTTTCTTCTTCACGTCGGCGAGGACGGCGACGTCCTCGGCTCCGATCATCTTCCGATAGCGCAACAGCGGCCCGGCATCGGCTTCGGCCATGAGGCCCTCGTCCGCCACGTGCGAAAAGACGAACCCCTCGCAGCGAACGAACCGGCAGCCCGTCGCATGGGCCACGGCGACGGCCTCGCGATTAGCGCCGGCCAAGACCTGCAGGCCCAGCGGCAGGGACACCGCCTCCCGAACGGCCGAGCAGATCGCCGTCATCGCCGCGACGATTTCCGGGCCCACGCAGCGGTTCAGGTAAGGCACGTCATGCATGTTCTCGAGCAGGATCGCGTCGATGCCGCCGTCGGCCAGAACGGCCGCTTCGGCAACGGCGGACCGCGCCAGGTCGGCGACGGGCCGGCGCGATCGCGGCGTGCCGGGCAGGGCACCGACGTGGATCATGCCGACGACGGCGGGCCGTTCGAGGTTTCGCAGGAATGAAAGACCGTCGGGTATCATGCCGAGTCCCCCGTTGAGACCGATCGTGCAAGAAACGGGATGCGGTACGGCAGGCATCCTATGCGGATCAGATCAAAGAATGAACCGTCCGAGCGCGATGCCCCTTGTGAGACTTCTCGACCGGTGCGCGCTGCAGAGTCAAGCTGTGGACTTCGGCCCGCTCGGGCTGAAGCCGGCGGCTCTTTCGGGGATTCAGCGGCCACCGGTCGGTCCGCCCTCCGTCGCATCCGCGCCTTCGGGAGTCAGCAGGCTGGGAATCTTCAGGCCGCGTTCCTCGGGCGTGCCGGGGAGGAGATTGTCGAGAACGATGCCGATCAAGGCGGCGACGGCCATGCCGGTCGAACCGACCGCGAGCACGACCCCCCGAACGCCTTGAGAGAGCATCGCCAACAGCCCCTCGGCCGTCGGTTTGTAGATCGCGAGCATCTGTCCGGGCGTTGTGATGTCCTTCACATCGGCCACCGCGCTGAAGTAGGCCGGGAGGCTCAGGCCCATGAACAGGCTGAAGCCCGCGATGAACAGATTCCGGTCGCTGGTCAGATCGGCCTTGGCGAGTTGTTGAATACCGACGGCGCTGATGAGACCGAAGAGAGCGCAATAGAGCCCGCCGACGACCGGATCGGGAATCGTCGCGGCGAGAGCGCCGAACTTCCCGAACAGGCCGAGCACGATCAGGATGCCCGCGGCAATCTGAACCACGTATCGGCTGCCGACGCGCGTCAGGCCGACCAAGCCGATGTTCTCAGAGTAGGAGGTCGAGCTGAATCCTCCGAAGACGCCGGTGAGCGCGCAGCCGACCCCTTCAAAGCCGATGCCGCGGGAAATCTGTTTCGGCGTCGGGTCGCCCGCGCCGGCCATGTTGGAGCACGCGTGGTAGTCGCCGAAGGATTCGATCATGGACGCGAGGTAGCCGGCGAAGACGGCGATGATGAATCGCAGCTCAAAGCGCGGCGTACCCCAGGGGAAGACGACCTCGCCCGGCGTGATGCGCAGCCATTTCGCGTCGCGCATCGGCGCGAGATCGACGTGGGCCGGATGTCCGACCGGGAAGGTCCCGCTCCCCGACAGAATCCAGCAGACGCTGCACGCGATGACGATCGAAAGCAGAATCGGAAACAGCCGAAACACCCGGTATCTGCGCGACAGGACGAATGAGAAGAGGATGATGAGGACAATGGTCAGGCCGCTGGTGGGCCAGTGCATGCCCGCCCGTGGGGCGCCGTGCTGGAACAGGGCGAGACCGATGAGCATGATGACCGGCCCGACGACAACGGGCGAGAGGATGCGTCGGATCTTCCCCATCAGGCCGGAGAAACCGACGACCGCTTCGATGACCGCACCGGCGATGATCGCCCCGGCGATGTATTGCATCATGGTCGCGCCGTCCTGCCCCTTGGCGTTGCAGGCGGTGATGATCGCGAAGAACGGGGCAATAAACGAGAAGGAGACGCCTTGAATGATCGGCAGCCGCGAACCGAAGGTGGATTGCAGGAGCGTTGCCAGGCCGCTGCACAACATGACCGACGAGATCAAGGTGGCGATGTTCTGCGACTGGACAATCCGCTGTGCCTGTTGCACCGCTTCCGTCGCGGTGCCATCGACGGGCCACAGGGCCGGGCCGAACAGGAGCGGGACGGCGACCGTCGAGCCGAACATCGTCAGCGTGTGCTGCAACGCCAGCACGAACGCGCGCGCCGGCGGCGGGTGATCGTCGAGTCCGTACACGATGTTCTGTCCGGCCATCCCGTATGCTCCGATCGCGCCAGAAACAGGACAAGCGGCATCACGCGCGCGAGGGGTAGCCTACACCGCAGGCGGCGACAGATCAAAACGCCGCGCGAGCGGGCACTTGGCGTACGGCGGACGCGTCGGTACAGTCCACTGGGAATGCGGCGGTCGCGCGCCGGTCTGCGGAGTCTTGAGCAATGAATCCGGCTGAGCTTTGGGACCGTTTTCAGACGTGGCGTTGTCGGTGCGACCCGATCGATCTGACGCTTGACATCAGCCGCATGGACTTCGACGCGGCTTTCCTGGATCGCATGTCGCCCGCGATGCAGCGCGCCTATGAGGCAATGGACGCGCTCGAGGCCGGCGCCGTCGCCAACCCGGATGAGCAACGCAGGGTCGGGCACTACTGGCTTCGAGCGCCGTGGCGGGCCCCGACGACGGAGATCCGACAGGCAATCGAAACGACGCACTCGACGATCCGGTCCTTCGCCGCCGACGTGCACGCCGGCCGGGTCCGGCCGCCCGAGGCAAAGGGGTTTCGCCGCGTCCTTTCGATCGGCATCGGCGGGTCGGCGCTCGGGCCGATGTTCGTCAGCGACGCGCTCGGCAATGCGAATCGTGACCGGATGGCCGTCCGCTTCATCGACAACACCGACCCCGACGGCATCGCGCGCGTGCTCGCCGAAATCGGCGACGGACTGGCGGACACGTTGTGCCTGGTCATCAGCAAGAGCGGCGGGACACCGGAACCGAGAAACGCGGCCGCCATTGTCGCGGCGGCCTGTCAGTCGCGCGGGCTGGACTTCGCACGCCGCGCCGTCGCGGTGACCGGCGCGGATTCGGCGTTGGACCGGCAGGCGGCGGCAGAGGGCTGGCTCCGGCGTTTCCCCATGTGGGATTGGGTCGGCGGGCGGACGAGCGTGTTCAGCGCGGTCGGCCTGCTGCCGGCGGCCTTGCAGGGATTCGACATCGACGCGATGCTCGCCGGCGCCGCGGCATGTGATGAAGTCACCCGGCAGCACGACACGCGAAGCAACCCCGCCGCCCTGCTCGCGCTGATGTGGTATCACGCAACCGGCGGCCGCGGCGAGAAGGACATGGTCGTCTTGCCCTACAAGGACCGGCTCCTCCTGTTCGGCCGCTACCTGCAACAACTCGTGATGGAATCGCTCGGCAAGCGCCTGGACCTGACGGGCAAGGAGGTCGAGCAGGGTCTGACGGTCTACGGCAACAAGGGATCGACCGACCAGCACGCCTATGTGCAGCAGCTCCGCGACGGCGTGCACAACTTCTTCGTCACGTTCATTCGCGTCCTGGAAGCAGGCGGCGAGCCCGTCGACGTCGAGCCGGGCATCACGGCGGGCGATTATCTGCACGGATTCTGGCTCGGCACGCGCGACGCGCTTTTCGAGCGCGGTCGGCAGTCGATCACCCTGAGCGTGCGCCGGGTGGACGCGCGGATGATCGGCGTGCTGATCGCCCTGTTCGAGCGCGCGGTCGGCTTCTATGCCTCGTTGGTCGGGATCAATGCCTATGATCAGCCCGGCGTGGAAGCCGGGAAAAAGGCCGCCGCCGCGGTGCTCGATCTCCAGACGCGCCTGCTCGCGGCCCTGTCCTCGACGCCGCGGACGGCCGGGCAGCTCGCCGGCGCGATCGGCGCCGACGACGCCGACGAGACGGTCTTCGCTCTGCTCGAGCACCTCTCGGCCAACGGCCGGGCGACGGTTGACCACGGCACGTCGCCCGCCGAGACGACCTTTCGCTGCTCGACGGGCTGAGGCCGCGGCAACCTTCAAACCGCGAGGTCTCACACGGGCTGAACGCTGGCGGCGTTCCTGTCGGTCCGTTACGCTGATGCACCGCTGGTTGGTGGGTTGGTGGAGGGTAGCGGCTCACGACCGCGCTCGGATGTCGGACGGAGGACTTTCTCATGCGAAGCGCGTCTCTCACGCTCTTGATGTTGATCTGCCTGGTCTTGCCGGCGCGTTGCAGCGATGACAACCAGCCCGAAGTCGCCGACGACTACGACCGCCGGGCGGCGGCCGAGCCGACTGAAGCGCCGGTGAAGACCCAACGCGGCAACCAGACGCCGGTCCGCCCGAAGCAGCCTCCCGTCGCGGCGAGTACCGCCGGGCAGCTCAATCAGACCCTGCGCGGCACCGTCGAGGAAACGATGGATGCCGCCGGCTACACCTACATGCGGGTCAAGACCGATCGAGAGTCGATCTGGACCGCGGCACGGGCCATGAAGGTCGCGGTCGGCGATACGGTCGAACTGGTCGGCGCCATGCCGATGCGCGACTTCCACAGCAAGACCCTGAACCGAACGTTCAAGACGATTCTGTTCGTCGGCGGTGCCACCGTAATCGGCGGGGAGAAGGCCGCGCCGCCAGCCGACCGGGCGCAGGGTCTGCCGCCGGGGCATCCTCCGCTGAGCGACGCCCCGACGGCGGGAAAGAGCAAACCCACCCCGCCGGTCGGCATCCGGCCGGGCGAGATTGAGAAGCTCGAAGACGGCCGGACGGTCGCGGAGCTGTTCGAACACAAGGCCGACCTGAATGGGAAGCCCGTCAGACTGCGGGCGCGCGTTGTCAAGGCCAGCCGCGGCATCATGGGCAAAAACTGGCTGCACCTGCGGGACGGCACGGGCGAGACGGGCCAAAACGACGTGACCGTCACCTCCGTCGAAGGCTATGCCGCGCCCGGCGCCGTCGTCATCGCCGAGGGCATGCTCGGGGTGGACAAGGACATCGGCGCCGGCTATTTCTTCCCGGTCATCATCGAAGATGCGAAGATCATCATCGAAACCGAACCCTGATAGAACCTCGGGAACGATCCTGAAGGGCCCGGCTTCGACCGCGACGATCGATCCCTACGGCACGTTCGGGCAACCGAAGCCGTTCAGGAGTTCGTTGACCATCAGCGGCAGGTCCTCCATGCCGATGAGGAGATTCCCGCTGAGGTCCGCCGCGCAGGCGGCGGTTTGCGTGGTCGGATCGCCGGGCGCGAGCAACTGATCCATGAAGCCCGCAATGTCTTGCCCGTCGACGCTCCCGTCGAAATTGACGTCGCCCTTGCAGGTGCAGGGGTTGAAGACATTGAGCGAAAAGGCTTCGATCACGTTGATCGCACTGCTCCCGCTGCCGTCGATCACGAACAGACGCGTGATCGTCTCGCACCCCAGGACCGTGTCGAGCGCGTCGAGATCGACGTAGATAATGTTCGTCTGGTTGTTGTGCGGCGGCACGTCGACGGTGTCGATGTCCGCGCCCTCCATCCCGCCGGTGTAACTCAGGAAGACGAACTCGCCGGGCACGACCGTCGCGCCGAGTCGCGTGCGCCCGACCTCGACAATCAAGCCGAAATCGTCCGTCTGGCCCGATTCCAGCGTTCCGGCCTGCTGAACGTTCGTGTCGAGCAACGCGAGCTCGAAGCCATGGGTCGTCGTGGCGCCGGTCAGGCCGCTGTGCGGATCACCGGCGACGCCGACCGCATCGGCGTAGTGGACCCGTTCGGTCGGAACAAAGGTGCCGCCGCTCGTCCGGGTCTCACCGATCGTCAATTCGATGCCCCGCACGGCCGTCAGCGTGGCATTGAAGTTGTCCTCGTAGGTCTTGTTGCCGAAAACGACCTCCGCCGAGTTGAGGATCGTCGTCACCAGGTCGTCCAGGCCCGCGAGCGAGGGGAAGTTGATGAAGAACAGCGGCAGGTCCGGCATGTCGTCTTCCATCACGTCGACGATGATGGGGTTCGAGAGGTCGGTCAGCGGGTTGAGCAGTTGCGGTCCGTTGTGGCGCTCATCATCGACCAACCCGCCGAGGTTCGCGGCGACGAATTGCGCCAGGCTGGTCGAAAGAAACTCGTTCGGCACTCCCGGCTGCTTCGGCAGGCCCTGAATCGCAACAAAGGCCGTGGCCTGGAAGGGCAAACCGAGATCGTCCAGGCCTGTCGTCGGCCGGATCGCCTGGATCGTAGCCGTCGTCGCCCCGGTCGGATTGACCACGGCCGGATCGCCGACCACGCCGTTGACCGCCGTCACGGTCACAGGCACCGTCGCCGTCGCGCCGGGGACCGCTGCGAGGGGAACGGTCGCCGCGATGCTTGGAAAGACCGGCGTCTGTCCGGTCAACACCGTGTCCACGTCGGCCGGCCCGAAGGTCGCGACGGTCGGGTCGCTCGACACACCGGGCGCGGCGGTGACATCCATCGCGAAGCTTCCTCCAACGTTTGCGGCGAGGATGCCCGGCCGACCCGTCGTCCCCACCAACACGGTGAACACCTGCACGGGGGCCATTCCAACGGACAGCTCCGGCGCAGTGGCCGTCGAGGGCGCTCGGCCGGGCGTCGGGAAAAACGGGCCATCATTTGAAACCGTTCGATAGACGCCGACCGCGTCGGCGATCGGGTCTTCGTTGAACGGGACGGCATCCTCCGTTGTCTTCACGCTGTCGAGGAACAGACGCGCATAGCCGTTGCCCAGATCCTCCTCGATCTGCGGCACGATCAGACTGAACGCCCCGCCGAACGGCAGGACCGTTTCCAGGTCGATGTCCTTGCCGGTCGGGGTGATGTAGGGTTGGCACAGCACGTCGAATCGAAAGTGATCGTTCCCGGCCAGGCCGTCGAACAGCGCGGAAGTCCCGAGCACGGTACCGGTCGGCAATGACGGATCAGCGTTGGCCAGCGGGGGCACATGCAACGTAT
>JBHHUY010000106.1:0-9772 GCA_046753965.1 Phycisphaerae bacterium
CGGCGCCTGCCGCCGGCTGGGACGTGTGATGAAGGAATTGATTGTGGCCGGAGCATCCAACGCCGTGCTTCCTGATCCGAGTGTCGGGCGCCTTCCCTCGCACGAGACCGCCTGGCCGCTGTCCGAACGGCGATTCCGTCGTCTCGCGGAACACTGGCGCGGTTTCGGCGTTTGGTTATCACTCTGGCAGGGCGGCGGGCGGATGATCGCGTGCGACGAAAGCGCGGGGGACTTCTGGAACACCCTGCGCCACGGTGAGGCTTTTGTGGCGGAACTCGCCCGCCTCGCCGCAGAGACGATGTCTCACCCCCCCGCAAACACCGCCCCGCTCGATTGGGGACCGTGGTCCGGCGTGCTCGGCCTCGTCGCTGCGCCCGTCAAGCTGCGCCGGCGTTGTGTCGGTGCCGTCCTGGGGGCCTTCGTGATCAAGGCCGCACCGAGCGAGGAGTGGATTCGGCTGTGGGACCGGCTCCGCCTCGATCGAGAAACGCTCACACGATTCCTCGCCCGGACGCCGGTCCTCTCGGCGGACTCGCGCGCGCATGTCCTCGCGACGCTCCCGCTGACCGTCGAGCAGGCCCGGGAGGTTGAAACGCGCGACTCGGAAATCGTGGTGCTGACCCAGAATCTGGAAACCACATACGAGGAACTGCACCTCGTTTACGAGATCAGCCGGCACATGGGCATCCCGCAAGAGCCTGTGAGGATGCTCGAAACCGTCGGCCGCCAATTGCTGGAAGTCGCTCGCGCGGCGTGCATTGGGTTTGTGCTTTCCGAAGGGGACGACCGAAACGCGGCGGCTGCCGCACAGGACGGTCGCGCCAGGGGCCTGGCGGATCGCGCCGTTCAAGTGGGCCGCGGCGCGCCCGCGCTCGAGGATCTGGCCCGACTGGCGGACTGCCTGTGGAATGCGGCCGATCGGGATTCGGGGCACTTGTTGATGAATCGGGCGGGGGAGCGGCCGGAACTCAAGTGGGCCTCGACGTGGCTCCGACACCTGGTCGCGGTACCGCTGTCTCATGAGGGGCGGACCCTCGGTCTGCTTCTCGCCCTGAACTGCGTCGACGACAGAGATTATACGTCCGTCGATATTCAACTGCTGCGAGCCGTGGGAGATCGTGTGACGGCCGCCCTGCGGAACCAGCTTCTCTATGATGATCTGGCCGACCTTCTGATGGGCCTGCTCCACGCCCTGGTCAACAGCGTGGACGCGAAGGACCCTTACACGTTCGGGCACTCGGAACGCGTCGCCTTTCTCAGCCGGGCGCTCGCGCGAGCGGCGGGCATGTCGCCGATCGAATGCGAGCGAACCTACCTTGCGGGGCTCCTCCACGATGTCGGGAAGATCGGCGTCCCGGACGCGATCCTCTGCAAACCCGGCCGGTTGACGCGCGAGGAGTTTGATCGCCTCAAGAAACACCCTGAAATCGGCGAGCGCATCCTCGCCCATGTCCGCCAGATTCGCGACCTCATGCCCGGCGTCCTCCATCATCACGAACGCATGGACGGCCGCGGCTATCCGCACGGACTGGTCGGGCGAAACATCCCGCTGCTGGGCCGCATCATCTGCCTGGCGGATTCGTTCGACGCCATGACGACCAACCGAACCTATCGCGCCGCCTTGCCCGTGCTCCTGGCGATCGGAGAGATCCGGCGCTGTTCCGGCAGCCAGTTCGATCCCGCTCTCGCCGAGACGTTTCTCGGCCTCGACCTGGAGGGTCTGTTTCAGGCGGCGCACGCTCGCGAGAACCCGGACCCGGAGATCGGTCGGATCGGCGCGCTCTGTGCGGCACTGGAGGGAAGCCTCCGGTCCCCAAGTGCCGAACATCCGTCCGATTCCACCTCGCCGACGCAGGGGATCCGCGCATGAGCACGACACTGGTGAAGTATGAGCATGGCGTCGTTCTTGCCGTCAAGAACGACCTGGCCGGAGATGCCCTCGACAGCTTCAACGAGCGTGTCGAGCGGTGTATGTCCGAAGGGCATTACAACATCGTGGTCGATTGTTCCGCGGTCACCGGCATTGACAGCGCGGGCCTGGAGGCACTGGCGGACCTGCAAGACCGATGTGAGGATGCATTCGGCAGTGTGAAGCTCAGCGGGTTGGACGAGACACTCGTCAAGATACTGGAAATCACACGGCTCGAGCGAAAGTTCGAGCTGTTCCAAGACGTCGATGCGGCCGTTGGGAGTTTCGCCTGACGCGAGCGTGATTTCAGGAGCCGCAGTGTTGTGAAAGCGCCGCTGTCGCATGTCACGCCTGAGCGCGCAGGAGTTCGAGAGGCATGACGCAGACGATCAACAGGACCGCCAAGAAGCAGGTCGGCCAGATCCTCGTGGCCCGCGGCGTACTGACGCGCGAACAGATCGAGGACGCTCTGGCCGAGCAGGCTGCGCGGGGGCATCACCAGCTCCTCGGCGAACTGCTGATCGAACTCGGGCTCGTGACCGAGAGCCAGTTGTTGGAGGCACTGGCCGAGGCCTATAACGTCCCCTATGCGAAACTCTCGCCGCGCCTCGCGGACGCGAAGATGATCGACCTGCTCCCGCGGGAGTTCCTCGAGAAGCACGCCGTCCTGCCCCTCTTCAAGGTGCACGACGTGCTCACGGTCGCCGTCAGCGAGCCGTCGAACGTCTTCCTCATCGAGGAAATCGCCCGCCGGACCCACAGCACCGTCCAGATCGTCGTGGCCTCGGCCGCCGATGTCCAGGCGATTCTCGGGCAATACGTCAAGGCCGCCAATGTCTTCGTCATCGACGACATCATCGAAGACGTCTCGGCCGAGACCTTCGAGTTGATCGAGTCGAAGGTCGACGACATCACGAATCTCGAGGGCATGGCGGGTGATTCTCCCGTCATCAAGCTCGTCAACTACCTGGTCTATTCCGCCGTTCGGGAAGGCGCGAGCGACATCCACATCGAACCCGATGAGTCCCGGCTTCGCATCCGGCATCGCGTGGACGGCGTCCTGTACGAAAAGCTGACGCCGCCCGCCCAGATGATGGCGCCGGTCGTTTCGCGCATCAAGATCATGGCCGGCCTGGATATCGCGGAACGCCGCCTTCCCCAGGACGGCGGCATCCACATCCTGATGGAGGGGCGGCCGATCGATCTGCGCGTCTCCACGCTGCCGAATCTCCACGGCGAAAAGGTCGTGATCCGGATCATCGACAATTCGCAGGCGCTGGCGAACCTCGAAACGCTCGGGTTCTCCATCGAGATGCTGAAGCAGGTTCGTCATGAGCTGACGCGTCCTCACGGCCTGATCCTCGTAACGGGACCGACGGGCAGCGGCAAGAGCACGACCCTCTACGCCGCGCTGAGCGAGATCAACTCTCCTCAGCGGAATGTCTGCACCGTGGAAGATCCCATCGAGTACAACCTGCCGAGTATCAATCAGTTTCAAGTGAACGAGAAGATCGGACTGACCTTCGGCGTGGTGCTGCGTTCCCTCCTCCGGCAGGATCCCGACGTCATCATGGTCGGCGAGGTCCGCGATGAGGATACCGCCAAGACCGCGGTCCAGGCCGCCCTGACCGGCCACATGGTTCTGACGACCTTGCACACGAACGACGCGGTCTCCGCCGTCACGCGCCTGAACAACATCGGCGTCGAAAACTTTCTGGTCAGCGCGTCCGTCAATGCGGTGCTCGCCCAGCGTCTTGTGAGAAAGATCTGCCCGCACTGCAAGGCCGCCTGCGACCCCCCGCCGAACATCCGGCACCTCCTGGAACAATCCGGTTTTGAGGTGGACAAACTCCATCACGGCGAAGGTTGCACGAAATGCAATGGCTCCGGCTACTCCGGCCGGATCGGAACATACGAGCTGTTCGTCCCGGACGACGAGGTGCGACAGGCCATCTCGGACGGGGCAACCCTCCAGGAGCTGCGCCGAATCGTGCGCGCCTCGAACGTGACCACCCTGATGAAAGACGGCATGGCCAAAGCGATCGCTGGCATCACCACAGTGGAGGAGGTTTTCCGTGTCTGTGCTGCCGAATGACGAATCGCCCCGCGCCGAGGCGATGCCTGCCGATGCGACCCGGGACGCTTCTCCCGCAGTGGAGAGGCTCTCCCGTCTCCTGGCGGAGACGGTTCGCCGCGGCGCCAGCGATCTCGTGTTGGTGGCCGACGCGCCGCCGACCGTCTTCTTGTTCGGACGCTGGGTCTCGATCGCGGACGAGCCGATGTCCGCGGAGGATGTGGCCGCGTGCGTCCGACCGCTCTTGACCGCCGAGGAGCGCGACCGACTCGAGACGGTTCGCGACCTCGACCTGGGACGCAGTCTACCACAGATCGGACGTATTCGGGTGAACGTGCACTACCAGCGCGGCGCGCTCGCGCTGGCCGCCCGCCTCATTCCCGAATCGGTCCCCCCGTTCGAATCACTCGGCCTGCCGCCGCAGGTCTTGAAGTTCTGCGACTACCCGAGCGGATTGGTCCTTGTGACGGGCGGCACGGGCCAGGGCAAGAGCACGACCCTCGCCGCGATGATCGACTACATGAATCAGAAGCGATCGAGCCACGTTATCACGATAGAAGACCCGGTGGAGTTCGGCTTCACCCACGGAACATGTCTCATCGAACAACGACAGGTCGGCGACGACACACCCTCGTTCGCCTCGGCCCTTCGCCACGTTCTTCGGCAGCGGCCGGATGTGATCCTCATCGGAGAAATGCGCGACCTGGAAACGATCCAGACGGCGCTCACTGCCGCCGAGACAGGTCATCTCGTGTTGACCACCCTCCACACCGCCAGCGCCGCACAGACGATCGCCCGGATCATTGACGTCTTTCCGTCCGCCCAGCAGGCGCATGTCCGAACGCAGTTAGCCGCTTCGCTGCGAGCGATTCTCTGTCAGATGCTCTTCCGCGATCAATCGAACGAGGCGCTGGTGCCCGCAACCGAACTGTTGATCGCGACGTCGGCGATCCGCCGAGCCATCCGCGACAACGAGACCCACTTGGTCTATGCGATGCTCGAGACGGGACGTCGCCACGGCATGCATACTTTGGAACAGTCGCTCGAAGCGCTGGTCCGATCAGGCCGCATCACCGCCGGCGCAGCCCTGAGCGCTTCAGTCGATTCGGTCCGCATGCGCAGCATGGTCGGCAACGCGGAGACGGAGGCGGTGGGGGACGGAATGGAAGCGATCGTGGAGGAACTCGATCCGACGACCGCGCTCGGGCGCCGCGAATCGAACGTGCCGGAGCACGCCGCGGGGTTCACTCCAAGTTGAGGAACGAGCGATGGGCGTTTTCACTTACATGGCACGCGACGACGCGGGGAAGGTGATTGAGGGAGAAATCACCGCGCTGGACACGGCCGAGGCGGCGCGCGCCGTCCGTAGCGAAGGGCATTACGTTGTCAAGGTTGAACCGAAGGGCCGGGTGCTGCCCGAACGCCGCGCCCTCTCGGAAACCGCACAACGTGGGGGAGCGACCGGCAGGTTTAGACCCACCGACCTGATCTTCTTCACCAACCAGCTCGCGGTCATGGTCGATACCGGCGTTTCACTGTCGGATGCCCTGGATGCCTGCGTGCACGAGGGCAACTCGCCTCGGTTCGCGGCGGCGCTCGATTCGGTCATCGAACAGGTCCGAGGCGGTTCGGAGTTCTCCGCCGCCCTGGCCGAGCATCCGAAAGTATTTCCGAAACTCTATGTGAGTCTGATGAAGGCGTCGGAGGCGTCGGGTCAGTTCGCCCCGATCCTCGTGCGACTCGCCGACCATCTCGAACGGCAGCGCGACATGCGCAAGAAGATCCGCGGCGCCCTCACTTATCCGATCGTCATGCTGCTCTTTGCGATTGGCGTGACTGTCTTCCAGGTCGCCTACGTCCTGCCGAAGTTCGCGAAGATCTACGCGGGGCGCGAGGACAAGCTCCCCGTTCTGACGAAGGTCCTCCTCGCGTTCAGTGATGCCGTCGTCAACTACGGTCTCTATGTGCTCGCGGGCCTCATCGCGGCCGGGATCGGGCTGTTCTTCTATTTCAGAACGCCCGAGGGTCGATGGAAGGCCGAACGGCTCAAGCTCTCCCTCCCGCTGATCGGAACCTTGTTCCATCGCGCCTATCTTGCCCGGAGCCTGCGGACCCTCGGCACCATGATCCAGTCCGGCGTCTCGATGCTGGAGAGCCTGCGACTGACGATCATCGTTTGCGGCAGCCAGTATTACGAGCGGATGTGGGCTGCCGCGCGCGATCGAATTGAACGCGGGCAGCAGGTCTCCGAGGCCTTGGCCGACAATCCGCACGTGCCCAGGGCGGTCGTCAAGATGCTCAACGCCGGAGAGCGCAGCGGGCGGCTCGGGATGGTCATGGATCGCGTGGCGTCCTTCTCCGAGGCCGAGCTCAACGTCACGATCAAGACATTGACGAGCCTGATCGAACCGGCCATCGTCGCGTTCCTGGGTGTCGTCGTCGGCGGCCTGGTCTTGGCGCTTCTTCTGCCGATCTTCACGATCTCCAAGGCGCTGTAGCGGTGGCGATCCGCGGGCTCATTCGAGTGGTCTGAGCACGAGCCGCTGCCGTGTTGGCAGGCGCAGCACGGGAAACTCGCTTCCCGCCGCCAGGCCCCGGTCAAAGAAGTTCCACGTCGTCAGTCCGTCGTCGGCCTCGGGCTCCAGCAGATACACCGCCAGTGTGCCGAGCCGCTGGGCCGTCAGGACGACCGCGGTCCCCGCCGGCACTCGGCGCGTTTCCGCGTGTCGCGCGGCCGTGACCGTGACGAGCCGGTGCTTCTGAAACAATCGCTCGGCCCGCTCGATTCTCTCCACGCGATAGGCCTCCACCCGCAGATCGGCGGCTTCCTTCAATCGGGCCACGCGAATCCCGTGTTGCCGCAGCTTGTCGATCACGTCCGGATGGTCCCCGGGGATCAGGTAGCCATAGGGGCGCGCCACGGACTTGGTCGCCGCGAATCGCCCGACGTGTTGAACCGCATATCGCTTCGGTTCCTTCGTTGCCGAACGATGGCCGTCCTCGTCCTCGCGCTCGACCCAACCTTCGATCGAGACCGGCTGCTCGAACGCCCGTGCTTCAGAGCGGATGCCGACAAGGTCCTTGCCGTCGGGCCGTGCTCCGGCAGCGATCGTCCGGCGGTCCGCCTCCTTCAAAACCTGCTGGATTTCGTTCCCATGCGACGCGGCGTATTCCAGGCACGACCGGACGAACGCCTTGGTCGCCAGGATCCGCACGCGATAGGGCGCGTAGGCGTACGCTTCCGAGAGGATGCCGATCCGATTGCGAAGGCCGCGGTAAGGCGTGCCGTACCGGGGCAAGGCCGGATACGTTTCCCACCGTGTCTTTTCACGATCGAAGAAGCCGTAGAAGAAGGATGCATAGCCGCCGCGCGACGCCAGCACCCGCGTGAGTGTCGGCAGCATGCGGCCGCGGACATACGCGATCAGCGCTGCGTCGCCCGCCGGGTTCCGCGGCCCCGCGTAGGTGATCGCATACCGGTGGAATGAGCCGTTCGTCGTATGCGTGTCGATGATGACGGCGGGGTCCCAGGCGTTGAGGAAGCGAACCAGCGCCCGGACCTCCGGCGATTCGAGCTTGACGTAGTCCCTGTTGAGATCGAGCCCTTGCGCGTTGGCCCGTTGGCCCATGCCCGCGGACGGACCGTTCTGGCCGGGTCGATTGTCCTTCGCCATGCGCTCATTGCCGTCGGCGTTGAAGATCGGCGCGAAGACGATGATCAGCCGCTTCAAGAGCGGATCGGCTCGCCCCCTTGCAATCTCGCGGGCGAGCATGAGCAGCGCTTCTTTCCCGCAGACTTCACCGGCGTGGATGTCGCCGAACGCGAAGACGACGAGCTTGCCGCTGCGCGCCGCCTCTTCCGCCGAAGCGACCGGCGGATCGGCCAGGATGACCAGCGGCAGATCGCGGCCCTCAACACTGCGGCCCAAAACGCCCCGGCGCACGATCGCCGACTCGCGCGCAAGTTCATCGATGAACGCGATCACGTCTTCGTATCGGGCGGTGGCTGTGTAGTCGCTTTTCTCAGCGACAGTCAACAAATCCGCGGCGCGCGACGACTGAGTGGGAAAGACCGCGAGCAACAAGCAGATGCACAGGCCCCATGTCATCGAACGCTCCTGAGACGTCGGGCGTCCCTCACGCCAGCGCCTCCAGAACAGCGACGAGGTAGCGCCACGACTTGGCGACCGAATCGACAAACACACGCTCGTCCGGGCTGTGCGCGCCTTGAATCGTGGGGCCGAAGGAAACCATGTCCATGCCGCCGACGCGCTTCCCGATAATGCCGCACTCCAGCCCCGCGTGGATGGCCGCCACCTGCGGCTCGGCCTTGAACAGTTGCTGGTACACCCTGCGGCACGTCGCCAGCAGCGGCGAGTCGATGTTGGGCTCCCAGCCGGGGTAGTCGTTGCCGTGTTCGACGGCGGCACCGGCCAAGCGACCGACCGCCACGATGTGGTCCTTGACCGACTCCAGCCGCGAGTCCGACGAGCTGCGCGTCAGGGTGCCGACGACGATCTCGATCTGATCCGCCGCACACCGCGAGGTCACCGTCGAAATGTTGTTCGAGGTCTGGACGAGTTGCGGCACCTTCGGGTGCATCCCGAGCACGCCGTCGGGCAGGGCGGTCATGGCCGTGAGCCATCGCGCGGTGTCCTCGGCCGAAGCCATCGCCCCGGCCTCGTCCGCGCCGGTCTTCTCCACGCGGATGGCGAGGCCCTCTTCATAGGATTCGGCGATCGCGGCCTGCCGGATTGCGTCGGCGGCCTTCTTCAGCGCCGCGAGGGAACCCGACGGTCCGCAGACGAGGGCGTGGGCCTCGCGCGGAATCGCGTTCCGCTTGCTGCCGCCGCCGACCTCGCCGAGACGCAGGCCCTTGACCCCGGCCCCGTGAAGGGTGCGGGCGAGTAGCCGGATCGCGTTGCCCCGGCCTTCGTGGATGTCCCCGCCCGAGTGGCCGCCGCGCAATCCCTCGACGACGACGCGGCCGGTCTCGCCGACCGGCGGAGATGCGGGCAGACGCCAGGTAAGATTCGTGTCGCAGCCGCCGGCACAACCCATGTACAGGCAGTCGTCTTCTTCCGAGTCCAGGTTCAGCAATCGGCGGCCCTTGAAGGACTCAGGCGTCAGGGCTTTCGCCCCCGTCATGCCCGCCTCCTCGTCGGTTGTGAACAACAGTTCGAGAGGACCGCGTACGACATCGGGCGACGTCGCCGCCGCCAGGGCGAGCGCGACGCCGATGCCGTTGTCCGCGCCAAGTGTCGTGCCCGCCGCGCGCACGATCTGCCGGCCGGTCGCCGCGTCGGTGTCAACGGTCAGCCGGATCGGGTCGCGGTCCCAGTCGTGCGCCGTGTCGCGGTTGTTCTCCGCCACCATGTCGAGGTGTCCTTGCAGGACCGTGAGCGCGGCGCCTTCGTGCCCCGGGCTCGCGGGCACGTCGAGAATCAGGTTGCCGACGGGTTCTTCCCGGCAGGTGAGTCCGTGCTGTTCCGCGAGCCGGCGGATGTGCGCGCGAATCTTCTCCTCCTTCTTTGAAGGACGCGGGACCGCGGCGATGCCGGCGAAGAAGCGCCAGACGGCCTTGGGCTCGAACGATTCAACCGTCGTGCTGCTCGTCTCCATTTCGTGAATTCCTCAAGTCGGGGTTGTGGTGTGGTTGACGCCGATGAGCCGGCATTCTATCGCGCCGCTGGGATGAGGGCGAATCGGCGCCAGATCGCCTCACTCCGGCGGGTCCATGACAGTTCAGGTGGCTCTCATGTAGCGGCCGCCCCCCGTGGCGGCCGTTG
>JBHHUY010000107.1:0-9737 GCA_046753965.1 Phycisphaerae bacterium
GCTGCCGAACCGGGAATCCGACTCACCCATAGAGCCGCCGATGCCATTGGCGGCTTTGTGCGTTATACTGCCGGATAACAGATGGCAACCGACACTTGAGGAGGCACACATCATGAATAAACTCCGCCTGTTCACCCCCGGCCCCACGATGGTCAGCCCCGAGGCGATGCTGGCGATGGCCCGGCCGCTCGACCATCACCGCACCACCGGTTTCCGCGAGACCCTGCGCGAGTGCGTCGAGCTGCTTCGCCACGTCCTTCAGACCGAAACAACGCCGCTGGTCGTGACCGGCAGCGGCACCGCCGCGATGGAGGCCGCGATTCTCGGCTGTTGCAAGCCCGACGCGAAGACGCTCGTCTGCCACGCCGGCAAGTTCGGCGAGCGCTGGCGGGACATCCTCGTCCGCTTCAACCTGCCGCACGTCGAATACGAGCAGGAATACGGCCTGGGCTTCAAGGTCACGGGCGTCGCCGAACGCTTCAAGCAGCACCCCGACATCCGGGCCGTCATCTTCGTTCATTCCGAGACGAGCACCGCGGCGCGGAGTGATTGCGAGGGCATCGCCCGGCTCTGCCGCGAGCACGGCGCCTTGTGCCTGGTCGACGGCATCACTTCGATCGGCGCGATCCCGTTCAAGATGGACGCCTGGGGCGTGGACATCGCCGTCACCGGCTCGCAGAAGGCGATGATGTTGCCGCCGGGCCTCGGCATCGTCGCCGTCAGCGACCGCGCGTGGGAGGTGATCGATTCCCACCAGGCCCCGGCCTACTACAACGACCTGAAGGCCTATCGCAAGAGCATGGAGAAGTTCGACACGCCCTATACGCCGAACAACCAGATGGTCGGCGGCCTGAAGTACACCCTGTCGCAAATCAAAGAGACGGGCATCGACAATGTCTGCGCGCACACGGCCCGGCTCGCCCAGGGCACCCGTGCCGCGGCCGAGGCGATCGGCCTGAAGGTCTTCGCGAAAGACCCGGTCGATTCGGTGACGGCCCTGGTCGTGCCCGACGGCGTGGACGAGGCCCGGTTGCGCAAGGATCTGCGGTCGAAACACGGCATCCATTGCGCCGGCGGCCAGGGGCACCTCAAGGGCAAGATCATCCGGCTCAACCACATGGGCTATGTCGATGCGGTCGATACGGTCGGCGCGATCGCGGCGCTGGAATGGTGCCTGGCCGAACAGGGTTACGCGTTCGAACTGGGCGCCGGGACGACGGCCTTCATGCGTGCGCTGGCTTCATGCACAAACTGAGCAGTTTCCGGAGGAAGCGCCGCGGACGTCAGTCCGCGCGGTCGTCCGAGCCCGCGTCGGCGTTCCGCCTTGTCAAACGGCCGCGCGACCCGTTCTCGGCGCTGTTGGGCCTCCGCGCCCCGCAGCGCCCGGCCCTGCCGCCGCCGACCCTCCTGGGCCTGCTGGCGCTGCGCCGGCACCGCCGCCGGCAAACGCGCTCGGATTAGGCCGGTTGTTCAGGCCGCCGTTCAGTTCATAATGCACATTGCACCCCTGCGCGTGTCGAAGGCTCGTGGATCTCAGGGGGTGGGCGTCGATGTCGCGCGGACGACATGGAGCCGGCAAGGGCATTCGGCCGGGGACGCGGGTGACCATGGATTCGGTTCAGACCCTCAACGACGTCTTCCTCGCCAACATGCGGCGGCTCTGGCGGCATGACGCGTGGCTCGCGCAGCGGATCGACGAGCTTCCGGAAGACGCCGCGCTGGACGTGGAGCCCTCGAAGAAGGGCCCCGCCACGGCGAGCGTCCGGACCGACGACGGCCGCAAGTTGTATCTCCACAGCCGGTACGACCCGCTCCGCGAAGCGGCCGACTTCTGCAAGGGCCTGGAGGTCGAGGACGCCGCGTGCGTCATCCTCTGCGGCCTCGGGCTGGGCTACCACCTCAAGGCCCTGTTCGATCGCTACGGCGAAGGCGCGGTCGTCTTCGTGACCGAGCCCGACCTCGTTGCGATCAAGACCGCGCTGGAAACGACCGACCTGTCGACCGAGCTGGCGACGCGACACGTCGAGTTCATCACCACACTCGACAAGGCCCGTCTGCACGAGCGGCTCAATCCGCACGGCGCGTCGCTGATGCTGGGCACGGCGATCGCCGTGCCGCCCGCGGCGCGCGACCACCGCGCCGACTTTCACGCGCAATGCCGCGAAGCGATTCTCGATTTCGCCGCCTTCGCGAAGATGTCGCTCACGACGCTCGTCCGCAACGCCGAGATCACCTGTCGCAACATCGCCAACAACCTGCCGGCCTATGTCTCGACGCCGCCGCCGGACGTCTTTCGCCGGCGCTTCGCCGGGCGCCCCGCCATTCTCGTCGCGGCGGGCCCGTCGCTGGCGAAGAACATCGACCGGCTTGCCGAGCTTCAGGACAAGGCCGTCATCCTGGCCGCCCAGACCACGCTGGGGCCGCTGCTGGAGCGCGGCATCCGGCCGCACTTCGTCACCTCACTGGATTTCAGCGACCTGTCCCGGCAGTTCTTCGAGGGCCGGGCACTGCCGGAAGATCTGGTGCTGGTCGCGGAACCCAAGGCGTCGTGGCACGTGATTGACGCCTTCATTGGAACGGACCGAAAGCGCCCCCGCCGCGTCGTGTTGCTTGACAACGTCTTCGCGCGTCGCTGCATCGGCGACAGCCTGGCGCCGCGCTCGGCGATCGAGGCCGGCGCCACCGTCATGCACCTCGCGTTCTACTTCGCCCGGTGGCTCGATTGCGACCCGATCATCTTCATCGGGCAGGATCTGGCGTTCACCGGGCATTGCTACTATGCCCCGGGCGTCGCGATGCACCGGGCTTGGTCGCCTGAGCTCGGCCGGTTCTCCACGCTCGAGATGAAAGAGTGGGAGCGCATCGCCCGGCAGCGGAAGATCCTGCGCCGCGTTCGGGATCAGCAGGGCCGGCCGATCTACACCGACGAACAGTTGTTCACCTACCTCGAACAGTTCGAGCGCGATTTTGCCGGCTGCTCGGCGCGCGTGATCGATGCGACCGAGGGCGGCGCGCGGAAGGCCGGTACCGAGGCGATGCCGCTGCGCGAGGCGGCCGAGCGATTCTGTCGTCGGCCGATCGACGCGGCCTGCTTCGACTATCTTCAAACCGAGTGGTGGAGCCCCTCAAAGCTTCGGCCCGCGCGCGACGCGCTCGTTGAGCGTCGAGAGGAACTCGGCGCGTTTCGCGACTTGTGTCGCGAGACGGCGGCACTGCTCGAAGAGATGCAATCGCTCGTCGACCGACCCGAAGCGTTCAACCGGCGCGTTGTCCGAGTCGACGAGTTGCGAACCCTGGTGCAGAACCACGAGGTGCTTTTTCAGATGGTCCGCGATGTCTCGCAGCGGGCGGAGTTCCAGAAACTCGCGGCCGACCACAGCCTGGCGGCGTCCGATGCCCGCGGCGGCGCCAAGGCCGTGCGGCAGTTGAAACGCGACCGGCGATTCGTCGACGCTTTGCTCGACGGCTGCGACCGGCTCGATCGGATTCTCGACGCGGCCATCGAACGGTTTGACCAAGCGCTCGTTGAAACCGCGGAAGCGGAGACGCGGCCTGATCGTCCCCCGGAGACCGGCGACTGATGCGAATCATCGCGACCATTCTGGCCGACCTGGATCGGTCGCCCCTCGGCACGCGCTCGCGGCTCGCGGA
This sequence comes from Phycisphaerae bacterium, assembly GCA_046753965.1. Lineage (GTDB taxonomy): Bacteria > Planctomycetota > Phycisphaerae > UBA1845 > UTPLA1 > JBHHUY01. The sequence continues at coordinate 3,652 of JBHHUY010000107.1, forward strand.
CGACCTCGCCGGCCGACCGGTCCTGCGGAGAACGGTCGAACGCGTTACGCAGGTCGGGGGGCTCGACGCCGTGCACGTTCTCTGCCCCGCCGAACAGGCCGAGCGCGTTCGCGCCTTGCTGGCCGGGTTGGCCCTTTCGGTCGAGACCTATGACGGCGCGCCGGCGCCCTACGCGGCCCTGGTGCGAACGAGTCGGATGTGGGGGCTGGACGCTTGGCGAGGCGGCGCCGGAAGCCTGTGCGCCTTCGACGAAGACTTCCACGCGCCGTTGCTGAACGCGCTCGCGGCCCGGACCGGCGCCGATGCCGTCCTGTCGATTGCCGCGGCCGGCCCCCTCGTCAGTCCCGACCTCTGCGAGGCGATGATTGCGCACTTCCGCGAACACGCGGAGGTCGCCCGCCTGACGATCATCCAGGCGCCGCCCGGCCTGGGCGCGTTTCTCATCCACCGCGACGTGCTCGCCGACCTGACCGCGACGAATCTCCCGCCCGGCGCGCTGCTGGTCTATCAGCCGACGAACCCGACACCGGACCTGACCGGCCAGGATGCCTGCTGCCGCCCGCCGGTCGAGATCATTCAGGCCCGCGGCCGGCTGCTCTGCGACACGCGGCGGAGCACGGCGCGCGTCAAACGGTTGCTCGATGCCGGCGCTGAAACGTGGGACGCGCGGCGGATCGCCTGCGAACTGACCGCCGAGCAGACCCGGCGCGTTGAGGATGTGCCCGCGGAAATCGAAATCGAACTGACCACCGACGACCCGCGCTCGGGGGGATCCCTGCTGCGACCGCGCGGCGCGGGCGTCGGCCGGCGCGGCCCGATCACGCCGGAGGTGCTTCGCCGCATCACCGAGTGGATCGACGGGCAGGACGACGTATGCGTGCTCCTCGGCGGGTTCGGCGAACCGTGCCTGCATCCCGATTTCGGCCGCATCTGCCGCGCGCTTCGTGACGGCGGCGCCGCGTCCCTCGCGGTGCGGACCTGCGCCCTGGTCGAAGACCCGGCCGTCGAGGCGGCCTTGTTTGAGACGCCCGTCGATATCATCGAAGTGACGCTGGATGCCGCCGGCGCGGAGACCTTCCGGCGGGTTCACGGCCTGGACGCCTACGACACGGCGCTGGCGCGCGTCGAGAGATGGATCGCCCGGCGGTCCGACGAGCGCCGCGTTCGCCCGCTAATCGTCCCGTCGCTCGTCAAGGCAAACGAGACCCTGGAAGACCTCGAAGCCTTCGTGGACACCTGGCAGCGCCGGCTCGGCGCGGTCTCCGTCACGGGCTACAGCCACCGCGCCGGCCAATGCCCTGAGCGAGCCGTCACCTCGATGACCCCGCCGCGCCGTGAGCCCTGCCGGCGCGTGCGCTCCCGCGCGATCATCCTCGCCGACGGGCGGATGACGACGTGTGATCAGGATTTCGCGGGCAGACAGGCGCTCGGCTCGCTTGAAATCACACCGCCGGCCGAGTTGTGGCGGAGCGAATTGCTGCAACGGATTCGCACGGCCGCCTGCCCGGACACGCCGCTGTGCCCGCGCTGCGAGGAATGGCACCGGCCCTGATCTTCTGTGGTCCCGCTATCCGCCGTGGCACCGGCTTCCAGCCGGCGGGGACGCGGGTCGGCACAGGGTGATGGCATGATCCGCCAAACGGCAGAGCCGGACGGTGGTCCGAACCAGGCGGAGGATCCTATCGGTCTTGCCCGATTCCCTGCGCACACGGGCAAGCGCCCAGGCGCACACGGGCTCGATGCCCGTGCCGCGCGGGCTTGATGAACTCAAACTGAGCGGTCTGTAGTCAATGTGCAGTATAACTTCGGCGAGCCGCGAGCTTCAGCTCGCGCGGCCGTTTGATGCAGAGAAACGCCGACCAGGGCTCGCAAGGCCGCGCGGACTGAAGTCCGCGGCTCTCCTTCGCGGAAATCGGTCAGTTTGAGCAATGAGCTATTGTCTATTTTCTTCCGGCTAGAATCGCCATGACGCCGGTGACGATCGCGATCAAGGCCAGGCCGCCGAAGGCCGACCAGTGGATGACGTCCTTGGCGATGACGTCGAGGATCTGAGCCGGCCAGGCGCCCTGGAGCACCGAGGCGGTCGCCAGCCCCATCACCGCCAGACCGATCAGACCGACAAGAATGCACAGATTCATGGGAACCGAACCGGCCATCGCGCCGGCCGCCACGCGCGGAGCGGCCGGGCCGACCGTCGCGGCGCCGCGCGGTTCCGGCGCGGCCATGACGGCGGCGCTCTCGTCTTCGGTCACGGTTTCGGCGGGGATGGCCTCGGCCTCCACTTCGGTTTCGGCCGCTTCGGACGGCGAGATGACATCCAGCAGCTCGGCGCCCAGGCTCGAGTCGTCGGGCTCCTGGGTCAAATCCAACAACCCGCTGCCGCTGCCGACCGCGTCGAAATCCTCGACGCCGGAGGAAATCTGCGTCTCTCCCATCGGATCGGCTTCGACGTCGAGTTCGTCGTCGTCGAACACGCTGATGCCGGCCTTCTGCGTCTTCGCGTCCTCCTTGGAGACGGGGCTCGGCGTGACGGACGAATCGCCGCTGGGCTCCAGGCTGATGATGCTCGAACCCGACAGGCCCAGATCGGGCACCGTGTCGAGCACCTCCTCCGCCACGGCCTCGGGGCTCACCAGGCCGATCGAGGATCCCTGCTCGTTGTCCCCGACCAGGTCGATCTCTGAGGAAAGCTCGGGTTGCTTCGCGCCGGCGCCGCCAGCGGCCGCGTCCTCCTTCGGCGCCGCGGGAAGATCCTTCGGGATGTCGGCGGCGTCCAGCTCGGCGGGCTTGGCGCCGCTGCCTTCGCCCGCGTCCTTCTGGGCGGGCTCGTCCGGCGGCGACATGCCCATCGAAGTGCCGGAGTCTTCGCCGCTCAAAGCCAGGGGCTCGATCTGCGGCGGCTCGTCGGCGCCGGGACTCTCGTCCAAAGCGCCCAGGGTCGCGGACGAATCGGCCAGGCTCGACAGGGCCGAGGCGAACGAGTCGTTGTCGTCGATCTCGATCTCCATCGGCGTCGCCTCGTCGGTCGCCTCCAGATTGACCCCGCTGCTGCCTTCCTTGCCCGCGAGCGATGCGACCTCGGAATTCTTGAAGAAGACCTTGCCCGCGTCACGGACCTCGCGGAGCTTGCCGTCTCGGATCAGCTCTTTGACCTGATCCTCGGTCCGGCCCAGGGCTTCGCACACCTGTTCGAGCGTCAAATAGTCTTTGGCCATGGTCGTCGGGTTCCTGAGGCAATGGCGCCCGTCCCCGAGCGCCGACGCTTAATTTCCGCCTCGATCCTTGCGATCGGGCGCCGGGTCGGGCAGACCGGGCACACCCGTGCCCAGTGCTTCGCTTGATTCATCGGGCGCGATGCCGCCCCGATGGATTCGTTCTTTAATGCGTCGCTGGTCGTCGAGCAGAAGCTTCACCTGCGCGGGCGTGGGCTCGGCGCAGTTGAGGTTCTCCAGATAGCGATCGTAGAGAAACGACCGGGCCGCCACGAGCTTCAGCCGCCCGCGACCGGGGACATACTGGTAGCACCAGACGTTGCTGTTGTCGACGTCCAGCATGAACAGGCCGTAACTGTTCTTGTCGAGTTGCCCGGTGAAGGCGAAGAGGCCCTTGGCGCCGAGCATCGGCGCCTCCCCGTAGGCCTTCGGCAGGTTCAGCAGGTTCGAGGGACGCATGACCAGCGCCGTCGCGATGATGGCGAGGAGCAGGGCGATCACCCACAAGACCGTTTGATGTTGCCGCGGCGCCACCACGACCGACGCGGCGTGTTCGCGTTGCGCGTTCATAACTCTCTGTCCCTGATTGTGGTCCCCCAGGTTTGGTCAGGATATCCCATTATACGCCTGCTGCCCCCCATCTCAAGGCTTCAAGACCGAAATGGGAAGCCCCCGGCCGTTGCGACAAGACCGACCGCACGCGGTATAGTGCCCCCCGTGGCTCGACGGACCGTCTCAGCGCCGCTGTCGTGGTCTTCGCGGACCCTGCCTCCGCCCGGTAACCGCTCGGGGCTCCGCCGTGCGATCCTCGAGGCCGGCCGCGGCGCGATCCTCGAATCCGTCGCGCGAGGCGGCCCGGAAGGCCGATACGCTCTCTTCGCGGTCGATCCGATCCGGACGCTCGCCCCGGCGGGCGATCCGTTCGAACCGCTCGCCGCCGCCTGCCGCCCCTGGCTCCGCCTCGAGCCGCCCTGCCCCCTGCCCTTTGTCGGCGGCTGGATCGGATACCTGTCCTACGAGGCCGGCCGCCACATCGAACCGACCGCGGGCTGGGACGACCGCCCCCTGCGGCTCCCGCTCTCGCAGTGGACCCTTTTCGACACGGTCCTGATCCATGACAACGAGGTCGACCGGTGGACCCTGGCGGGCGTCAACCTGCCCCGCCGGGTCGCGCGCCGCGCCCGGCCGCCGATCGCCGAACGGCTCGACCGGCTCGAGGCCCTGGTTCGATCGGCAAACGATGTCGCTTTGCGATCAGACGCCGGGGCGCAGCCGACCGCGCCGGTACGCGCGGTCGAACCCCACGACCGTCCGGGGCGCCGGTTTCCCGCCGGCGCGCGCGACGGCTTCCGCATTTGCTCGCCGGGTCACTGGAACCTCTCGCGCGGCGCCTACCTCGATCGCGTCCGGCGCGCCCTCGAATACATCCGCGCCGGCGATATCTTTCAGGTGAACCTGTCGCGGCGGTTCCGGCTCGAAGCCGACCTCCCGCCGTGGGCGATCTACGAACGCCTCTGTCGGACGAACCCGGCCCCGTACGCCGCCTGCGTCCCGGTCGCGTCGGCCGCGGCCGGCCGGCCCGCGGCGGTCGTCTCCTCGTCTCCCGAACTGTTTCTCCTGCTTCGGGGCCGCGAAGTGCTCACCCGGCCGATCAAGGGCACCCGCCCGCGCGGCGAGACGCCCCGGGGCGATGCCGAGGCCGCCGCGGCGCTGGCCCGCAGCGAGAAGGACCGCGCCGAACTCAACATGATCGTCGACCTCGAACGCAACGACCTCGGCCGCGTCTGCGAATACGGTTCGGTCCGGGTCGCGCACGACGGCGAGATCGAGCGCCATCCGACCGTCTTCCACCGCGCCGCGACGGTCGCCGGCCGCCTCCGGCCGGGGCTCGACGCGATCGACCTGCTCCGCGCGACCTTCCCGGGCGGCTCGATCACCGGCGCGCCGAAGGTCCGGGCGATGCAGATCATCCACGAACTCGAGGCCGATTCGCGCGGCCCCTATTGCGGCGCGATCGGTTTCATCGGGCTCGACGGGCGCCTGTGCCTGAACCTCGGCATCCGGACCCTCGCCGCCGCGGGCGGCGCGATCGACCTGAGCGTCGGCTCCGGCATCGTCGCCGACAGCGACCCCGAGGACGAATACCGCGAGACCCTCGCCAAGGCGGCAGGCATGCTCGCGGCCCTGGGAGCCGACCGCGACCCCGACGCAATCGGCACGGCCAAGCATGCGGCGGTTGTCGCGCCCCCATGGCCATAGGTGCGTAGGGTCCGCTGTGCGGACCGTCACGTAAGAGGACCGGTGACCCAAGTCTTCAGGCTTGGGGTCGCGATTGGGGCGGGAGAGGGTGGCCCACGTTTCGCGTGACCTGCAGCGGGAAACAATCGCGCCCCCAGGCCCAAAGGATCTGGGGCACCCAACCCTCGCTTCACTCGAACCCGTTATCAAAACCGATCTTGAACTTCCAACCCGCGGGCAGGCTGTCGACCTGAGCGCTGAAGCTCTTGGTGTGACCGGCGGAGACGTTGCTAATGATGATGGGCGCCGTGTCCAGGAGCCGCCCCTGGGAGTCATAGTAGTAGTTGGCCGCTACTCCATTTACCGTTACTGACTTGAGTTTACTGTCGCCGTAGTAGGTGTACAGACGAACGTCAGACCCACAGGTTCGGGATGTAATGTTGCCATCGTAGTCATTACTGTAATAGCATCCGTTGAATCGGCGAATCCGGTGGCCCACCGCGAACGTGTCGCTCGGCAAAACGTATCTATTTCCGACGGAGTCATAGTCAAAGATCGCGACCGTGGTCGGAGGACCTGGGTTGCAAATCCAGCCAAAGGTCGGGTCTTCGAAACATTCGGAAGGTGCGATGTCCT
>JBHHUY010000108.1:0-9653 GCA_046753965.1 Phycisphaerae bacterium
CGACGCTTCGAACACCTTTAATCTAATCAATCAGGCGGCGGCGTGTCAAGGAAAACCGCCAAACGGCAAGCCGGGCGTTGCCTTCGCGCCGGGTCGAGGACGGGAACTGATCGCTGATAGCGCGCAGCTACAAACTGATGGCTGACGGCTGAAAGCTGATGGCTGATAGCTGCCAGCTTCTTGACATGCCGAGAACGTTGTGATATAGAAGAATGACTGCGTGAGCATTCGTCGAGCCGTCTTCAGCGGCTCGACGACCGGCCTGGGATGACGCTGTGTCGGTTTGGTGTTGTTGACTTCTCGAACCGGGATTCATCCGGGGGGGTGTGTGTGCACCCGGGGGTTGCGAGGCAAACCTCGCGATGGCTGCACGTCCCCCTGTGACGTGGAGCGGGGTGCTCCCCGACGCGTCCGGGGTCGCGGACCGAGGCAGGTTTGCCGAGCACAGCGAATGGGGGCGTTCGCGTACGAAGAAGGGGCGACAACCTCGCCGGTCGCCCCTTGCGAGTTTCCACAGGGAGGGAGTGGGAGGATCCGGCGACGGGTCCGGGTGCGGGCGCGCTTCGCGCGCGGCCGACGCCTTGGTCCGTTCGCCGGATTTCTCATTTGCCGCGCGCCGAGGCCTGGTCGAAGAGCGGGCCCGCGGCTGACTCGGCAGGGTCCACGACAACTGTGTGTTCGCCGTACGGCTCGCTCGCGTCGGTCCGCTTGCGTTTCGCCTTGCCGTCCAGACCGAGTTCCTCGTCGGCCCGCGCCGTCACCCGCCGGGCCAGGGCCGTCAGGTCGGCGGCGAACGCCTTGCGGTTGAGCCTCGCCACGCTCGCGCAGGCGCTGACGACCTCGCCGATGTATCGCTGGAAGATGTGCCGCCGATCGGTCTCATACTGCTGCCGCTTTCGGCGGTTCAGATAGGTCTGGAGCTTGCGGCCGCACTCCTGCACCGCCAGGCGGATTTCCTTTCGAATCTCGTCGTAGTCCGCGATGGCCTCCTTGCCTTCGCTGGTGAAGGGAACCCAGACACTGGCCATGTGAACGAGGATCGCCAGGGGACCCTGCGGCAGGCTCCCCGAGGGCTGCGACAACCCATAGCGACGCCAGTCGATTTCGATCACGCTCTTGTAGATGCAGCAGCCCGAGGTCTGATGCAGGAGCGGCACGCGGTTGGCAAACCGCATGAGCTTGGCCGCCCGCTGGGCTTTTCGCTCCTTGACGACCTTTCCCCGTCGAATCCTGGACTCGTTGTGGTTTTCGTCGGTTTCTTCCGGCGCCGGGGGCGGTCCGAGTTCGCCGCCGTAGGCCAGGCCGACTTCGATTTGAAACGGATTGCCGCGATACACCGCGGGCGAGCGGGTGCTGGCGGTGAAGAACTCGGCCTTCACGCCCTTGAGCAATCCCGCCAGGATCTGCTCGGGACCGATCGGCGAGAGGCAGTTCGTGGCGGGCGCCCGGACCGGCGTTTCCTGCATCGCCTTGTAAAGCGTTTCGGCCTCGTGGGTGCCGATCCGCGTCGGGCGGGCGCGGGGGCTGAGTTTCGCGCGGTTGCAGATCGCCGAGGCCGTCGCGGCGCTGACCCGGCTGAACTCGTTGTGGAGGAACTGCGCGAGCGTGGCGCCCCGGCCGTCCTTCAGCATCTTGATGAGGACGCCGAGCTCGATCCCGTAGGGATGCGGCTTGATCTCGGCCGTGGGCTCGGGCAGGGCGTCGGTGCCGCGCGGGTAGTCGAACACGTTTCCGGCCGGATCGACGAAATGAAACGCGGCGTGCGGGTTGGCGATTGCCGTGAGCTCGACGTACTCGTCGACCGACGCGCGGCCTTTCTGGTAGGACGCCACGAGTTGGATCGAGACTTCGGTGCCGTGGTTCCACTCGACCGAGGTCGTCTTTTCCTTGACGATCTGTGGGTCGTTGGTTTTCGTGTCGATCTGGACCTCGTAATGGTGGGCGTCGGCGCGCCGCGAGGTGCGGGAGACGATGCGGATGCTCCTGCCGGTCGTGAGCAGGCCGTACATCCCGGCGGCCGAGATGCCGATTCCCTGCTGTCCGCGGCTCATCTTCAACCGGTGAAACTTCGAGCCGTAGAGGAGCTTGCCGAAGATGTTCGGAATCTGCTTTTTGACGATGCCCGGTCCGTTGTCCCGGACGGTGACCTGGAAGCGGTCGGCGTCGGTCTGTGTAAGGGCGATGTGGATTTCGGGGAGGATGCCGGCCTCCTCGCAGGCGTCGAGGCTGTTGTCGACGCCTTGCGTTTGTTGTCGAAGCCGAGCAGGTGCCGGTTCTTCGCGAAGAACTCGGAGACCGAGATTTCGCGCTGGGCCTTGGACATGCTTTCGGCCGTGGCGTAGGCGTGCTTTTTTCCGCGCCGGGCGCCGGTCTTTCGCGGCTTGGGTGGGCGGGTGCGAGACTGCCGCGTCGGTTTGCGTTTTCGACTTGTCGGCATGGACGGCTCCGGGGGGCTCAGCCGCTTGATTTCCGCGGCTGAGGACCCGAAATCCAAGAGAGTCTGCCCGTTGCTCGCTTCGGGGGTCCGAGTCCGTGGGTGGGTCACGCGCGCCATCCTGGCTCCTCGATCGCGATCCGTCTATCGGTCATTCCGGCAGACATCCTATCTTCCGATAACGTCAGGACAAGCCCTCGTACTTGATCGGCGAACGGATGCGCGAGGTGGCGGCGCCCTGTCGGCGGGAGCGCATGGAACGCCCGGCCGCCGCGGATTCCCGCCGATGGATCCGCGCGGAGCGAGTCCCGGAGCGTCTGATCGTGATCGTGAGCTTTGGAGTGGCCGGCATTCCGGACGTCACGCGAGCACGCGGCGCGAACCTTGATTTTCGTTCTCGCGATCGCGTATGATGGCGAGCACCGGGAGAGTAGGGCTTACCCAGCGAACAATCTGTTTGCGCCGTTGGCAGTCTTTGTACGATCGGTATTATCAGAACATCCATCATCCCCGATGGTTTCGATGATCCCCCCAACGTCGAGACCCGTGATGGATGAGGGAGCGGCCGCTCTTGTAGCGCGCCGCTCCCGCTTTTTGCGCGGCGCGGGTGGAGTGGGGGCTCGGAAGCGGGTTGATTGCCTTGTGAGGACGAACGCCGGTTTGTGGCTCTGAAGGGCCGCCAAACGGCAAGTCGCACCTGGGCCGAACGCGGCGCTTGAGATCGAAGTCTTCTGCGACTCCCCGGCATCTCTTCGGAATTGAACGTCCATTTCCTTCTCGTCTTGACCGATATTCCAAGCGCTCGCGCGAGGAGGAGGTCTTTCCGATCCCCCGTTCGGGGCGGGTCCCCTCGGCGGAGAGCGCGTCCGGTCTCGACCGCGATTCCGGAGCGAAGGAGCACGCCCATGCGTGAGAAGGACCGGTATCCCAAACAACCGCACGGCAAGGCCGCCCGCGCGTACCAGGAAGGCCTGGTCGCATTCGAGGCGGGGCGCTATCGCGACGCGATCGCCCTGCTCTCATCCATTCCCGAAGACTGCGGGCTGTGCGCCACGCTCGCCCGCTTCTATCTCGGCCAGGCGCGTCAGCGGCAGGGCCTGCTCGACCTCCGCGCCGGTCGCCACACCGAGGCGATCCGGCAGTTCGGCGCCGCGCGGCGCATCAATCCGGATTCCGCCGATCTCTCCCGCTATCTCGCCGCCAGCTATGCGGGGCAGGGTCGGTTCGATCTTGCGGCGGTGGAATACGAGCGCGGCGATGCCGCCGATACCGGAGACGTCGACCAGCCGATCCGCCTGGCACACGCCTTCGCGCGCGACGGGCAGATGCCGCGAGCGGTGGAAACGCTCGTGAAGCTCATCGACGCCGCGCCGCATCGGGCGGATGTCCGGCTGCAACTTGGCCTGTTGTACGCCGCGGCGGAACAGTACGAGGACGCGGTCTGCGTGTTGCAGGAGGCCGCGGAGCTGGCGCCGCTCGACGGGGAGGTCCGACAGCATCTCGGATTGGCGCTGGCGGCCGCCGGCGACCACGAGGAAGCCGTCGAACACTTGGCCGCGGCGCAGCGGCTCCGGCCGCAGGATGCGTACCTGGCGTTGCTTCTGACGCTTGCCGTCGACGCCGCGCGGACGACCGCGCAGCGTCTCAGGCTTTCACTCGAGCCTGCCGGTCATGAGCCGGCGGCCGCGGACGACGGTTCGATCGAGTCGCTCGGCGAGTTGATCACGCGTGAGCCCGATTTCGTCGAGGCCTTCCTGAACCTGCCGGACACCGGCGCCGACAAGGACATCTTCGCAATGTTAGCGGCGGTGCTGGAGCGTGCCCTCGAACGGCACCCGGACTACGCCGACCTCTACCATCACTGCGCCCGGGTCCACGAGCGGCTGGGGTGGACCGATGCGGCGATTTTTCAGGCGCGGATGGCGGTCGAGATCAACCCCAGGTATGTCCAGGCGCTCATTCAACTGGGGCGGCTTTACGCGCAGACCGACCAACACGAAGCGGCGATCGAACGGCTCAATCAGGCGATCCGACTGGGGGGCAACTATCCGGACGTGCACTGCCTGCTGGGCGAGCTCTACCGCGATCGAGGGGCCGTGGCGCAGGCCTGCGGGGCGTTCCGGGCGGCGTTGTCTCTGAACGCGAACTACGGTCGGGCCCGCGAGGCCTTGCAGGCCGCGATGAGCGGCTAGCGGGGGGAGAAGACGGATGTCCTATTTGCTGGAGGTGCTCGGGCGCGGCCTGATCTCGCACATGACCGGGGCGTTTGCCGCCGCGCTGGGGACCGACACGGACGAGACGCTTGAGGACGTGGCCTTCGATGCGCAGGCGAACCCCGAGGATACGTCGATTCAGATTCGCCTGGGGGGGCGCTATCTGAAGGCGCAGGATCCGATTGCCGCGCGGCGCGTGTTTCTGGACGTGCTGTCGCGCGATAGAGACGACCTGCCGGCGCGGCTCGGGCTGGCCTGCTGTTTCGATGAGTTGAACCAGGTGGACGTTGCGCTGGAGCAATTGCGCATCGCGCAGAAGCTCGCGCCGACCGAGCCGGCGATCCTGTTCTGTCTGGGGTATTGCCACGAGCGTCTCGGTCACGAGGAGCAGGCGATCGATTACTACCGCGATTCGCTCAACGTTTGCCCGACGCTGCGCAACGCCCACGAACGACTCGCCGCGATCTTTCTCAAGAACGACGAGATCGGTCCGGCGGTGCACCACTACACCCGTCTGTGTGAACTGGACCCGCAGCAGAGCGACCTGCACCTGACGCTGGCGAATCTGCTGCTCAAGGCGGGAGACTTTTCCGGCGCGATCGCGCGTTACGAACACGCCCTGAGCCTCGATCCGGACAACTGGGCCGCCCACCACGACGTGGCCAGCGCGTACGAGGAATCCGGTCTGATCCGGGAGGCGATCGAGCACCTGCACAAAATGATCGAGAACCAGGCCGATTTCGCCGACACCCGGCTGCGCCTCGGAGATCTCTATGCGCGGCTCGGTGACGACGCCTCCGCGCTCGCGCAATACCGGCGCGCCTTGGAGATTTGCCCCGACTATCTCGAGGTCAACGTGAAGCTGGGCACGCAGCACCTGCGGTCCGGCCGCTACGACGAGGCCGCGCACTGGTTCTCGACCGCCCTGGAGATCAATGATCGCCTGCTCAGCGCGTACGTGGGGCTCGGTGTGGCGCAGCACGCGAGCGGCCGCACGCAGGAGGCGCAGGCCTCGTTCGACATGGCCGGCAACATCGAGCCCAACAGCGCGCTGCTGTTCAGCGAGGTGGCCCGGATGCAGCTCAAGGCGGCGGCGAGCCGTCAGGCCGACGGTTACCTTCTGCTCAAGAACGACCCGGCCGAGACGCCGGAAGAATCGCCCGAGTCGACCGATCTGATCTCACGGCAGATTGAACGGCTGCGCGAGGCGATCCGCGCGAATCCGAGCCACGCCGATCTCCACTACCGCCTGGGGCTGCTCTTCCGTAACCGCGGACAGGTCGAGGATGCGCTCGAGGCCTTCCGCCGGGCGGTCACGATCAATCCGTCCTACATGAAGGCCCTCATCAAGCTCGGCCTGGCGCTCAAGGACCTGGGTCGGACCGACGAGGCGACCGAGGTGTTCCGGCAGGCGACGGACCTGCGACCCGGTTATGCCGATCTTCACTACCAGCTCGGTCTGCTGTTCGCGAAGCGGCACGAGTTCGAGATCGCGATCGAGCACTACGAGCAGGCGGTCAAGGGGAATCCCGAGAACGTCGATTTCCGATCGACCCTCGCCTTGGCGCTTCAAAACATGGGGCTGATCGATCGCGCGAACGCCTCGTGGCAGATCGTCTGCGATCTGGCGCCCGAATCGCCCGATGCGGCCGAGGCGCGCGTGCAGATGGCGCGAAACCGCGAGCGGGAGTAGGCGGGGCCGGATGAGGCGCTGTTTCGTTGCTCGGTCTTTGGCGCCGCGCGGGCTGAAGCCCGCGGTTCGGGGGCCGCACGGTTCCCTTGCATTCCTGTAAGCGGTCTTACTTCGTTCCTGCAAGCCGTTCGATCATGTTCCTGTGTGCAGTTCGATCGCGTTCCTATAATGTAGCGGTCGGGCAATGTGCCGATCGGGCGGTGGGCCCGATCGGAGCGGCCGTCGCTTCGCGCGGGAGAGTCGGATGGAATCGCAGGCGTCATCCTCCGGGAATCGCAGGTCGGGCTCGCGCCTCGCGGCCTGGTATGTCCGCGTGCCGCTGAAGCTCCTCGTCCTGGGCGGTGTGACCTTTTTCGTGCTGTTTCCCTATCCGCGCCAGTTCGCGCGGCATCTTTCGCACCTGTCGAACATGGAGGCGATGGTCGAACCGGACGCGCCGGAGCTGGCGGCCTGGGAAGCGGAGCTGAAGGCCGAACTGGCGGAAGCGGAGAAGCCGGCGACGCCCGGGGGCGACACGGCCTCCGAAGATGCGACCGACCCGTCGCGGCGGATCCCCATCGCGGTGCAGGCGTTCATCTATCGGAAGATTGCCTACGGCTGGGATTGGGATGTCTGGGGCTCGGCCGATTACATGCCGACGGTTTCGGAGATGTTCGCCCAGGCGGCCGCGGCGCCGGACGGCCGGATGCGGGAGGATTGCGACGGGCGTGCGATCATGGCGGCGTCGCTGCTGCGCCGATTGGGTGTGGACGCCTCGGTGGCGACCGATCTGCGGCACGTCTGGGTCGTGACCCCGCAGGGCGAGTGGATGGGCCCCGGACGAAAAAAGACGATTGTCTCCACGTCGCGCGGGAACCGGATGTCGCTTCGGACCGCCTGGAGCAATGTTCCGACGGCGCTGTCGTTCGGGCTGGCGGTGTTCCCGCTGTGGCGCGAGCTGATCATTCTGGCGACGGCGTTTCTGCTCCTGTTGCGACGGGGGATGACCTGGCGATCCGCGGCGCTCGGCGGCCTGCTGCTCGTGCAGGGGTTGCTCTTCATGCGATTGGGTTACCTCGCACCCGAGCGGGTGTCGCGGTCGGTCAGCGCGTGGCCCGCCTGGGTGGGCGGGGCCCATGTCTTGTCGGGTCTGGTGACGTTGTGGTGGTCGTCGATTCGCGCCGGCCGCCTTGCGACGGTTTCGGCGCGCGCGAATTGAGGCCTCACGACGACACGGCGTTTGGCGAACACCGGCTTGCGCACGCGCGCGTGGCTGGGTTCACTTGGGACGGAACTGTTCCCCGATCCGTCTCTCGCCGCTGGAAGGGGCGCTGTGCTCACTTCCGGGGGATGCGCGCCTACGTGGCGGCTTCGTCGTTGGATGACGCGGCCGGCGGTTGGTTTCGTCCGCGAAGTTCGTCCAGCTCTTTCTTGGCTTCAGACCACATCTTGTAGGCGTCTTTGCGGTTGCCTTTCTTGTATTCGATCCCGGCCTCTCGTTTCTTCCGTTTGATGTCCTTGGTTTTCCGCATCGTCTTGCTGCTCCGGTCTGCTTGCGTCTTCGGGGTAGCACCCGTGTGTGCTGTGCCGACCGCCGCGCTCGCGCGACTCGGTCGTCGGCGGCCAATATGGTAACGCATTTCGTCCAACGATGGGGGAAACAAGACGCCGGTCTTCGCATCCTCGGAGATGATCGCGTTCGTTTCGAGGGGGCGGTTTACGAGGAACGGGGGCCCCGGGCGATGCCGCGGCTTCGTCGAGGGCCGCCGGGGGGGGCGAGCCGTTGGGGTTGCACGGGCGGCCCTCGGCGATTCTTGCGCCGCTTCCTCGCGGGCCCTTCCTAACCTGTGTTGCAGCAAGATGTTAGGGCTTTCGAAAATGATCCGGGGAATCTTGAAAAACCGGGTTGACAGCCATGGGGGCTGTGGTATCCTGCTGTGCTGCGATGAGTTGGTCCCGCCGGCGGCCTTTGGGTCGTCGGGCTGGCAGGTGGGAGGCTCTTGCTGACGCGAAGGATTGACAAGACGGCGTTTTTATCCACCTGACCGCGGTTTCTGGGGGTGATCGAGCAATCGATGCCACCGGCAGTCGCCGGTGGTTTTTTTGTCGCCGCGACGGCGGTCGGCGGATTTCCCAAACGCGGAGACGGCGGGCCAGTGAAGCCTGAGCCCGACGGGCGCCGAAGAAGACTCAATCGGCCGCACGCTTCGGCTCGACAGGCCCGGGCGGTCGGGCTCGTAGCTCAGTTGGTTAGAGCGCGTCGCTGATAACGACGAGGTCGTAGGTTCGACTCCTACCGGGCCCAGTTGTCGTGCGAGCGATTGGAGATTGGTGAGATATGCCGAATTGGGGATACTTGGTGATCCTGGCGGGCGCTTTTGTCCTGCTGTTGTTGCTGCGGGCCAAGGGCGGCGGCTGAGGCCCCAAGAGTTGCGGCTGAGAGTTGCTCGGCCGGCTTGGCGACGGCCTGCAAGAAGGCGGGGCCGTAGCTCAATTGGGAGAGCACTAGCTTTGCAAGCTAGGGGTTGCCGGTTCGAGCCCGGTCGGCTCCATGCGGAAGACGGAGACTTGAAACCAGAGGCCGGATGACGATGTCCGGTTTCTGTTTTCCAGTCTCTGGAGAGGCGGCATCGCCGTTGATCCGGAGTTGCTCTTTGACAAATGAATAGAGTGGGTTGTGATTAGATCGAATCACAAGACCTAGTGAGGATCTCAGCCTTCGGCGGTGTCGATTCGTTGATTCGGATCGGGATCGGTGGGGGTTGAGCGTCGAAACGGCGGCTTGATGCGTCGTTGGAGCGCGTGCACCGCCCGGTGTTGGACGGACGGCCGAGAGGTTTGTCTGCCCTGCTCGGGCGATGGCAGCGATTCATCGATGTGGTCAAGCTCACTAAGGGTGCATGGTGGATGCCTAGGCGTCCAGAGGCGATGAAAGACGTGGCAACCTGCGATAAGCTCCGGGGAGTTGGTAAACAAGCGTTGATCCGGAGATGTCTGAATGGGGAAACCCGGCGTCACCCAATAAGTGGCGTCACCGGCGTGTGAATGCATAGCGCGTCGGGGCTGACCCAGGGAACTGAAACATCTCAGTACCTGGAGGAAAGGAAATCAACCGAGACTCCGTGAGTAGCGGCGAGCGAAAGCGGATCTAGCCCAAACCGGCCTTCGGGCCGGGGTTGCGGGCCCTCGAGGAGTTACAAAAGCGCGACCAGCAGAACGGTCTGGAAAGTCCGACCACAGCGGGTGACAGTCCCGTATGCGACGGCCGCAGCTCTCCGTTGAGAGGTGTCCCAGAGTAGCACGGATGCCGTGGAACTCCGTGTGAAGCCGGGGG
>JBHHUY010000109.1:0-9488 GCA_046753965.1 Phycisphaerae bacterium
GGAAGAAGCTGATCGCCACGGCGGCATAATGGCGCTTCGGAACGGCTTCATAGCTCTGGGCCGTGATGATGATACCGATCCACAGCACGATCGCCATGCCCGCCTCCATCGGGATGATGCTCACGACGACCGCCCCAAGCCCTAACAAGAAGATCGCGGTGAAGAACAGGCCATTGATGATGGAATACCCGCACCGCGCGCCCAGTGCCTTCCAGCCGGGATGGCCGATGTAGATCGTCGTCGGGAAGCAACTGCCGAAGAGCCCCGCCGCGATCGAACCGATGCCGTTGACGGCCATGCACGGGCCGGTCGAGAACCGGTCGCCCGCCGCCTCGGCCGACTCGATGTTCTGCAACGAGCCGATCGCGTTGATCAGCCCCATCGGCACGATCACCCCGAGAAACGACCAGAGCACGGTCGCGTCGTTTCGAAGCAGCGAGACGATGTCGCCCCAACAGGACTGCGGCAGGTGCACGGTCGCGCGACTCGTTGCGATCCACTGTGTCGAGGCGCGAACGGACTCTGCGCTCATCATCTCGGGTCCGAAGACCAGCGGGACCGTCCACGCGAGTGCCGTGCCGAGCAACACCGCGACCAGCCCGCTCGGCAACCCGAGCGGAAAACGGACACGGGAGAAGTATCCGACGAGAACGACGAACATCGGGAGGATCGCCACGAGCGGTCGCTCGAAGATTTGAAACGCGAACGGGCTGGCGATGAAGATGACGCCGATCGCCGCGAGGGCCGAGAGCAGCGCGGCCCGCGGCGTGACCCGGCGAATCCACGCGCCGAGAAACGCGCCGAGGAACTCGATGATGCCGCTGCCGATACACGCGAGCAGGCCCACCCGCCAGGCCAGTTGCGCGGCCCCCTCCGATCCGAGCAAGTCGGGAGCGCTGTATCGCGCGTAGATCGGCGCCAGGATGAACAGGATGTAGGCGAAGACCGACGGCGTGTTGATGCCGTAAGGCAGGGCCGTGCAGGCCGGGTTGCCGTCGCGACGGGCGACGTGCCGCGCATGCAGGGCATAGAACAGATTGCCGATCAGCAGGCTGACGGCGATGCCGGGGAGGATGCGTCCGTAGAGCAGGCCGTCGGTGAAATGACACAGGCTCTTGCAGAGCGCGACGATCACGAGCACCTGCACGAGATTGTCGACCGCCAGACCGAAGAACCCGTCGAGGTCGCCCTTGACGAACCAGGGATAGCGCCGCGTGGCCTTCATGATCATCTTCGCCCCGGAGAGTGCCTGACTGCTCGGCAGACGCGCGGCTTTGCCGTTTGGCGGATCAACCCGCCACCCGCTGCCTGCCCGGCTCGGAGCGCCGGACCACATGATAACGCGGATCAAGGCAGCGCGCCACCGCGCGATGCGGGGTGAACGCACGCGGCAGGCGCCGAGGAGAGAATCTCGGCGTAGCAACACCGATTGAAGGGTTAGGCTGTGTGGGGCGGGCCGCGCTACGCCGCGAGGAAGTCGTCCAGCAACTTGTCTCTCAACTTGGCCAGGGCGCGGTTCTGAATCTGGCGGACGCGTTCTTTCGTCACGCCGATCAGCAGACCGACCTGTTCCAGGGTCTTCGGCCCGGCAGCGTCCAGACCGTCGAAGCCGCCGAGGGCGAAGCGCGCCCGGATGACTTTCACCTCGACCTCATTGAGGGAGGCGGCGTTGCTCTGCATGATGCCGCGCAGCTCGGCAACGCAATCCGCCTCGTGGTCCAACCGCTGGTGTTCGAGATAATCGCTTCGTTCGAGCGACGGGTCAAACTCGACGGGGAACCGGCCGCGATAGCGCGCCAGCTTCATCGCCACGCGGCTGAAGCTCTTGAGAATCGCCCGGCAGGCATAGGTGCTGAACTTGAAGCCCCGACCGCAGTCAAACTTATCAACGCTCCGCAGCAGGGCCATGTTGCCCTCACTGATGAGTTCGGCGTAGTCGATGTTGCCCAGCTTGGTCCGTTTGGCCATGGCCAGAACGAGCGGCATGTTCGCCTGAACGATCTCGCAGCGCGTGCGTTCGCATCGCGCATGCCACCAGAGCAACTCGCGCGCGGCCCGCACCGTCAGCCGCCGGCCCGCAAACGACCGGAGCAGCGCCGCCATGCGATGGCGACTGTAGTTCAGGCGGAGGAACAGGGTTTGCTCCTCCTCACGGTTCAGGGTCGGGGACGACATCTGGCAATCGACGCGAGGCTTGGCCTCGGCATCGGCCGACCGGCACCAGGGCGCGCGCGATCGATCGCCGAACGCCTCCGGAAACAGGACAGCGGCCGTTTTCGGATCGGAAAAGCTTGGATGGTCCATGTAGGCGACCGGCTGGGCCAGGATGCGGTCGAGCCGCTGCCGATCAGCCGCGCACAGCCGGGTGAGCTTGGCCGGCGCCGGGGCCCGAGCGGGCACGAGGCCACCCGGGCTCGCGGCAGACGCTGCCTGGTCGTTCGCAACTGCCATTTTGGAGGACTCCCGCGGCCTCCGTGGGGCCGCTTCGGGGGGCAACAACCGCCTCTTGCCGGTGGGAGAGCAGGCCGCGCGGTACGCAGTACCGGACACACGGCCAACCGAGTCCGCCCTGTCGCCGATGGACGTCTGGATTCAAGCTACAACCGGGTGGCCGACGACCGCTCAACCGCCATTCATCCGGTCTGACAGCCCTGCTGGGAGGGCCGTGCGGGGGGGAGCCTAATCTAGCTGCTTCCATCTAAAGCATAGCACGGGAATACGCAGACGCAAATCAGCCCGCCGGATTTGTGTGGCGTTCCGGCATCACCAAGGAACGGGAGCCGTCATAACAACTTGATACTACAAAGGTTACTACTGAATCCCGGAGTGCGGATCACCCGTTTTTTTTCTCGAAGAAGCAACATCTCCGCCTGCCGGCCGGGACCTGACGCCCCTATGCGGACCTTCCGCGGCCAAGCCGGCCGGTCCGGCAGGTCGACAAACCTGACTCGGAATGTCCCGTGTCGAAGCGACGGCGTGGAGTCAGCGACGCGGCAGATATCGGGCCAGCCGCTCGATGGTAGACCGATCCCCCAACTCCGCCTTTCCGAAGCCGCGTTGGCCGCCCGCCGCCTCGCAAGCCGCCTGCGCCTCCTCATAGTTGCTGATGAGCATGATCGGCGTGTCTTCGGCCAGGTCCTCCGTCCGGGCCCGGCGGAGCAGTTCCACCCCCTCGCTTCCGTCCGCGAAGATCAGGCGATTGAACAGAATCAGGTCGTAGCGACAGGCCCGCATCCGCTCAATGGCCTCGTCCACGAGCCTCGCACGCTCCACAACCACATCGAAGTGCTTCGTCAAGAGATGCCGGATCTTCGCGTGGTCGGCGTCACAGTTACCGACATCCAAGACACGCTTTTGGCCCTGTTCCATCGTCCCCTCCTCGCAGAACACCGAGGGTTTGCCCGCCGAGGCCGAAGATTACCCTCAGCACCGGCCTGCCCCGGTCGAATAACAACAAGTATAGTACACAGCGGCAGGATGCGGCCACGCCGGTCGCCGCCGCCGCGAGCGATCGTGACCCAGAGTGAATCGACCCATGCGGCTCTCAGCGCGTTCCCAGAACCTGACCGAATCCGCCACGCTGGCTGTCTCGTCCAGGGCGGCGGCGATGCGCCGCGAAGGCATCGATGTCATCGGCTTCGGGGCCGGCGAGCCCGACTTCGACACCCCGGCCCACATCACGCAGGCGGCGAAGGACGCCCTCGACGCGGGCCACACCCGATACGCCCGGCCACCCAGCGGCATTCCCGAGGCGCGTCAGGCCGTCTGCGAGAAATTTCGCCGCGAGAACGGCCTGCATTACCGGCCCGATCAGACGATGATCACGGTCGGGGCGAAAGAAGCCCTGGCGCTCGCGTTCGCAGCGGTTCTGGACCCCGGCGACGAGGTCCTGCTGCCCGTCCCCTATTGGGTCAGCTTTCCCGAACAGATTCGTCTCGCAGGCGGTGTGGTCGTGCCGATCGAACCGGACGATCCCGCCGATCTGCGGCTCAGGCCGGAGAGGATCGCGGCGGCCGTCACGGACAAGACCCGCGTGCTGCTGTTCAACTCGCCGTCGAATCCCGGTGGGTTCGCCTACGACCCCGGCGAGGTCCGCGCCATCGCCGCGGCGATCTCCGGCCGCGACCTGCTCGTCTTCAGCGACGAGATGTACGACCGAATCCGCTTCGGCACGCGGCGCGACCACCTGAGCTTCGCCGCCGTAGGCGATGAATGGTTTGAGAAGACCGTCACCTTCAACGCCGCGAGCAAGAGCTACGCCATGACCGGCTGGCGGATCGGCTACGCGGCCGGACCGAAACCCGTCATCCAGGCCATGGCCAGGATTCAGAGTCACACCACCAGCGGAACCGCGACATTCATCCAACACGCCCTCGTCGCGGCACTGACCGGAGATCAATCCCGGGTGGAGGGGATGCGCGCCGCCTTCGAACGCCGCGGCCAACACATGCACGCGCGGCTCAATGTCCTGCGAGGCATCACCTGCGCGGCGCCGTCCGGCGGGTTCTTCTGCTTTCCCGACGTCTCGGGCGCTTATCGCGACCTCGGCGTCAGCGGCTCGGCCGCCTTCTGCGAGACCGTACTCGAAAAGGCCCACGTGGCCCTCGTGCCCGGCGCCGCCTTCGGGGCCGATCGGCACGTCCGCCTCTCCTTCGCCCTCGATATGGAAACGATGGATCGCGGCCTCGATCGCCTGGAAACCCTCCTCGGCAGGCGATGACCCCCGGCGGCCGCCACGGACGACCGACCCAAGAACGGGCGGGCCGAGGCCCGACAACACACATCACCTGAAAAAACCTGAAAAGACCTGTCCAATTCGAAGTCTTTCGAGCGGATGTTCAACGGAACCGCGCGGCGTGGTAGAATAAAGGCCCAACGAGGCGGAGGGCCGGATGGACGCTCCCCTTCAGACCACGACAGCACTGCTGGAAGGACTCTTCGATACGGGCAACGACGCCGTCTGGGAGGAGTTCCACGCTCGATACGCGCCGATCATTCTGGCCGTGGCGCGGCGGCTCGGCCTCAACGAGCAGGACGCGGCGGACGTCAGCCAGGAAACGCTCATCAAGTTCTTGCAGGAATACCGCGCCGGCAAGTACGCCCGAGACCGCGGGCGGCTCCGAAGCTGGATCATCGGCATCGCCAAGAGCCGCGTGGCCGATCTCCGCCGAGCCAGGGCCCGCCGGCGTGAGTGGCGCGGAGAATCGGCCATCGACGCGCTGCCGGGAGAAGACAAGCTCGCCGAAATCTGGGAAGAGGAATGCCGGCATGAGATCTTTCGACGGGCCCTCTCGGAACTTCGCGAGGGCACCAAGCTCGACGAGCGGACGATCCGCGCCTTTGAATGCCTCTGCTTCGACCAACAGAAACCGTCGGACGTGGCGAAGAAACAGAACATGCCGCTGGAATCGGTGTACAAGGCGAAGCAACGTTGCCTCGAACAACTGCGGACGATCATCCGGCGGCTGAACACATCCTATGAACTGGAGGAGGTGGAATAGGTCATGGCTGATTCACACGACCCCCGATCGCCCTGCCCTCCCGATGACCGCCTGCACGCGTTCGCCGACCTCGGACCGGAGGCGTATCGAGACGACGACGCCGAGCTGGCCCGGCATCTCGAAACCTGCGAGCCGTGCCGCGCCCGCCTCGAAGCCATCCGCAAGGACAACGCCCTGATGGCCGCGCTCGCGGCCACGCCCCGACGCAACACGCAGACGCTCGACGAGACCGGTCCCCCGTCGCCGGCGCCGATGGGCCCGGCGTCGATCCCGGGGTACGACATCGTCTCGGAAATCCAGCGCGGGGCCCAAGGGGTGGTCTATCGCGCGATCCAACAGGCCACGAAGCGAACGGTGGCACTGAAGGTCATGCTCAGCGGCGCCTTCGCCTCGGTGCGACAGCGGCAGCGATTCGAGCGGGAGATCGACCTGGCCGCCGCGCTCCAGCATCCGGCCATCGCGACGGTCTTCGACAGCGGCGTCGCGCCGGACGGAAGCTGCTACTTCGCGATGGAATACATCGACGGCCAACCGCTCGACGCCTACATGCGATCCGTCCGCGACGCCGGTCCCACCGACGACCCGAAATCCGTCAACACCGCCCTGAAGCTGTTCGCCAAGATCTGCGAAGCCGTCCACCATGCCCATCAGCACGGCGTCATCCACCGCGACCTGAAGCCCGCCAACATCCGCGTCGACCCCGATGGCCGGCCGCACGTGCTCGACTTCGGCCTCGCCAAGCTCACCGGCGTCGAAGCGCCGCGGGACGGCTCACTCAGAACCCTCACCGGCGAGTTCGTCGGGACCCTTGCCTACGCTTCACCGGAGCAGACCAAGGGAGATCCGCGCGGGGTCGACACCCTGACGGATGTCTATTCCCTCGGCGTGATTCTCTATGAGATGTTGACCGGCCATCTGCCGTATTCCGTCACGGGACCGATCGTCGAGGTGCTCCGATCGATCGCCGAGGCCGACCCGGAACCGCCCAGCTCCTGGTACCGCCGGAGCATGCAGGTTTCCATCAAAGGGGACGAAGCGCCGTACCGCGTGAACTACGAGATCGACACAATCATTCTCAAGGCGTTGGCCAAAGAGAAACCGCGTCGATACGCATCGGTTGAGGCGTTCCGGCGGGACATCGAACATTACCTGGCCGGAGAACCCATCGACGCCAAGCGCGACAGCACATGGTATGTCTTCCAGAAGACGGTCCGCCGCAAGAAAGGCCCCTTCTCCGCAGCCGCCGCGATGATCCTCGTCGTCTCCGGGTTCCTGATCTACCGAACCTCCGCGATTGCCGACATGCTGGACGCGGAACGGACGTTCTCTCACCAGTTGAGCTCGATGATCCTGCGCGTCGACCCCTACAAGACCGCCGGCGCGCACGCCACGGTCGAGACCATGCTCGACCAGGAATGCGCCGATCTCGACGCGAGCCCGCCCCGAGCCCGCGAGCAGGAGGCCCGGCTGCGACACCTGATCGGCAAGGCCTACAAGGAACACGGCTACTATGACAAGGCCCTGCGAGAACTGACCGCGGCCGTCGACATCCGTCGAAACCTCACGAAAAAGCCCGACGAAACGCTCGCCCAGACACTGAACGACCTGGCTTCGGTCTACTACAAACAGGGCGCCTACGCCAAGGCCGAGCCGGTTTACGAGGAAGCCCTGGCCGCGCGCCGCGCGCTCGGCGTCCCGGCCGACATCGCCGAAACCCTGACCCACCTGGCCACCGTCCGCCAGCGCCAGGGCCGTTTTCCCGAGGCCCTGGCGATGTTTCGACAGGCCGTCGATCAGCAAGACCGGGGCCGGCGGCCCGGCACGCCCGTCCGGTTCGCCGGCCGGATGAACCTCGCGACCTGCCTGACCGAGATGGGACGCTACACCGAGGCCGAATCCCTCTACCGGCAGTCACTCGCCGCACACATCGAACGCGTCGGCGAAGACCACGTCTTCACCGCCATGGTCAAGACCGCCCTGGCGCGGTGCCTCATCAGGCTGGGGCAGTACGCCGAAGCCCAATCGCTGCTCGACGAGGCGCTCGCCGTCAAGAAGCGACAGCCCAACCCCCGGCACCCCACCGTCGCCATCACCCTGCAGTACCGCGCCGAACTGAACCGGGCCCTCGGCGACCTGGAAGCCGCCGAACGCGATTGCCGGGCCGCCCTCAATATCGAGCGCGGCGGTCTGCCGCCGGGGCACCGGCGCATCGCCGAGTCCCTCACGCTGTTGGGAACGATTCTCGTGGAGCGCGGCGAGGCCGCCGCCGCGGAGCCCGTCCTTCGCGAGGCCCGCGAGACCGCCGCCGTCACCCTCGTGCCCGACCATTACCGCATCTGTGACGCTGAACGCGCCCTGGGAGATTGCCTCACGGCGCTCGGCCGCTACGACGAGGCCGAGCCGCTGCTCCTGAAGAGCTACGCACGAATCAAAGCGGTGCTCGGGACCGAGCACGACTTGACCCGGGCCGCGTTGTCCGGCGTGATCGCGCTCTATGAAGCGCGCGGCATGCCCGAAGAAACGGAGCGCTACCGGGCGCTGCTCCTGGCGCGAAGCGGCGAGGATGCGCCGATGGAATCGCCGTAGCTTTATTGGGCCAACGCCCTTCCAAACCACCGCATGCCTCTACAAATAAACACGTTACCAACCGGCCCTGCCCTGTGAACAACGACACGCTGAGCACGATACGGGGCGAGCTGGCCGCGTGTTCGCAGGCCCGGTTGACGCGTCTCTTGAAGACCCTCTGACCTGCCCCCAGTTTATGTACCACCTGTTATGAGAGTCGGTGTCCTTTCGTCGCTCCCCGGCGTGTGGAGAGGCGGGCGGAGCGGAGCGAGGGGACCGAGCGGAGCGGAGCCTGCCTCTCCACACGCCGTCGCGAATCCCGCCGGGGTTCGGTATCCCAACGCACTGTGTGGTCGCCGGTGATTGTACACCATCCGATGATCCTCGCAGAGCACCTTCGCCTCCATCAGACTCGTGAACAGCTCACGGTTCAAGAGCTCATCCCGAAACCGACTGTTGAACGACTCGCTGTACGCGTTCTCCCACGGACTACCCGGCTCGATGTACAAGGTCTCGACGCGGCTGTCGGCCAGGAATTTCTGAATCGCATGCGCGATGAACTCCGGGCCATTGTCGCTGCGGATGTACGTCGGCACCCCGCGGACCTCGAACAGAGAACGCAGGGTCTCGATCACGTCTTCCGCCGTGATGCTCCGGTCCACCTCCAACGCCAGGCACTCCCGCGTGTACTCATCCTCGATCGGCAGAAACTTCAGCGGCCGACCGTCCGTCGTCTGGTCCTTCACGAAGTCGTAGCACCACACCTGGTTCACATGCTCGGCCCGACGACGAACCACGCCGTTGGCGCTCGTGCCCCAATGCCGCTTTTTTCGCTGCTTTTGAGGCACCTTGAATCCCTCGCGACGCCACAGGCGATGAACCCGCTTACGATTCACGATCCAGCCATCCAGGCGAAGCAATGCCCAGATGCGACGGTAGCCGTAGCGCGGATGGCGCCGTGCATACGCACGCATCCGGGAGACCAACGCCCGTTCGCCATCCGGTTCCCGACGCCGATACCGCTGCGTCGATCGCGGCTGATTCAACACCCTGCATGCCCGGCGTTCGGACACCTCCGTGCGTTCCGACCGCACCGCCGTCACCGCCTCACGCCTCCGCGCCGGGCTCACCATTTTCCCTTCAGGGCTTCCTCCAGAATCTGCTTGTCCAGCGTCAGGTCGGCCACCGCCTTCTTGAGACGGCGGTTCTCGACTGACAGCTCCTTCAGCCGCTTCGCGTCGTCGGCCTTCATGCCGCCGTACTGGTTCCGCCAGCGATGAAAGGTCTGCTCGCTGATCTCCAGCTTCTGGCAGATCTCCGCGATCGGCTTGCCGGCCGAGAGCATCCCCTCGGCCTCACGAAGCTTCCGGATGATCTGCTCCGCTGTGTGGCGTTTCTTCTTCATCGAGAATCTCCTTGCCC